>NZ_JBPJUQ010000054.1:0-79035 GCF_051192615.1 Streptosporangium sp. G11
GGCCTGCCGTAGCGCCGTCCCGATGATTCGCCGGATCCGGTCCCGGGCCGGCGGCTCGATCCGCTCTTCCCGCAGATACGCCAGCAGCTCGGCGCGAACCCGGTCGACCTGCCGCTCCTTCTCACACACCTCCGCGGCAAGCCACGCCGCGGCCTTGTCGGAATCGGTGAGCGAGCATTCCCGGAACCCGAAGTACTTCCGGATGTCCTTACGGTGATCCTTGATCGTCCGGCCATCCCCCTCATACAGCCCCAACTCTGCAGCGGGCACGTCCACCAGCCGGGCGACGTAGGCAACGGCCTGATCAGGGAACTCCGCCCGGCCCGTCGGGAACCGGCCGTTCAGCGCGTAGAACCGCAGAAGCAGCGCGAACCCGAGCTTCGTCGCGCCCCGCCGGCCCGACAGCTGATCCAGCTCGTCCCCGACCGGCGTCCAGTTCCCAACGAGCTCGTTCTCGTCCAGCACACGCGCCACGCGGCATCCGGCTCTCTCGCGAAGCGGTCAGCCAAGCCGCCGCATACCCCACGAATCCTGGCCGCAGCCGATCATCTACGTCGGGCGATCCCAGAAAGATCCCGTAACGGTCCGTCAATGGCATCGCTGACCTGGGCGAACTTAATCGCGCGTACCTGGCTGCACGAGTGGTCTCGTCCTGGGTGAAGTGGCCCAGATGGGTGCCGGGCAGCGCCTCGTACAGATCGATCTCGGTCTGCACCGGCCAGCGCTCGACACCGCGGTCGAGCAGGTAGGTCTCCAGCGTGCCGCCGTCCGACCATGGCACGCAGCGGGCCAGTTGCCGGCTGACCGGTACCAGGAAGGTGCGGGTGTACCGTCGGAACCGGAAGCGTGGCCGGGCCGCCCTGGGCATCAGCACCCAGACACCACCCTCCCCGGCGGTCTCCCGCTCCGGAAGGTCGGGGCGCAGCAGCTGGTCGGGCAGGTAGGCTGCGGCCGCCTCCGCGAACGCCTCCTGTAGTGCGGCGTCGAGTTGCAGCTCGTCTTCGAACGCACTGGGCGGCAGCTCCAGCAGCCGCAGGACCGTGCTTTCGACCGTCGAGGCGAGCGCTTCGCCGGCGAGCGCACGTTCTTGGTCGGCCGGCACCTCGAAGCCGAGCGTGCGCAGCCCGACGTCGACGATCGGCCGTGAGATCGTCCGTGCCGCGTCCGCCCCAACGAGGCCTTTAATGAGCCTGGCGATGCGGTTGGCGATGAAGCGGACGATCTTGTCCCGGCCGATCAGTGAGATGCCGAGCTTGATCAGCGGGCGTGCGGCCAGCGCGGCGGGGATGAACTGCTCGATCTCGGTGGCAGGCGGGGTACCGGTCGGCAGGTCGGTGAGCTGCTGCACCAGGCGCGCGGGCATCGTCGAGATTGGCGAGCCGATCGGGGCCCTCGCCGTCGGTCCCAGCCTCCATCTCGGCCGCCTCGAAGACCTCATCGAGCGTGTCCGGGGCGAGCAGCAGCGTGGCCATCTCCAGATCGAACTCCGCAGACAGGCCGGAGACCGGTTCGGTGCCGACCTGTGCCTCGCCCCCTCGTCCAGGCCCAGCTTCGCGGCCAGCGTCCTGGCTATCGGGCGGGTCACGGGCGGCAGCTTGTTCAGCGCCGCTGTGAGCACGCGTCGCAGCAGCGGCCGTACCAGGGCCTTGAGCTTGTTCAGCAGGAGTCCAACCGGCAGCACCCGACCGACAGCGGCGGCGCCCTTGCGGGCCACGGCGACCGCGCCTTTGATCAGCTTCTTCGCCTTCCTGGCAAGGCCACCGAGGAACTCGTCGAACCCTTCAGAGCCGAGCAGTGGAGCCTCCCCCGCCGAGGCCAGGAACGTTTCAAGATCGGAGTTGGTCATCGCGTGGAGGTCGACAGCCGAAAGGCTCTCCGAGAGCCCGTCGATAGCCCGCTCGGACGCGGCGGCGAGGGGAGCGAGCCACTCTTCGAGGGCGGCCCGGGAGTCCGCTTCAGCCGGCGCGGCCGACCAGGCTCCCTGCTCGACGAGGTGCCGCGCGGCCACCTCGTCGACGAGGTGTTCGAGCGCGTCGGCGAAGTCCTCGTCCTGCAGTGTGTCGAGCAGCTCCGCCGCCGCCTCCTCCGCCCGGTCGAGCGGCTCGCCCGTCAATCCGGTGCCGAAGGGCGACTCGAGCAAGCCGACGCCGACCGGTGCCACCTCGGTGTGGTTCACCTCCGGCACGTACATGCCCGCGAACGGCGAGTAATGTCCCACCGCGTCGGCGCTCTCCCCGGCGTACCCGCCGAATAGCCCGGTCATCCCGCTCCCCTGATTGCCTCGGATGGGGCGAGTCTGATGGGCGCGTGTATGCCTTGGCGTCAACGGTGCATATGCGTCGCCGTTTCGGCACCCTTCTCCCGAATGTGGCCCCAGCCGTCAACTAGCGACGCGGTCCTGTCCGCAGAGGTGCCGAGCTGGGGTTTTGCCTCTCAGCCGTGCGTGTCCTCAAAAGTCGTAACCGTCTCCACTTCCGAGAACACGATCCTCTCCGAAGCCAGGTGACCTACGCAGATCGGCTTACTTTGGGGCTAGGGACACGTTCGGGAGGAGGCCGTTTCGCGGTGAAGGTCCCGGTATGATCTCGCACGATCTCCATCGTCGAGGCGCGATCGTGGCCGGGCGTATAAGGTCCGGAGCGTGGAACCCCTCGTCGCCGCGCTGGTGGTCGCCGTCCTGGTCGGCGTGCCCGCCCTGGTGCTGTGGCGGGTGCTGCGCGGGCGCAGGGAGCTGGGCAGCAGTCCCGCGGAGCGGGCCACGTTCGAGACCCTGCACACCGCCTCCCTGGCCGCGCCGCCGCTGCGGGCGGGGCTGACCGAGGCGGGGGCGCAGAAGGCGTCGCGGCACCTGCGGGAGCTGCTGGGCTCCCCGGCGCTGGCGATCACCGACGAGGAGCGGTTGCTGGTCTACGACGGCGAGGGCGACCACCACGCCCGCGAGGTGTTCGCGCACGCCGCCAAGACGCTCGCCGGGGGCCGGACCCGCGTCCTGGGCCCCGAGGTCGTCTCGTGCGACCTTCCCGAGTGCCCGATCAGGTTCGCCGTGGTGGTGCCGCTCACCACCGACGGCAGGGTGGTGGGCTCCCTCGCCGCGTACGGCGGGCACGCCTCCGCGGGTCTGGTCAGGGCGGCCCACGAGGTCGCCAACTGGGTCGACTCGCAGCTGGAGCTGGCCGAGCTCGACCGGTCGAGGACGCGCCTGATGGAGGCGGAGGTCCGGGCGCTGCGCGCGCAGATCTCCCCGCACTTCATCTACAACTCGTTGACGACCATCGCCAGCTTCGTCCGTTCCGACCCCGACCGCTCGCGCGAGCTGCTGCTGGAGTTCGCCGACTTCACCCGCTACTCCTTCCGGCGGCACGGGGAGTTCACCACCCTGGCCGAGGAGCTGCGTTCCATCGACCGCTACCTCACCCTGGAACGGGCCCGCTTCGGCGAGCAGCTCCAGGTGACGCTGCGCATCGCCCCGGAGGTGCTCGCGGTCGCGGTGCCGTTCCTGTGCCTGCAGCCCCTGGTGGAGAACGCGGTCCAGCACGGGCTGGAGAGCAAGCCCGGGGTCGGGCGCATCTCGATCATCGCCGAGGACGCCGGGGCCGAGTGCCGGATCAGCGTGGAGGACGACGGCGTCGGCATGGAGCCCGACCGCCTGCGCCGCATCCTGGCCGGTGACGCCGACGAGCGCTCGGGGGCGGGGGGAGTGGGCCTGGTCAACGTGGACGAGCGGTTGCGCCAGGTCTACGGTGACGAGTACGGCCTGGTGGCGGAGACGGCCAAGGGGGCTGGAACGAAGGTCAGCGTCCGCCTGCCCAAGTACCATCCGGGTGTTTCCGCCCGTTGAGCCCGTGCCCGGTCCGCACCTTCCCCCATACCAAAAAGTTGACAGGCGATGTCTGATTCATCACCCTCTAGAAATTCCCTCGTGAACGACCTGGAGGAGTGACCGTGACCGGCCTGCGCGTCCTTGCGGTGGACGATGAGCTTCCCGCGCTGGAGGACCTGGCCTACCTGCTCCGCGACGATCCCCGTATCGGAGAGGTCTCCCTGGCCAGGGACGGGGCCGCCGCGCTGCGCGTTCTGGACCGGGCGATCGCCGACGGGCGGCCGATCGACGCGGTCTTCCTCGACATCCGGATGCGCGGCCTGGACGGGGTGGTGCTCGGCCGCCTGCTCTCGCAGTTCGCCAACCCGCCCCGGGTGGTCTTCGTGACGGCCTACGAGGAGCACGCGGTCGACGCCTTCGAGATCAAGGCCGAGGACTACCTGCTCAAGCCGGTACGGCCGGAGCGGCTGGCCGAGGCGATCCGCAGGGTGTTCGTCTCCGCGGAGCTGCCGGAGATCGAGGGCTCCGGCCGCGCCGACCCCGACACCATCCCGGTGGAGCTCGGCGGTGTCACCCGGTTCGTGGCCAGCACCGAGGTCCGGTACGTGGAGGCGCAGGGCGACTACGCCCGCCTGCACACCGCGGGCGGCAGCCACCTCGTGCGCATCTCGCTGGCCACGCTGGAGGAGCGCTGGTCCTCCGCGGGGTTCGTCCGGGTGCATCGCAGCCACCTGGTCGCGGTCAAGCACATCGACGAGCTGCACATCGACTCGGGGCGGTGCGTGGTCCGCATCGGCGAGACCGAGATCCCGGTCAGCCGCCGCCACACCCGCGAGCTGCGCGATCTCCTGGTCCGCAGGGCGCGCAGGGGCAGGTCCGAATGAGCCGTGACCCCGGGCCGGGGGAGGGGACCGAGCCGCGCCGGTGGATCGGTGACCGGTCGCGCGGGGAATCGGAGCGGCCGCGCAAGGACGCCGACCGGCCCCGTAAAGACGAGCGGCCGCGTAAGGACGACCGGTCGCGCAAGGACGCCGAGCGGCCGCGCAGGGACGAGCGCCCGCGGCGCGAGGTGGTGACCAGTCCCCGCACCATGGCCCCCCGCCACCCCCGTTACCCGGTCACCCGCGAGATCGACGAGCAGACCCGCCTGGGCGAGGTCTACATGCGCTCGCTGGTCCGTACCCAGTTCCGCCTGGCCCTGTTCGTCTGCACGGTGCTGGGGTGCGTGGTGGTGGGACTGCCCCTGATGTTCCTGCTGATGCCGGAGCTGCGCGCGGTCCACCTGGTGGGGATCCCGCTGCCCTGGGCGGTGCTGGGCGGCCTGATCTACCCGGCGTTCGTGATCGGGGCCTGGCTCTACGTCCGGCAGGCGGAACGGAACGAGCGCCATTTCGCCGAGCTGGTGGACAGGGCCCGTTGACCAGGCGACGGATCGTCCCGGGACCGGAGCGCGAGATCCCCAGGTCTTCGCGCCGGGAGACGGCATGAGAGATGTCATGGAAGGCGTCATGGGAGGCGTCGGATGAGCACCGCGTACGGTGTGACGGCGGTCGTGCTGGTGGTGCTGGCGGCGGTGCTGATCGGCGCGTTCGGGATCAGGCTGTCGCGGACCACCTCCGACTTCTACGTCGCCTCCCGCACGGTCTCCCCGCTGTGGAACGCCTCCGCCATCGGCGGGGAGTACCTGTCGGCGGCGAGCTTCCTGGGCATCGCCGGGCTGATCCTCACCTACGGCGCCGACATGCTGTGGCTGCCGGTCGGCTGGACGGGCGGCTATCTGGTGCTGCTCGTGCTGGTCTCCGCGCCGCTGCGCCGCTCGGGCGCGTACACGCTGCCCGACTTCGCCGAGGCGCGGCTGGAGTCGATGGCCGTGCGGCGGATGGCCGGGGTGCTGGTCGTGCTGATCGGCTGGCTGTATCTGATGCCGCAGTTCCAGAGCGCGGGCCTGGTCCTGCGGGCCATCACCGGAGCCCCCGAGTGGGCGGGGGGCCTGCTGGTGGCGGCCGTGGTCGCGGTGAACGTCATGTCCGGCGGCATGCGGTCGATCACGTTCGTGCAGGCCTTCCAGTACTGGCTGAAGCTCACCGCCCTGGCCGTGCCGCTGGTGTTCCTGCTGCTGGCGTGGCGCAGCGGCGGCTCGCCGGGGCTGAGCGCGCAGGACGCGGCCACGTGGGCGCTGCCGCTGTCGACCGGCAGGGAGTACGGCCTCTACTCGACCTACTCGCTGATCCTGGCCACGTTCCTGGGCACCATGGGGTTGCCGCACGTGCTGGTCCGCTTCTACACCAACCCCGACGGCCGGGCGGCGCGCCGTACGACGCTGGTGGTCCTGTCACTGCTCGGCGCCTTCTACCTGCTTCCGGCGGTGTACGGCGCGCTGGGCCGGATCTACGTCCCGGAGCTGGAGGGCAGTGACACGGTGGTGCTGTCGCTGCCAGGACGGCTGATCGGCGGCGTGGCCGGGGACCTGCTGACGGCGCTGGTGACGGCCGGGGCGTTCGCGGCGTTCCTGTCGACCTCCTCGGGGCTGACGGTCTCGGTCGCCGGGGTCATCGGGCAGGACATCCTCAAGGGAGGGGTGCGGTCGTTCCGGGCGGCGGCGGTGCTGGCCGTGATCGTCCCGCTGGGCCTGGCGGCCTTCGCCCGCTCGCTGCCGGTGGCCGACGTCGTCGGCCTGGCGTTCGCGGTGGCGGCCTCCTCCTTCTGCCCGCTGCTGGTGCTGGGCATCTGGTGGCGGCGGCTGACCCCCGCGGGCGCGATGGCCGGGCTGCTCGCCGGTGGCGGCCTGGCCTGCGGCGCGGTCCTGATGACGATCGGCGGGGGGCCGCACACCGGCCTGGTCGGTGCCCTGCTGGCCCAGCCCGCCGCGTGGACGGTGCCGATCGCCTTTCTCGTCATGGTGGTGGTCTCGCTGCTGACGCCGGGGCGCATCCCGCCGAACGTGGCCCGCACGATGGTGCGCCTGCACACCCCCGAGATCCTCAACCTCGACCGGGGTGACTGGCGGCCCCGGTCCTCTTGACGGCTCCGGCGAGCTGTGACGGAATGACGGCTATGGGCCGATATTTCGGTTGTTCTGATTAGATTTGGTACTTGCCGGCTCCGGTGATGAGGCGGTCGCCGAGGTCGGCGACGCCACTGCCGCGCTACCCGGGAGCCGGGCGGCACACCGGCCCGCCGGTCAGTGGTGATGCCGGAGGTCCTGCGCCGGTCCCGGTTCCGGCTCGTCTACTTCGGGATGGCCGTCAGCCTGCTGGGCGACGCCTCGCTGCTCCTGGTGCCCGGCATCCTGGCCAAGAGCCTCACCGGCTCCGACGCCGCCGCCGGTCTGACCCTGTTCTTCTTCACCCTGCCGCTGTGCCTCTCGCCCTTCTTCGGTTACCTGATCGACCGGGTGGATCGCAGGAGGCTCCTGGTCGTCACCTGCGTGCTGTCGGGAATCTCGCTCGCCCCGCTGATCGCGGTCACCGGGCAGGACACGGTCTGGCTGATCTACCCGGTGTCCGCGGCCATGGGCTGCTCGTACGCGGTGATCTTCTCCGCGCTCGGCGGGCTGCTCAAGGCCATCCTGCCCGAGCACCTGCTGGCCGAGGCCAACGGCGCCCTGCACACCACCCGGCAGGGGCTGCGCCTGTTCGGGCCGCTGCTGGGCGTGGCCGTCTACACCGGCTTCGGGATCGGCGCGCTCGTGCTGTTCGACATGATCACCTTCCTGGTCGCCGCGGGGGTCTTCGCGATGCTCCCCGCGCCGGGGCCCCTTCCGCCCGTCTCGCCGGCCCCCTCGGGGCGCCGGCGCGAGGAGTTCTGGGCCGGGGCCCGCCACCTCGCCGCCGACCCGCCGCTGCGGCGCGCGGCCGTGGCGCTCTGCCTGATGTTCGCGCTGGCCGGGGCCACCGAATCGCTGATCTTCGCGGTGATCGAGCACGGTCTCGCCAGGTCGCCGGAGTTCACCGCGTTCACCTCGACCGCCATGGGCCTCGGAGCGGTGGCCGGGGGGCTGCGGAGTTCCACGGTGATCGCGCGCCGGGGCGAGCTGTTCGCGATCGGCACGGGCATCTGCCTGTACGGCGTGGCGGTCATCTGCTGGATGGTCCCCGTGGAGACGATCGTGCTGGGGGCGATGGCGGTGGCGGGCGCCGGGCTGACCCTGGAGGGGGTGGCCAGGACGACCCTGCTGCAGCGCCGCAGCCCGGGCCACCTCGTCGGCCGGGTCTCCACCGCCTTCGAGTCCCTGGCCGGGTTCGCCCAGCTGCTGTCACTGCTCGCGGGCGCCGTGCTGGTGTCGCTCGTCGACTATCGCCTTCTGCTGGCGGTGGTCGGCCTGGTGGTCTGCTGCGCCGGGGTGTACGCCCTCAGGGGCGGGCCGTGGTCGGTCCCCGCGGGGAACCGTTCGTCGTGCGAGACAGACCTTTCACCGCAAGCCCGACCCAACTGAACGCGACTCGGCGGCGCCTCGGCGAAGAGTCCGCGTATGGGTCTCCTCCGAGGGTAGCGTCCACCCCTACGTTGTCCGTGATCCAGATCACATTTTGGGAGGTCCCGTGACCGCCAGGCAACATGATTCATCGGTCTACGAAGAAATTCAGGCCAACGACCAGTTCCAGGAGTTGAAGAGGCGTTTCCGGGCCTGGGCGTTCCCGATGACCGCGGCGTTCCTCGCGTGGTACCTGCTGTACGTCGTCCTGTCGGGCTGGGCGCGCGACTTCATGGGCACGAAGGTTTTTGGCAACATCAACGTGGCGCTGATCTTCGGTCTGCTCCAGTTCGTGTCGACGTTCGGCATCGCCTGGGCCTACTCCCGTTTCGCCGAGAAGAAGCTCGATCCGCTGGCTGACGAGATCCGCCACGGAGTCGAGGGGAAGACCGAATGAGCCACCAGACCCTCTCCACGATCCTGTTCCTGCTCTTCGTCGCGGGAACGCTGGGCATCACCTTCTGGGCCAGTCGCAACACCAAGGACGCCACCGACTACTACGCCGGTGGCCGGTCCTTCAGCGGTGTGCAGAACGGCCTCGCCATCGGCGGCGACTACATGTCGGCCGCGAGCTTCCTGGGCATCGCCGGAATCATCGCCCTGTCGGGCTACGACGGCTTCCTGTACTCCATCGGCTTCCTGGTCGCCTGGCTGGTGGCGCTGCTGCTGGTCGCCGAGCTGATGCGTAACTCCGGCAAGTTCACCATGGCCGACGTGCTGGCCTTCCGGATGAGCCCCCGCCCGGTCCGTACGGCGGCGGGCGTCTCCACCATCACGGTGTCGATCTTCTATCTGCTGGCCCAGATGGTCGGCGCGGGCGCGCTGGTCGGCCTGCTGCTCGGCGTCACCTCGCCGACGGGCAAGGCCCTCACGATCGTCGGCGTCGGCATCCTGATGATCGTCTACGTGGTCGTCGGCGGCATGAAGGGCACCACCTGGGTGCAGATCGTCAAGGCCGTGCTGCTCATGAGCGGCGCGACCCTGGTCACCCTGCTGGTGCTCGGCCACTACGGCTTCAACCTGTCCGGCCTGCTCGGCGACGCCGCCACCCAGAGCGGCAAGGGCGCGGCCTTCCTGGAGCCGGGCCTGAAGTACGGCACCGAGGCGCAGGGCCTCGCGGGCAAGATCGACCTGATCAGCCTGGGCCTGGCGCTCGTCCTGGGCACCGCCGGCCTGCCGCACATCCTGATCCGCTTCTACACGGTCCCCACCGCGAGGGAGGCCCGCAAGTCGGTCCTGTGGGGCATCGGCATCATCGGCACCTTCTACCTGCTCACCCTCGTGCTCGGCTTCGGCGCGGCGGCGCTGGTCGGCGGCAAGGCGATCCTGGCGCAGGACAAGGCGGGCAACACGGCGGCGCCGATGCTCGCGGAGGCGGTCGGCAAGGCCATCTTCGGCGACGTGGGCGGCACCATCCTGCTCGCCATCATCGCGGCGGTCGCCTTCGCCACGATCCTGGCGGTCGTCGCCGGTCTGACGCTGGCGTCGAGCTCCTCCTTCGCCCACGACCTGTACGCGCACGTGTTCAAGCGCGGCAACGTCACCGACAAGGAGGAGATCCTGGTCGCCAGGATCTCGGCGTTCGTCATCGGCGCGGTCGCCATCGGGCTCGGCATCCTCGCCCAGGGCCAGAACGTGGCCTTCCTGGTCGCGCTCGCCTTCGCCGTGGCGGCCTCGGGCAACCTGCCCGCGATCCTCTACAGCCTGTTCTGGAAGAAGTTCAACACGGCGGGCGCGGTCTCGGCCATCTACGGCGGCCTGGTCTCGGCGCTGCTCCTGGTGGTCTTCTCGCCGGTCGTCTCCGGCAGCGCCACCGCGCTGTTCCCCGACGCGAACTTCGCCTGGTTCCCGCTGAGCAACCCCGGCATCGTCTCGATCCCGATCGGCTTCCTGGCCGGGTTCATCGGTGCCCGCCTCAGCAAGGAGTACAGCGCCGAGAAGTACGCGGAGATCGAGGTCCGCTCGCTCACCGGCATCGGTGCCGAGAAGTCCACCCCGCACTAAAGCCCGTACCGACCCCCCGTACACCTCGTACGGAAGTACGGGAATCCGGGGCCCGGCCGCGTCGCGGCCGGGCCCCGTCGTCATGCGCGTCCGGCGGGCCCCGGGTCACCCCTCGGCCCGCCGGACGTCCCTAGCGGGACGCCTCGTCCAGCAGGGCCAGCTCGTCCTGCGACAGCGTCAGGTCGGCGACCGCGAGCAGCGGCCGGAGCTGCTCGACGTTGCGGGCGCTGGCGATCGGCGCGGCCACCGTGGGCTGGGCGGCCAGCCAGGCGAGCGCGACGGTGGCCGGGACGGCGTCGTGGGCGGCGGCCACCTTGTCCAGGGCGTCGAGCACCCGCGGGCCGCGCTCCGAGGTCAGGTATTCCGCCGCCTTGCCCGCGCGCGGGCTGTCCACCGTGACCCCCGGCCGGTACTTGCCGGTCAGGAAACCGCGGGCGAGGCCGAAGTAGGGGGTGCTGGTCAGCCCCGCCTCGGCCACCACGTCGCGCAGCGCGCCCTCGTAGTCGCGCTCGATGAGGTTGTAGTGCTGCTGCAGCACCCCGTACCGCGCCAGACCGGCCCCTTCGGAGATCGCCAGCGCCTCCGCGAGCCGCTTGGCGCTGTAGTTCGAGGCGCCGATGTTGCGGACCTTGCCCTCGGCGACCAGCTCGTCGAACGCGCCGAGGGTCTCCTCCAGAGGGGTGGCCGCGTCGTCGATGTGGGCCCAGTACAGGTCGATGTAGTCCGTACGGAGCCGCCGGAGCGAGTCCTCGGCCGCCGCGCGGATGTTGGTCGCCGACAGCCCGGTGCGGCCGCTCAGAGCGCCCACCTTGGTCGCCACCACGATCCGGTCGCGGTTGCGGCGCGAGGCCATCCACTCGCCGATCACGGTCTCCGACTCCCCGCCGGCGTGCCCGGGAGCCCACGCGGAGTAGGAGTCCGCGGTGTCGATGAGGTTTCCGCCCGCCTCCGCGTAGGCGTCCAGGACGGCGAAGGAGTCGTCCCGATCGGCTGTCCAGCCGAATACGTTGCCGCCGAGACAGAGAGGGAACAGGTTCAGCTCAGAAAAGCTCATGGGTCAACTCTATTTCTTGACCATTGAGGCGCCTCCCGCGGCCAAGGCCGGGATTCCGGCGGACCCGAGGGGCGCCGTCGCGGCGGTCCGCGCCGCCGTCGCCCGGCGGCCGGCCTTTTCCGCGCCGGGGGGTGATCGTCGGTATCCCGTGGGCCCGGATCTCCTTATATCGCCCTGACCAGGGCGGATACCTGATGGAAGGGGGCATAAGGGGAAGAGGGGAAGGCCGTCCGGGCGCTGTGCCGTCCGGCGGCGACGTTTCCCCAGGAGGTGGCGGCGGCGATTCTCCGGGAGGACCGATGGCGATCGCGACGATCAACCCGGCCACGGGCGAGACCCTCAGGACTTTCGAACCGATCGGCGACGGCGAGGTGGATCGGCGGGTGGCCCTCGCAGCCTCGGCGTTCCGTGACTACCGGACGGTCGACTTCAAGCAGAGGGCGGCCTGGATGCACGCCGCCGCAGGCCTGCTGCGGGCCGAGCGGGACCGGGTGACGCGGCTGGTGACCACGGAGATGGGCAAGACGCTGGCGGCCGCCCGCTGCGAGGTGGACATGTGCGTGCGGGAGATGCGTTTCTTCGCCGACCACTCCGAGGAGTTCCTGGCGGACGCGTCGGTGGACGGGCCCGCCGTGGGCGCGCGGCAGGCGTACGCGCGCTACCAGCCGCTGGGCCCGGTCCTCGGGGTCATGCCGTGGAACTTCCCCCTCTGGCAGGTGATCCGGTTCGCCGCGCCCGCGTTGATGGCCGGCAACGTCTGCCTGCTCAAGCACGCGCCGAACGTGCCCCAGACGGCGCTGCACCTGGACGGCCTGTTCGCCAGGGCCGGGTTCCCCGGCGGGTGCGTGCAGGTCCTGCTGATCGAGCCCGAGCAGGTCGAGCCGCTGCTGCGCGACCGGCGCGTGGTGGCCGCCACCCTCACCGGATCCGAGGCGGCGGGCCGTTCGATCGCCGCGGTCGCGGGCTGGGAGATCAAGAAGACCGTCCTGGAACTGGGCGGCTCCGACCCCTACGTCGTCATGCCCTCCGCCGACCTGGGCGAGGCCGCCGCCGTCGGGGTCACCTCGCGGGTGCAGAACAACGGCCAGTCCTGCTTCGCGGCCAAGCGGTTCATCGTGCACGACGAGGTCTACGACGACTTCGCCGGGCTGTTCGTGGCGCTCATGGAGTCGCTGCGGCTGGGCGACCCCGCCGACGAGGCGACCGACGTGGGACCGCTCGCCACCCGGCGGGGCCGTGACCACGTCGAGTCGCAGGTCGCCAACGCCGCGGGGTGCGGCGCTCGGGTGCTCTGCGGGGGAGTGAGCCCGGACATGCCCGGCTGGTTCTACGAACCGACCGTGATCACCGGCGTCACCCCCGAGATGCGCGTGTTCCACGAGGAGGTCTTCGGGCCGGTGGCCGCGCTGTACCGGGTCGCCGACATCGACGAGGCGATCGCCCTGGCCAACGCGACCCCCTTCGGCCTCGGCGCCGCCGCCTGGACCGACGACGTGGCGGAGCGGGAACGTCTCGTCTCCGAGATCGAGGCCGGGATGGTGTACGTCAACGGGATGGTCTCCGCCTACCCGCAGCTGCCGTTCGGCGGTGTCAAGAACTCCGGGTACGGGCGGGAGCTGTCGGCGTACGGCATCCGGGAGTTCTGTAACGCCAAGACCGTCTGGATCGGCTGACCGCCGCCCCGCCGCCGCGCCCGTTTCCAGGCCTTCCGCGCCCGATCTCGGATCGGCACCGTCCCCGCGCCCCCTCGCCTCCCGCGCCGCCCTCAGGCGGACACCATCTCCCTGACCGGCAGGGGCCTCGCCACCGGGTCGAGCCGCCCGGACGGCCCGGAAGGCTCGACCTGCTCCAGCAGCTCGTCCATGGCCTCCCGCAGGTGGCCCATGAGCCGCCACACGTCTGCCACCCGGTCCGCGCAGGACAGGATGCCGAAGTCGAGCGAGCCGTCGTAGGAGAAGCAGGTGATGTTGACCCCGCCGCTCACGTCGGTCAGCACCGACATGGGGTGGTAGGCCAGCACCCTGGCCCCGCACAGGTACAGCGGGAGCTGCGGCCCCGGCACGTTCGAGACGATCAGGTTGATCGGCGGCAGCACGATCGAGGCCAGCCGGAACACCGCGGAGGTCGCCAGCGTGGTGACGGCCGAGGGCAGCATCGACGACAGCTCGCCCAGCCAGGCCGCGGGGGCGCCGGCGAAGCGCCGCTTGGCGGTGAGCATCGTCCCCGCCATGACGCGCAGGCGCTCGCGGGGGCAGGCCAGGTCGGTGGGGATCGGGGTGACCATGACGGAGATCTGGTTGCCGACCACGTCCCGCGCGCTCGCGGTGCGGACCGCGACCGGGACCGCGGCGATCAGCGGCCGGTCGGGCAGCGCGTCGCGCTCGCGCAGCCACGCGCGCAGCGCCGAGGCGCACAGCGTCATGACCACGTCGTTGACGCTGGCCCCCGCGCTCCTGGCCACCCGCTTGACGTCCGCGAGCGGGATCGACCCGTAGGAGAAGCGCCGCTCGGCGCCGATCGGGCCGTTGAACGGCGTGCGCGGCGCGGTCAGCATGGGCGGCTCGGACGGTTCCGGCGCCCTTCCCGCGATCATCCGGGTGGCGGCGGCCACCTGCCGGGCCCCGGGCAGGGCCGAGGTCAGCGGCATCGTGTCGAGCTCGGTCGCCATGCGGCCCAGTGAGTACAGGGTCCTGGCGGGCTGGAGCACCGTCCTGGCCACGGCCCCGGCGAGCATGCCGGCCAGGCCGGGGGCGGTGGTCCGCGGCTCGGACTCGGGCCGCTCGACGGAACGGGGTTCGGGCGTGAGGTCCAGCAGCGCCGCGAGCAGCTCCGCCCCCGACACCCCGTCGATGGCGCAGTGGTGGACCTTGGCGTACAGGGCGACCCTGCCGCCGGTCAGGCCGTGGATGAGGTGCATCTCCCACAGCGGGCGGGTCCGGTCGAGATGCCGCTCGTGGAGCCTGGCCACCTTCTCGGCGAGCTGGGCGTCGTCTCCGGGGCCCGCGAGGGTCACCTCGTGGATGTGGCCGGCGACGTCGAGATCGGGGACCTCCGTCCAGTACGGCCGGTCGAGGCCGAACGGCACCGTCGCCAGGCGCAGCCTCAGCGCCGGGGCCAGGTGCAGCCGCTCGCGGAGCAGCCCGACCAGGCGCTCGCGGGTGACGGCTCCGGGGCTGGAGCAGGCGGGGTCGAGGATGGCCAGCCCCGCGACATGGGCCGCCGTGGTCGCCGATTCGGCATGAAGGAACTGCGCGTCGAGCGCGGTCAGCTGGCGCATCGGTCGGGCCTCCTGGCGGAAAGTGGGAGAACACGTATTGCCATCATCACGTCGGCACGTTTCCCTCTCGTTTCCTCCGTAGGACCTCCGGCGTTTCTCGGATGTCTCCCCAGACGAGGCTACGGAGACCCGGTGATCATCGCTCTCCGTAACCTTCCCGTTTCACACGGTAGGTACGCCTTCCAGGTGGGGGCGTCCGGGTGATCCTTTCCAAAGGTGATACTCGCCCATGACGTCCGGAGCCGTCCCCTTCTGTGTATATTTCCTATCGGAAAAATAGGTAATACGCGAGAGGCGACACGCCTCCACCTCGCCCGGCCGTCATCTCAACGGCCGAGGAAGGCCAGCAGCCGCTTCAGGGGCCAGGTGTTGATCACGTCGTCGCCGGTGAGCCAGCCGCGCTGGGCGACGCCGATGCCGAACCGCTGGTTGTCGAGGTGCGGGACCGCGTGGGCGTCGCTGTCGACGGAGAACTTCACACCGTGGTGGTGGGCCAGCCGCACCAGGTCGGCGGGGAGGTCGGAGCGGTCGGGGAAGGAGTCGATCTCCATGGCGGTGCCGGTGCGGGCCGCCGCGCGGAACACCTCCTCCCAGTCGGCGTCCACCGGCGGGCGGATGCCGATCCTGCGGGTGGTCGGGTGGCCGATGATGTGCACGTTGGGGTTTTCGCACGCGGTGACGAACCGCCGGGTCATCTCCGCGCGCGACTGGTTGAAGTGCGAGTGGACGCTGGCCACGCACACGTCGAAGCCCTCCAGCACCTCGGCCGGCCAGTCGACCGAGCCGTCGGGGGCGATGTTCAGCTCGCTGCCGTGCAGCAGCCGCATCTTCGGATATTTTTTCTGCAGCTCGCGGACGCGCTCGCGCTGCTCCAGGGCCTTTTCCAGCTTCATCCGGTGCATCGCCAGGTCGGGCGCGTGGTCGGTCACCGCGTAGTAGGAGTAACCGCGGGCCGCGGCGGCGGCGACCATGTCCTCCAGGGAGGCGATCCCGTCGGTCAGGTCGGTGTGGGTGTGCAGATCACCCTTGAGGTCCTCGACGGTGACCAGTTTGGGCAGCTCGTGCTTGAGCGCGGCGGCGATCTCGCCGCCGTCCTCGCGCAGGGTCGGCGGGATCCACTCCATGCCGACCGCCTCGAAGACCTCCTCCTCGGTCGCGGCCGCGATCACCCGGTCGCCGTCGAACAGGCCGTATTCGGACAGCTTCCAGCCCTTCTTCACGATGATCTCCCGCAGGTGCACGGTGTGCTCCTTGGAACCCGTGAAATACATCATCGCGGCGCCCCACGACTCGGCGGGGACCAGGCGCAGGTCGACCTGGACGCCCTGGGCGGTGCGGATCGAGGTCTTCTTCTCACCGGAGGCGACGACCTCCGCGACGTAGGGCTGCGCCTTGAAGTCGTCCATCAGCGACTCGGGGCCGACCACGAGGACGTCGATGTCGCCGACGGTGTCCTTCATCCGGCGCAGCGACCCGGCGTAGGCGATCCGCTCGGCGCCCGGCAGCGAGGCGATGACCCGCTCCGCCAGGTCCATGGCCGTGCCGGTGTGCATCCTGGCGCTGTGCTCGGCCAGGTGCTCGACACCTTTGAGGAGGTTTTCCACCGTCTTGGCGCCGAAGCCCTTGACGCCGTCGAGGCGCCCCTCCTCGATGGCCTTCACCAGGGCCTCGGGGGAGTCGATGCCCAGCTCCTGGAACAGGAAGACGGCCTTCTTCGGCCCGAGCGAGGACACCCGGGTCAGCCGCCGCACCCCCTGGGGGACCTTCTCCCGCAGGTCGTCGAGCTGCCGGAAGCTGCCCCGCTCCAGGTATTCCTCGACCTTCTTGGCGATCGCCTCGCCCACCCCCGACACGCTCCGCACGGGCACGGCCGTGATGTCGTCGGGGAACCCCGCGATCGCCCTGGCGGCCTTCTGGTAACTGCGGACCCGGAACGCGTCGCCGCCGCTCATCGCGAACAGCTCGGCGTACTCCTCCAGAGCGGCGGCGACGTCGTCGTTAGCTCGTGCCATGCACCCAGCCTAGAAGATCGCACCGACATTTCCAGGGCCGGCCGCCGGGAGAACCGGGCGGCGCGCGCCGCCGCGCCGCCCGGCCGTCCATCTCCTCACGGACCTCGGTCCCGGTCGTGGCCGGCGAGGCCCGGGGAAGCCTCCGGGCACGGGTGTCGCCTGACGTAGGCCTCCAGCCGGGGACGGTCCCACGCGCCGGTGGCCACGACCATCCGGTAGCTCAGGCGCAGCGTCGCGCGGGGTGGCAGGACCAGCTCGCGGTGGAACGCGATGGACGGGTTGACGGCCGCGAACGGCGTCGTGCGGACGAACCAGACGGCGGGCGAGGCGCTCTGGAACAGCAGGGTGGAGGAGCGGTCCACCTCGTCGTGCCGGCCGGTGTAGGCCAGCCAGGCCAACTCCCTGCCCATCATCTCCGGCCCCTCGCCGCTTTCCGCGATCACCCGCCCGTGCTCGAAGGAGCGGGGCCCGCGCCAGAACAGGCCGCAGTACCCGGCCATCGGGCGGCCGTTGGTGGTGGGGCTGCCGAACACCAGGTCCTGCCCGCGCACGTTGGTGATCGCGGTGGACAGCTCCAGCGCCCACGACTCCTCTTGCACGTCCCGTATCCCGAAGGTCCTCACCTCGTCCACCCAGTGCTCGCCGCCCTGGGTGTGCCAGGTCAGGCGCTCCACGCCGGGGGCGAGGAACTCCTCGTGCCGCATGGTCCCGTTGTTGGGCAGGTCCACGTACCCGGCGGCCTCGCGGACGTAGCTGCCGCCCCCCCAGAAGTTCTCCCCCGACAGGTCCGAGACGGTCAGCTGCAGGCCCCGGTGCCAGCGGTGGTCGTGCGGGCGGTAGGCGCTGACCACGTCTCCGGCCAGGGTCCTGATCGGGTGGAAGTACGGCTTGGGCGACTCGAAGACCGGCGTCTCCGGCCGGTGGACGTAGCGCAGGATCTCGACGCCGCGCTCGGCGAAGGTCAGCTCCATGCGCGCCCGCCCGGCCGGATCACCGCGGTCCTCGCGCGGTGGGGGCCCCGGCGGGCGGCCCTTCGGCCTCCGGCCGCCGGGAGGGACGTGACCGGCCGCGTCACCGTACGACGACGGTCGTCAGGGAACGCGGGGCGAGGGTGAGGGTCCTGTCGGGCCGCAGCCCGGGGAGCGGGGTGGCGGCGAGCGAGTGGTCGCCGTCGGTCAGGTAGGCGGTGGCCCGGCCCGGCCGGGTGGTGATCTCGGTGGTGACGGGGACGGTGGCGGTGTTGAGGATCTCGACGACCTCCGAGCCCCCGGCGTTGCGGAAGGCGGTGACCTTCAGCGCCGGGTCGGCCGAGGCGACGGAGAACCGGACCGCGCCGGGGCGGACGAAGCGGCTGTAGGCGGCCAGCGCCCACAGGCGCTTGGAGACGCGGTAGGTCGCGGTGGCCTCGTCGATCTGGATCAGCCCCCGGGTGGCGCCGCGCGAGGCGCCGAACCAGAAGACGTAGCCGTTCGCCCCGCCCAGGGTGAGCGAGTCGTGGATCTGCTGGGCGACCGCGAAGCCGTCGTAGCCGCTGCCGTCGTCCCACGCCTCGTTCCAGGTGGTCCCGTTGGGCGACCACTCCGACATCCACACGGGCCGGTCGGTGGGCAGCGGGCCGTCCACCGGGCTGACGTACGGATGCCCGGCGTGCGTGGCGACCCACCGCCGGGCGACGGGGTCGGCCTCGATGGCGGCGGTGTACTCGCGCTGCTGGGACCAGCCGGCGGCGTCGCAGCAGATCACCCTGAGCCCGGTGCGGGCCGCGGTGGGGCCGAGGACCTTGACGAACTCGGCGGCCTCCTTGGGGGTGAACCGCATCGAGGCGTACGAGACGGTGAGGTCGGGCTCGTTGGTGAACCCGATGTCGGTGATCCTGATGCCCTCCCCGGCGTAGAACTTCGCGTACTGGACCAGGTAGTTCGCGTACGCCTGCCGCCACTCGGGGAGCAGTGTCCCGCCGTTGCTGTCGGAGCCGTTGTCCTTCATGTAGCCGGGGGCGCTCCAGGCGTCGGCGTAGAAGCGGGTCACGCCGTAGCGCCTGGCCTCCTTGGCCAGCCAGACCTGGCCGCCGTCCTCGCCGTCCCAGACGTACCTGGGGGGCGCGGTCGGCCCGCCGGGGTCCTCGGGCTGGATGGAGGCCATCAGGTCGTACGGGCTGCCGGCGGGGGAGGAGCCGATGCCCAGGCGCAGGATGCTGAGCCCGGCTCCCTTCTCGGGGCTGAGCCACAGATCGAGGATCTCCCGCTGTTTGGCGGCGGGCAGCGCGCGGACCAGCTCGTTTCGCCGGAACGCCTGCGAGAAGCCGAAACCGTCGATCCTCTGGAGAGAGGTGTGGTGGTCCACCCTGATTTGGGAAGCGTTTTCCATAGCGACCGGGCCGAATCCGAGGAGGGGGAGCGTGAGGACCGGTACCAGCAGTGCCCTGTGACGTCGAGACATGCGGAAACCCGCTTTCCGAAAGTTTCACAAGATTGCCGAGACATTTCGTGTCAAGTACCGTAAATGTTTCGAGAGCGGCCGTCAACAGCCGTAACGGCGTGGACGGACGAGGAGTTCGCCGCCGGTGCGGGAGGGCCGGCGGCCGGATCCCGGGCCCGAAAGCCGGGGGCCGGGGCACGGGAGCCGGGCGCCCGGGGAGAGGGCGCGAGGGTGCGGGGCGGCGGGTCGTCGCGGTGAGCGCCGCCGGGCACGGCCGGGGGGAGGCCGCCCGGCGGGGTCAGGCGGCCGGCGGGGCGGTGCTGTCACGGACGAGGAGGTCGGTGGCCAGCTCCACCCGCCGGGGCTCGTGCCCGCCCCGGTCGAGGCCGAGCACCATCCGGGTGGCCAGCTCCGCCATCTCCTGCAGCGGCTGGCGCACGGTGGTCAGCGGCGGCCACGCGGAACGTGCCAGCGGCAGGTCGTCGAAGCCCACCACGGACAGGTCGTCGGGGACCCGCAGGCCGCGCTGCCTGGCCGCCTCGAAGACGCCGAACGCCTGCATGTCGCTGCCGGCGAAGATCGCGGTCGGCGGCTCGTCCAGGGACAGCAGGGAGTGGCCGTGGTCGCGGCCCGAGCCGACCAGGAAGTCGCCGTACCTGATGAGCACCGGGTCCACCGCGATCCCCGCGGTCTCCAGCGCCGCCCGGTAGCCGTCGACGCGGGCCCGGCTGCACAGCATGTCGGCGGGGCCGCCGATCATCCCGATCCTGCGGTGGCCCAACTCCAGCAGGTGGCGGGTGGCGGCCAGGCCGCCGTTCCAGTTGGTGGCGCCGACCGAGGCGACCCCGGGCGGCGGCTCGCCCTCCGGGTCCACCACCACGAACGGGATGGACCTGGCGGCCAGCTGGCCGTGCTGGTCGGCGCTGATCCGGGAGCCGACCAGGATGGCCCCGTCGGTGCGCCGGGCGGCGATCCGCTCCACCCAGTCTCTGCCGGGTCCCGCGTGGGTGTGCAGGACCGAGACGACCACCCCGGCGTTGACCTCGCGGGCCGCGGTCTCCACGCCGCGCACCAGCTCCATCGCCCACGGGCTCTCGATCTCGGTGAACACCAGGTCGACCAGGCCGACGGGGGCGTCGCCCTGGCCGGTCCTGCGCCGGTAGCCGTGTTTGTGCAGCAGGCGTTCGATCCGCTGCCTGGTCTCGGACGCGACCTCGGGCCGCCCGTTGATGACTTTCGAGACCGTGGGTGCGGAGACCCCGGCCTCCTCGGCGATCAGGGCGATCGTCACGCGCGGCTTGGTTGGCATGTGGCGAATACTAACTGAAACCTTTCGGAGGCCTTCCAGGGGTGGTGGTCGTCGCTGTTCGGGATCACTACCACGGGGCTATTGACGTGTAACCGCGAGTTTACCTATTCTCCGGATCACGAAATATTCGGGGAATATGGGAAACTTTCTAGTTTAACTCCCGAAAGGGGATATCCATGCTGAGTCGGCGAGGCGTGGTGGCTCTGGCGACATCCGCGCTGCTTCTCGGAGCCTGCAGTACGAGCGGGGACGGCGGCGCCGCCCAACCCGGCGCGAGCGCCGGCTCGGAGAAGGTCACCTTCGAGTTCTGGAACCTGGCGACGGCGGACCCCCTCAAGACGTTCTGGGCCAACCTCATCAAGGACTACCAAGCGGCCCATCCGAATGTGACGATCAAAAACATCGCCATCGAGAACGACTCCTACAAGCCGAAGCTCGCCACGCTCACCCAGTCGGGCAAGGCGCCCGACCTCTACTCCACCTGGGGCGGCGGGGTCCTGAAGCAGCACATCGAGGCGGGCCTGGTGAAGGACCTGTCGTCCGAGGCCGGTGACGTCATCGGCGGCCTGACCCCGGCGGCCCTGGCCGCCTACCAGTTCGACGGCAAGACCTACGGGCTGCCCACCGACATCGGCATGGTCGGCTTCTGGTACAACAAGGCGCTGTTCAAGAAGGCCGGCATCACCACCCCGCCCGCCACCTGGACCGAGTACCTGGACGCGGTCAAGAAGCTGAAGGCGAGCGGGACCACCCCGATCGCCCTCGCGGGCAAGGCCAAGTGGCCCGGCCACTACTACTGGGCCTACCTGGCCATGCGGGTGGCCGGCCTGGACGCGCTCAAGCAGGCCGGCAGCACCAACGACTTCACCGGGCCCGACTTCGTGACCGCCGGACAGAAGCTCAAGGAGCTCGTCGACCTCCAGCCGTTCCAGAAGGGCTTCCTGGGCGCCGACTACTCCACCCCCGACGGCCAGGCCGCGAACGTGTCGAACGGCAAGGCCGCCATGGAGCTGATGGGCCAGTGGGCCCCGGCCGTGCAGAACGACTCCGGCAAGGGCCTCGGCGACGACCTCGGCTTCTTCCCCTTCCCCGCGGTGGAGGGCGGCAAGGGCGCCGCGGGCGACGCGTTCGGCGGCGGGGGCGGCCTCGCCCTGAGCGTCAACGCCCCGCCCGCCGCGCTGGACTTCCTGAAGTTCGCGCTCAAGCCGGAGAACCACAGCAAGGCCGTCAAGGCCGGAGCGGTCCTGCCCGTGCTCAAGACGGGTGAGGAGGCGGCCGTCACCGACCCCCACATCAAGACGGTCTCCGAGACCCTGTCGGCCGCGAGCGGCTTCCAGCTCTACCTCGACCAGGAGTACCCGCCGGCCGTCGGCCAGGAGGTCAACGACGTCGTGGCCGAGCTGATCGGGGGCACGAAGACGCCGGAGGAGGTCGTCCAGGCCATCACCGAGACGGCCAAGGCGGAGTCGGAGTAGCCGCCCGGATGAAGACGATGACAGGGCCGGACGCGCGTCCGGCCCCTCGGTCCGAGAGACCCGCCGCGAGGCGGGGGCGGGGCGGCCTTCGCCGAGGTCGCGGCTGGGTCACCGCGATCCTGTTCGTGCTCCCCGCGCTCATCCTGTTCGCCCTCCTGGTGTTGTTGCCGATCCTGGTGGCCGGCTACACCAGCCTCTACAAGTGGAACGGCATCGGCCCGCCGAGCAACTTCGTCGGCCTGGACAACTTCACCCGGCTGTTCCAGAGCGACATCTTCGCCGGCGACCTGCGCAACGGCGCCATCCTGATCGTGCTGGGCCTGGCGGTGCAGCTGCCGCTCTCGCTGGGCCTGGCGGTGATGCTGAACCAGCGGATCCGCGGGCGGGCCTTCTACCGGCTGCTGTTCTTCGCGCCGTACATGCTCTCCGAGGCGATCACCGGCGTGCTGTTCTCGCTGATCCTGTCGCCCGAGTCGGGCCTGGCCAACCGGCTGCTGACCTCCTGGGGGCTGGAGCCCTGGACCTGGCTGTCCGAACCGGACACCGTGATGTTCTCGCTGTTCCTGGTGATCACCTGGAAGTACTTCGGGTTCCACATGATCATCTATCTGGCCGGCCTGCAGGGCATCCCCAAGGAGCTGAGCGAGGCGGCCAGGATCGACGGCGCCGGAAGCTGGGACGTGTTCCGCCACATCACCCTGCCGCTGCTCGGCCCCACCATCCGGGTCAGCGCGTTCCTGTCCGTCATCGGCACGATCCAGCTCTTCGACCTGGTCTGGATCCTCACCGGCGGCGGCCCGTCGCACGCCTCGGAGACCATGGCCGTCAGCATGTTCGAGTACGGCTTCAAACGGTCCCAGATCGGCTACTCCAGCGCGATCAGCGTCGTCATGTTCCTGATCAGTCTCGTCTTCGCCCTCGGCTACCAGCGGTTCGTCCTGCGCCGGGACCTGGAAGGGGCCAGCACCACCATGGGAGGCCGCCGATGATCACCCGGCTCCGCACGTACCCGATCCACGTGGTCATCTGGATGGCGGCCGTCTTCATCGTCGTCCCCTTCCTGTACGGGCTGCTCGGCGGTTTCAAGACCTCCGACCAGCTCTCCGTCAACCCGCTGGGTCTGCCCTCCCCGTGGGTCACCGACAACTACACCGACGTGATCGTCTCCGGAGCGTTCTGGCGCCAGCTCCTCAACAGCCTGTTCATCGCGGTCGCGACCACCGTGCTGGTCGTGGGGCTGTCGGCGATGGCCGCCTTCGCCTTCGCCCGGTTCGCCTTCCGGGGCAGGGAGTTCCTGTTCACGCTCTTCGCCATCGGGCTGATGTTCCCGTTCGCGGTGGCGATCCTGCCGCTGTTCGTCCTGCTACGCACGTTCGGCCTGCTGGACAACCCGCTCGGGGTGATCCTGCCGCAGGCCGCGTTCGGCCTCCCGCTGACCGTGATCATCCTGCGGACGTTCTTCCGGTCCATCCCCAGGGAGATCGAGGAGGCCGCCATCATCGACGGCTGCACCCCCTTCGGCTTCTTCTGGCGGGTGCTGCTGCCGATAGCCAAACCCGCCCTGGCCACCGTCTCGGTGCTGGCGATCGTGGCCAGCTGGAACAACTTCTTCCTCCCGCTGGTGGTCTTCAACGACCCCAGCCTGTGGACCCTGCCGCTCGGCGTACAGCAGTTCCAGGGGGAGTACATGACGGACACCGCCAAGGTCCTGGCGTACGTCATCGTCGCGATGGTTCCCGCCCTGGCCTTCTACGCGGTCGCCGAGCGTCAGCTGATCAGCGGCCTCACCGCGGGAGCCACCAAGGGCTGACCGGAATTCCATCGCTGTAGAGAGATCGCTGTAGCAGATCGTCATGTAGACAGATCGTCATGTAGAGAGTGAGACACCATGACCCTGAGTGTCGCCGGATCCCGTCTCGTCGATTCGGCCGGCACCCCGGTACGGCTGCGTGGAGTGGGCCTCGGGGGCTGGCTGAACATGGAGAACTTCATCACCGGCTACCCGGCCAACGAGTCCGCGATGCGCGCGGCGGTCCGGGAGGTGCTGGGGGAGGACCGGGCCGAGCTGTTCTTCGACCGCCTGCTCACCTCGTTCTTCGGCCCCGACGACGCCGCGCTGCTGGCCGGCCTCGGCATCAACTGCGTGCGCATCCCGGTCAACTACCACCACCTGGAGTCCGACGACCGCCCCTTCGAGATCATCGAGCACGGCTTCCGTCACCTGGACCGGGTCATCGGCCTGCTCGCCGGGTACGGCATCTACAGCGTCATCGACCTGCACGCCCTGCCCGGCGCGCAGAACCAGCACTGGCACTCCGACAACCCCACCCACATCGCCGCGTTCTGGCAGCACCGGCACTTCCAGGACCGCGCCGTCCACCTGTGGGAGGTCATGGCCGACCGCTACAGGGACAACCCCTGGGTGGCCGGATACAACCCGATCAACGAGCCGGGCGATTCGAGCGGGCGGGTCGTCGGCCCCTTCTACGACCGCCTGGTCAAGGCCGTCCGCGCCGTCGACCCGAAACACGTGCTGTTCCTGGACGGCAACACCTACTCCACCGACTT
Source organism: Streptosporangium sp. G11 (assembly GCF_051192615.1). NCBI lineage: Bacteria > Bacillati > Actinomycetota > Actinomycetes > Streptosporangiales > Streptosporangiaceae > Streptosporangium > Streptosporangium sp. G11. The sequence goes on from NZ_JBPJUQ010000054.1 coordinate 24,412, forward strand.
CTCGATCTTCCGCGAGGTGTACGAGAACACGGTCTTCGTCTGCCACGACTACGCCCTGGCCGGATTCGCGCACGGCGGCCCCTACCCCGGCCACACCCGTGGCGAGTGGGTGGACCGGGCCCAGCTGGAGCGCTCGTTCGAGCGGCGGACCGCCTTCCAGCGCGAGACCGGCACCCCCATCTGGGTCGGCGAGTTCGGCCCCGTCTACACCGGCGTTCCGGAGGTCGACCAACAGCGCTACCGGATCCTCCGCGACCAGCTGGAGATCTTCGACTCGTACGAGGCCGGCTGGTCGCTGTGGACGTACAAGGACGTCGGGCTGCAGGGGCTGGTCAGCGCGGGCGAGCCGTACATGAGCCGGTTCGGTGACTTCATCGTCAAGAAGGGACGGCTGGGCGCCGACCGGTGGGGCTCGACGATGGAGGAGTCGGCGACCGAGCTGGCCCCCCTGCACCGCCTGATGGAGACCGAGTTCCCCTCCTGGGACCCCTACCCGTGGGGCGCCCGCTACCAGATCGACGACCTGATCCGGCACGTCCTCATCGCGCAGGCGCTGCTTCCCGAGTACGCCGAGCTGCTGCGGGGCTGCTCCGACGAGGACCTGATCGCCCTGGCCGACTCCTTCGCCCTGGCCCGCTGCGTCCGGCGCGAGCCGCTGCTCGACCTGCTCGCCGGGAACCTGCTCGCGGAGAACCCGCGCGGTGAGGACTCGCACGCTGAGGACCCGCACGGGCAGAACCCGCGCGGCGACGCCTGACACACGCCTGCTCCCACCTGCCCTCACCTGCCCTCACCTGCTCCCACCTGCCCCTCCTACCTGACCGAGGAGCCCAGGAAAGATGCGCACCCCCCGGCCACCCGTGAAAATACCGCGACCAGCGGTCCTCGCCCTGCTGTCCCTCGCGCTGTCCCTGGTAGCGGGCGCCCTGGCGGTGGTGCCGACGACCGCCGCCACGGCGGCCACGATCGCCGCCTACGACTTCGAGTCCGGGACCCAGGGCTGGGGGCCGCGAGGTTCCGGGGTGTCGGTGGCCACGACCACGGACTCCGCGCACGGCGGCACCCGGTCCCTGCTCACCACCGGCCGTACCGCCACCTGGCACGGCACGGCCCTCACCCCGCCGTTCGAGAAGGGCGTCACCCACGAGGTGACCGCGTGGGCGCGAGCCGCCGCCGGCAGCCCGTCCTCGACGATCGCGCTCACCGTGCAGCGCACCCCGGCCGGAGGCGCGACCGTCTACGAGCGGGTCGCGGCGGCCGTCGTCACCGACGCCGCGTGGGTCCCGCTGTCCGGAAGCTACGCCTACACGGCCGACTCGGAACTGTCGCTGTACGCCGAGAGCTCCGTCGAGACCGTCGAGTTCCTGCTCGACGACATCGTCGTCACCGCCGACACCGACCCCACCCGGTCCGGCCTGACCAGCGACTTCGAGACCGGCACCGCGCAGGAGTGGACCGCGCGCGGCGGCTCCGCCCTCACCCCGGGCGCCGCCTCCGCGCGCACCGGCGCGTACGGGCTGGGCGTCACGAACCGGCAGGCCTCCTGGGACGGCCCGTCGCGGACCGTCCTCGGCAGGATGGCCAAGGGGGCGAAGTACACGCTGTCGGTGTGGGTGCGCACCGCCGACGCCCAGAGCCTCGGCCTGTCGGTCGAGCGGCGGCTGGACGGCACCCCCGCCTACGAGCGGGTGGCCGCGCCCAGGGCCCTGGCCGCGGGGGAGTGGACCGAACTCGCGGGTACCTACACCCTGGCCCACGACGTGGACTTCCTGAGCGTCTACGTCGAGTCGGCCGAAGGGACGGCGCCCTTCGACGTCGACGACTTCCGGATGACCTACGTCGAGCCCAGGCCCATCCAGACGGACATCCCCCCGCTGAAGGACGAGCTGCCGTTCACGATCGGCGCGGCCTTCTACCGGGGCGCCACCCTGGGCGAGCACGCCAAACTCATCACCCGGCACTACGAGAGCGTCACCCTCGGCAACAGCCTCAAATGGGACGCCACCGAGCCGGTCGAGGGCGAGTTCACCTTCGCCGACGGCGACTACCTGGTCGACTGGGCGACCGCCAACGGCCTGGAGTTCCGCGGCCACACCCTCGTCTGGCACAGCCAGACCCCCGCCTGGGTGTTCGAGGGCGCCACCAAGGAGATCCTGCTCCGGCGGCTGGAGAACCACATCCGCGCCGTGATGGGCCGCTACAAGGGGAGGATCGGCACCTGGGACGTGGTCAACGAGGTCGTCGACGAGAACCGGCCCGACGGCCTGCGCCGCTCCCCGTGGTTCGAGATCGCCGGACTCGACTACATCAGGACCGCCTTCCGGGTGGCCCGAGAGGTGGACCCGGACGCGACGCTCGTCATCAACGACTACAACACCGAGTTCCCGCGCAAGCGGCAGGCCCTCTACGACCTGGTGCGGAAGCTGCGCGCCGAGGGCGTGCCGATCGACGCGGTCGGCCACCAGTTGCACGTCAACGTCGAGCAGCCGCCCGCCTCGTACATCGAGGACACGATCGAGGGGTTCGCCGGGCTGGGCGTCGACCAGCAGGTCACCGAGCTGGACGTGAGCGTCTACACCGACTTCACGACCTCCTACGACACGGTGCCCGCCGAGGTCCTGGCCCTGCAGGGCCACCGGTACCGGGAGATCTTCGACGTCTTCCGGCGCCAGGCCCGTCACCTGTCGTCGGTGACGATCTGGGGCGTCGCCGACGACGCGACCTGGCTGTCGTCCTTCCCGATCACCCGTCTCAACCCGCCGCTGCCGTTCGACGACGAGCTCCAGGCCAAGCCCGCGTACTGGGGCATCGCCGACCCGGACAGGCTGCCCCCGCTCATCCGGAGCCTGAACGCGCCCGCGGGCACGGTCACGGTGGACGGCAAGCGGGACGACCAGTGGAACCTGCTGCCCGACGCGCCCATCGCCCGGAGCGGCGACCTGTCGGCGACCTGGCAGGCACGCACCACCCCCGCCGGGCTGTACGTGCTGGCCGAGGTCACCGACGCCACGGACGACAGGACCGACACCGTCACGTTCACCGCGGGCGGCACCCCGTACCGGATCCAGCGGGGTGGCACGCACGCCCACGGCTTCAAGGCGCACACCAAGAGGACCGCCACCGGCTACCGGGTCGAGGCACTGCTCCCGTCCGGCGCGGCGACCGGCGTCCGGGTCGCCGTGGCGGACGCGGGCGGGCGGGAGACCACCTGGACGGGTGAGCTGGTGCCGATCCCGGCGATCAGGACGACCTCCGCGCCGAAGGGCGTCCCCGTGGTGGACGGCACCGTGGACGCCGCCTGGAGCAGGGTCCCGGAGGTCACCACCGGCACCCGGATCCAGGGCACCTCGGGGGCGACCGCCGCGGTGCGGGCCATGTGGAGGGCGGGCACCCTCTACGTCCTGGCCCGCGTCACCGACCCCACCCTCAGCGAGGAGTCGCCGAACGCCTGGGAACAGGACTCCGTCGAGATCTTCGTGGACCCGGAGAACAACAAGACCAAGGGCTACGACGATGACGACGGTCAGTACCGGATCAGCTTCACCGGCAGGAAGACCGTCGGCGGCACCTTCGACGCCTTCGCCGTCAAGGACAACCTGACGGGCGCGGCCACCCGCGTCGCCGGAGGCTACGTGGTCGAGGCGGCGATCGCGCTGCCCACCGTGACGCTGGCGCGAAACGCCCTGCTCGGCTTCGACGTCCAGGTCAACGACGCCACGGGCACCACCCGCACGGCCGCCGCGACCTGGAACGACCCGACCGGGCGGAGCTACGTCGACACGTCGAGGTGGGGGGTGCTCCGGCTCGCCAAGTAGGCGAGACCGTCAGACCGCCGGGTCCGTCCTCCCCCAGGGGGGAGGACCCGGTTGCGGGGAGTGCCGGGCCGGGCCTTCAGGGGGGTGGGCCCGGCACTTCCTCGCGGGGATCCATGTCCGGAGGGTCACCCGTCCCGGGGAACCAGGACGGATCCCTGACCCGCCCGCCCGCCCGCGCCGATCCGGCCCCGGGTCACGGGGCCTGGCACGCCCGTGCCGACCCGGTCCTCAGTCACAGGGCCTCACACGCCTGTGCCGACCCGGCCCTCAGTCACGGGGCCTGACACGCCCGCCCGCGTCGACCCGGCCCCGGGTCACAGGGACCCTCGAAGGAAGACCCGGACACACCAAGGGAGTCTCGTGTACACCAACCCCGTCATCCCCGGCTTCCACCCCGACCCCTCGGTGTGCCGGGTGGGCGCGGACTACTATCTCGTCACCTCGTCCTTCGAATGGTTCCCCGGGGTCCCGATCTTCCACAGCCGCGACCTCGTGCACTGGCGGCAGCTCGGCCACGTCCTGGACCGGCCGTCCCAGCTCGACCTGGACGGCGTACGGCCGTCCGGCGGCATCTACGCCCCCACCATCCGGTATCACGAGGGCGTCTTCTACATGATCACCACGTTGATGGACGAACCGGGAAACTTCCTGGTCACCGCCACCGACCCGGCCGGGCCGTGGAGCGACCCGGTCTGGTTGCCCGGTACGCGCGGCTTCGACCCCTCACTGTTCTTCGACGACGACGGCCGCGCCTGGATGACCGGCACCCGGCAAAGGGCCGCCGGGCGCTACGACGGCGACAGCGAGATCTGGCTGCGCGAGTTCGACCCGGCCACGCTCAAGCCGCTCGGTGAGGAGCACGTGATCTGGGAGGCGGCGCAGCGTGGCGGCGTCTGGTGCGAGGGCCCGCACATCTACCGGGTCGGCGCCCACTACTACCTGCTCACCTCGGAGGGCGGCACCGCCGAGGACCACGCCGTCATGGTCGCCAGGGCCGAGCGGATCACCGGCCCCTACCGGGGCAACCCGCGCAACCCCGTTCTCACCCACCGCCACCTCGGGCTGCTCCACCCCGTCACCAGCGTCGGCCACCCCGACCTGGTCCGGACCGCGGAGGGCGAGTGGTGGTCGGTCCTCCTCGCCACCCGCCCCTACGGAGCCTTCACCGCTCCCGCCGGCGGCCGCCCCCCTGGTGAGTCCACAGGTTCCCCTGACGGCCCCTCCCACGTGGCCTCCTCCGTCATCGACCTCCATGGCGGATCCGCGGGTCTCCTCGCCACCCGCTCCCACACCGGATCGACCGACTCCCACGGTGAGTCCGTCGGCGACCAGCCCACGACGGCCGCCGTCCGCGCCTCCAGGGGCTACAACCTGGGCCGCGAGACCTTCCTCACCCGCGTCCGCTGGGAGGACGGCTGGCCGGTCTTCGACCAGGTGGAACCGTACGCGCAGGCCCCCTCGACCCCCGCGCGCCGCTGGCCCGCCACCCCCGCCTGCGACCACTTCGACGCCCCGCGCCTCGCACCGGTCTGGAACCACCTGCGCACGCCCCGCGAACCGTACTGGAGCCTGGCCGACAGCCGGCTCACCCTGCATCTGCGACCGCAGACCCTGAGCGAGCGGGCCGCGCCCAGCCTGGTCGCCCGGCGGCAGCAGCACATCGCCTTCGCGGCCCACACGGTAATGGAGTTCCGCCCCCAGGGGAAGGAGTGCGCCGGGCTCGTCCTGTTCCAGAACGACGACTTCCACATCACGCTCGTCCTCACCGCGCACGGCCTGGAACTCACCCGCCGGTCCGGCGGCACGGACACCCTCCTGGCCCGCGCGGACGTCGTCCCGTCCGGCTCGCTGTGGCTGGGCGTGGAGGCCCACGGCCAGGACTACCAGGCCCGCTACGCGCTGCGCCCCGGCGAGTGGACCGACCTCGGGGCCCCGATGGACGGTCGCGTCCTCGGCTCCACCGTGGCCGGAGGCTTCACCGGCGCCATGATCGGCCTCTACGCCTCCTCCAACGGCCACCCGAGCACCAACACGGCCGCCTTCGACTGGTTCGAATACCTGCCGCTTTCGGTGTGACCGCGCATTGGCGGAGGGACGTGCTGCTGGTCGGCTAGCCGTTGAGGAATCCCTCGATCGCCTCGGCGAAGGTTTTCGGAGCGGTGACCCAGGGGTAGTGAGCCCCGGGCAGCACGATGCTGGTCCCGCGCGGGAAGATCGCGGCCAGCTCGGCCGCGTGCGCGGGCAATGGTCCTGGATCCTGCTCTCCCGCGATCACCAAGACCGGCGTGGTGACCTTCGCCAGGCTCGCCCGGGTCTTCTCGGCATCGGGCATGGTGGTGTGGAAGCGCTTCGCCGCCTCGACCGAGCGTTCGGCGAACCGTGTGGCGTGCGCTTCGGCGGTCTCGTTCCAAGGACTGTAGAAGAACGGCTGCGCCCTCAGGCGCCGGCTCTCATCGCCCGCGTCCCACGCCTTGAGGTCTGGCAGTCTGCTCTCGTACCAGCTCTCATCGGCTCGGCGCTCGATCTGGGCGTACCACTGCTCATCGGTTATCTCGATCCCCACCGGGTGCACGCTCGGTGTGACCAACACCAGGTGCCCTATCCGTTCGGGATACCGGGCCGCATACAGTAACGCCAGCCCTCCAGCCGCCGAATGCCCGAGCAAGTCCATCCGCTCGAACCCCAGACGCACACGCAGCGCCTCGACATCCGCGACCATGCGGTCCATCGCATACGTGTCTGGATCAAGTGGCGCCGCGGATTCGCCGGTTCCTCGATTGTCCAGCAAGAAGAGCCGACGTTGAGCCGCTAGACCACCGAGATCTCCCAAGTATCGCGAGGACCGCCCCGGCCCGCCCGGCAAGCAGACCAGCGCCGGCCCTTCTCCCCGCTCATGACAGACGAGCACGGTCCCGTCATATGAAGTAAAACTGACCATCCCTCCATCCTCGCATCGCAGCCCCAAGAGCCGTCAGGCCACGATCTCGATCTCCAGCCCGGAGCCGGCCGGACAACCGCCTGCGCGCCTCGCCACTATCGCGCACCAACTCGTAAGCATCGACAGATGCCATACCTTGATCATCTCGTGTATGTCCCGCACCTGGAGGTTATCGGGAGGGGCAGCCCTGGCTTTGTGCCGCACGCGCAGCAGCCACTCGAAACGGGATACCTTCTTCACAATGAGTGCCCAGTACGTATGGTCTGAACGCTTCCCCGCAAGGCATCCGGTGACCGAGGGTTCTGGTCACCCGGCGGTCAGTCCACTCGGCGATCTGTATCCTCCGGCTACCGAAGCAGAGGTCCGCCGACTTGAAGAGCGGCTGGGTGTGGAGCTGCCGCCGAGTTACCGGCAGTTTCTCCTGTTCGCCAAAGGGTGGGGCAGCGACGATGACTGCCGCCTGCTGCGTGTCGAGGAAATCGGCTGGCTCCGTGATGTCGACCCCTCGGTCGCCGAGAGCTGGTCAGAACCCAAGCCCGAGAACTCATGGAGCGTGCCCGACGAGCTCTACTTCGTCTACGGACACGAGCAAGTCTCCGGCGACATGAGAGGGGAGTATGTATCCGACACCCTTCTGGCCGGGTATTGGGACGATGGAGTCGTTCTCCTCAACCCCTACGTCAAAACTCCTGAAGGTGAGTGGGAAGCCTGGTATCTCGCGCCATGGCTGGCCGGTGCCAAGCGTTACAGGTCCTTCTGGGACCTCGCAATGGACGAGCTGCGAATGCGATACGCACATTGATGTCCTTTCGTCGTTGAGCTTCGCCTTCAAGGTCCACGTCGGCCCCGGCACGGCACGGCCCGGCCGAATGCGCACCTCAACGGGCTGACCGCTCCGGTGCTCGCCGATACGGTCACCGACCACGTGTACCTCTACAACCCCGACCAGATCATGGAGGACCTGTACTCCTGCATCGCCTCGTGACCCGATGACTGACGAGCGTCGGTCGATCGCGGCCATCACCGATCGACCGGCGCTGCTCGTGGGCGTCGTCGGCGATATCGCCTCTCAGCCCCGAGCGGCAGCGCAATCACCGTGACAACCGGTCTCCATTTCCGGAACAGGCGGCGCGTTCTCCAGAAAATCCCTGGTCGATGTGATGTAGGCGGAGCAGAGAAGCCTGCCGAGGCGCGCCGCTTTACCGTCGCCCAATCGCCGGGTAGGAACGCCCATCGCGTTCACGCTGCGCTCCAGGGCCACGCCCGAAACCGCTACCACCGCTTCGCCGTGCTGATCGACCCAGCGGAACGCCCCCCAGAGCAGCGCACGGGCGAGGGGGCCGAGACCCGCCGCCACGGTACGAGACCTGCCCCGGCCGGTGGCCAGGCGGCTCAGCTCCCAGACGGCCGGATCACGAGGAGCGGCGCCACCGCGCAACGTCTCGGAAAAGACCTCGGGGAGCATGTAACGGCCGTCGGTGGGCAGCAGCCGGCAGCACCCCGTGACCTCCTGGCAGTCCACCCGATAGGTGATCACGTAGACCGGATCGCAGTCATCGTAGAAATCGCGTTCCATGCCGTGAACGCTGTCGACGTCCCAGCGCAGGCGCTCGTAGAACACTTCGTGACGCAGGCGGAACATACCATCGAGTAGCCACGCCGGCAGTTCGCCCGTGCGGCCGACAACGATTCGCTGGGCGCACAATTTCGGTGGCGGATCGTCCACGAGAACCCCTGGAGAATGACCGGCTTTCCCGCCGATGGCTTTTCTCCTTGTTCGTGGCATCCCGCTGTTCGGATTGGCCGGGCTGTCGCTCGCCGGTCTCGCCCGGTGCCGTCGCACGATGGAAGCCGGAAGCGGATGGAGCCGGACGACACCGCGATCATGTCCCCGCGGGTGCCCGGCAGCGCGCCGGTACCCCGTCCTCGCGCCTCGGCGTCAGGTGTCCCGGCCCGCGATCACCGGGGGCGGTGGTGGAGATCCCGGGTGAACAGGTGGCCGAACCGGTCAGGATTCGAGAAGCGCCGGTCACCGAGCCGCGGATAACGTGACGGCCATGGACATCACCATTCACACGAGCTCCCTCCCGCATGACGACCCGGACGCCTCCCTGGCCTTCTACCGCGACACCCTCGGCTTCGAGGTGCGCAGCGACGTCGGGAACGGCAAGATGCGCTGGATCACGGTCGGCCCCGTCGGCCAGCCCGGCACGTCCATCCTCCTGGCGCCGCCGGCCGTCGACCCCGGCATCACCGAGGACGAGCGCCGCACCATCGCCGAGATGATGGCCAAGGGCACCTACGGCTGGATCCTGCTGGCCACCCGGGACCTCGACGGCGTCTTCGAGAAGCTGCAGGCCGGCGACGCCGAGGTCGTCCAGGAGCCGACGGAGCAGCCGTACGGCATCCGCGACTGCGCCTTCCGCGATCCCGCGGGCAACCTGATCCGCATTCAGGAGCTTCGCTGAGCCGTCCGGCGACCGAGGTGGCCATGATGGGCGCCACCGGGCGGTCATGGCTCACGGGGACCGGATCATCGACCTCGGTCCCGGCTTCGGCCACGACGGCGGCCGGGTCGTCTTCGAGGGCGTCCACCGGCTCCACCCTCACCGGCGAGCACCTGGTGTGGCTCAGGTGATCGCGGACATCGATGAAAGGAGTTCTCTCATGTGTCATCCCGCATGGGGGCGCGCACTTGCCGAGGCACAGCGCCTGAACGACCTGGCGCGGCTGCGCCGCGTCCGCGACCGGATCGACCGGGAGTACGAGCAGCCGCTGGACGTCGAGGCGCTCGCCCGTGGCGCGCACATGTCGGCCGGGCACCTCAGCCGTCAGTTCCGGCTCGCCTACGGCGAGTCGCCGTACTCCTACCTGATGACGCGGCGCATCGAGCGCGCGATGGCGCTGCTGCGCCGTGGCGATCTCAGCGTCACCGAGGTCTGTTTCGCGGTCGGCTGCTCGTCGCTGGGCACCTTCAGCAGTCGCTTCACCGAGCTGGTCGGTATGCCGCCCAGCGCCTACCGGCGCCAGGCGGCGCGCACGACGGCGGGGATGCCGTCGTGCGTGGCGAAGCAGGTGACGAGACCGGTCAGGAATCGAGAAGCGCCGGTCACCGAGCCGCGAATAGCGTGATGGCCATGACTTCCATCGCATCCATCACCCTCGAGGTGGCCGACACCGCGGCCGCCGACCGCTTCTACACCGCCTTCGGTCTGGGCGCTCAGGTGCGCCTGCGAGCCTCGGAGGCGCCGACGACCGGCTTCCGTGGCTTCGCGCTGTCGCTCACGGTGTCCCAGCCGGCCAACGTCGACAGCTTCATCGGCGCCGCCCTCGACGCCGGTGCCACGACGCTGAAGCCTGCCGCGAAGTCGTTCTGGGGCTACGGCGGCGTCGTACAGGCCCCGGACGGGACGATCTGGAAGGTCGCGACGTCGGCGAAGAAGGACACCGGGCCGGCCGGCCGGCGGTTCGACGAGATCGTGCTCCTGCTGGGAGCCGCGGACGTGGCCGCGAGCAAGCGGTTCTACGTTGACCGCGGCCTCGTCGTGGCGAGGAGCTTCGGCCGCAAGTACGTCGAGTTCGCCACCGCGTCGAGTCCGGTCAAGCTGGCGCTGTACGGGCGGCGTGCCCTTGCCAAGGATGTCGGCGTTCCTGTGGACGGCACCGGATCGCACCGGCTCATGCTCGGCGGCGACGCCGGGTCTTTCACCGACCCGGACGGGTTCGCGTGGGAGGCCGTATCGCCGGCGATCACGCCCTGACGTGCCACCGCAGCCTGCCCGGCGACGCGCCGGTGCCCCGGCCCCGCGCGTCGGCGTCAGGTGTCCCGGTCCTCGTTGAGGAGGCGGGTCACCCACTCCAGCGAGCCCGTGCCGAGCGCCTCGTCCGCCAGACGTTTGGCGGACGGCGTCTTCAGCGCCGCGAGCGAGCTGTCGATCCACGGCTGCATGTTCTGGTGTCCCTGCTCGCGGTACTCGAGGGCCTGGATCAGGCACTCCAGCTTGTCCGCGTCACGGGCGCAGACGGCCTCGAGGCTGGCCTTCCGCTCATACTCGCCGACCGCGCCGCTCACCATCTCCGCCACCGGCCGGGGGACTCCGCGTACCTGGTCGGCGGTGACCTCCTCGTTGGAGGCCGCGGTGAGGTAGCGCCTGGCGAGGTGGTGGATGTCGGTGATCCGGGTCTCCTGGGTGTCGTGGAACAGGCTCATGAACGCCGCCCGTTCCGGGTTTCCGCCCTCCAGCGCGGTGATCACGCTCGCGATGATCGCCGTCCGGAACGAGTGGTCGGCGACGCTCTCGGGGTCCCGTACTCCCGCGACCAGCCAGCCCGTGCGCTTGTAGCGCTTGAGCAGGCCGATCTCGTACAGCAGGCCCGTCAGCCTCGACAGCTCCTCCGCCACGGAAGTCCCCTCTCACCCTCGGTGGATCATGCGCAGAGCGTAGAGGATCGCCGCCGGCTCACGCCGGGACCGCGGTGACACGGCGGCCTCGTCCAGCGGACGAGGCCACCACGTCCGGCCCGAACCGGGCGGCCGGAACGGCTAGCCGATGACGACCACCCGTGCCCATTCGGGCGGCGCGTCCGGCACGTAATCGGGATCGTCCTCGTCCCACGATCGGGGCCCCCTCCTCCGGGGGAACAGTCCCACCACTGTCCGGCACGGTGGCCGCGTGTCCGGCCAGGGGGTTTGACCGTCGGTCAGGATCACGATGACGTCCGGCCGCGGCGTCGCCCGCAGCGCCTTGGCGAAGCCCGTACGCAGATCCGTCCCGCCACCGCCCACCAGCGGGATTCCCTCGGCGCGGCACAGCGGGTGCACGACCCGGGCCGCCACATCGCACGACAGCACGCTGACCAGGTCGCGCCGGCCGCCCACGACACGGACGATCGCGGCGAGCTCCAGAAGCGCGCTACCCAGTTCGGCGTCGCTGACCGACCCGGAGGTGTCGATGACCACGGAGATCCGAGGCGGCCTGCGTCGCAGGCTCGGCAGGACGACGCCGGGCAGGCCGGCGGACCGCCGCGACGGCCGGCCGTAGGTGTAGTCCTCACCCGCACCCGGGCCGGAGGCCGCCGAGCGGACCGCCGCGCCGAGGAGTTCCCGCCACGGCTGCGGCGGGTGAAACGCCTCCTCCGCCCACCGCCCCCACCCCTTCGGGACGTTCCCGGGGCGGGCGGTGATGCCTTCCGCGACCCGGAACCGGACCGCGTCTCGTTCCTGTGGGCTGAGCCCGTTCGCACCGTCCGGTCCGAGGTCCCACTCCCGGTCCAGCCCGTCGGCGCCACTGCCGCAGTCCAGCCAGACCAGGCTTTGCGTGTACGGCCCGAGCCGGAACCGGCGCAGGTAGTCCTCCATGAGTTCCCCCTCGGGCAGCCCGAGGGTCCCCGGTTCGACGGCGCCCTCGGGCCGGGCCAGCCCGTCCCCGAACACGTCGTCGTTGATCTCGCAGTCCGCGGCGATGTTCATCCGCAGCCGGTCCCCCGGTCCGGTCAGTCCCCGCTCCAAGGCGACCCGGTCGCTACGCCCGTGATGGTCGCGCAGCAGGTGGGAGACCTCGTGTACCCACACCCCTGCCAGCTCCTCCACAGGGGTCCGGTCAACGAACGCCGGTGAGACGTAGCATCGCCAGTCTCGGTCCACGGCCATCGTCGGCACGAGTCGCGACTCCACCGGGTGCAGCGCGAACAGCGCCGTCGCCAGGTAGGGCCGAGCCCGGGTGGCGAGCAGCCGGGCGGCGAAGAGCTTCTCGAGGTTCAGGGTCCTCTCCACGCCGGACGTCATCGGCCCGGCCCCGCGACGGCGGCGACCCGCGCCGCGGCGTCGTCCGCCTGCCTGCTCAGGGACACCACCCCGGCGAGCTTCTCGATCGACGCCGGGACATCCCAGTCCGCGCGGCGCAGCGCGGCGAGCGTGGTCGCGGGTACGACCACCAGATCCGGGGTTCCGGTCTCCAGCGCTCGGGCCAGCAGTGCCCACGCCGCGTCCCAGCGAGACTTCTCCGGCCGCTTCCGGACCGCCTCCACCACGCCGTCGAGCACGGCTTGGCGCAGGTCGCCCCGTTCTGGGAGGTCGGCCGCCGCCGGGTCGGCCAGCAGCACCTCGGGGTCAGGGAGGTCCATCCGGTCCAGGCAGGCCAGCAGTTCCAGCCCCGGGCCGTCCCCTACCGTGCCCCGGACCAGCATGGACAGTACGTCCCGGGACGTGTCCGCCGCGGTGGCGAAGGCGGTCAGACACAGTGCCATCTCCCAGCTGCGGGGTGAGGGCCATGGGCCGCCCCGGCGGGCTTCGTTGCTCGGCAGCCGATGCACGAGGGTGGGGCGGGCGGCGAGGAGCCCGCACACCGCACGCCGGGCGAACGTCACGGCCTCTGACAACCGATCCGGGTCGAGCCGTGGCAGCGATGCCCGCGGCCAGGTCCCGCCAAGGCCGCGCACCACGACCTCGTGGTCGTGAGCCCACTGCAGATGAACGAACCGGTTGGCCAGGGGCGCACTCAGCTCCCAGCCGTCGGCCGCGGAGGACCGCGGATTGGCGGCCGCCACGATCCGCACTCCGGGGGGTAGCCGCAAGGCGCCGACCCGCCGCTCCAGCACGAGGCGGAGCAGAGCGGCCTGAACGGCCGGCGGCGCCGTGGACAGCTCGTCCAGGAAGAGCAGTCCTCGGCCCGCCCTGGCCAGGTGTACGGCCCAGTCCGGCGGGGCCATCGGGACGCCCTGCACCGCGGGGTCGTCGCCGACCACGGGCAGGCCGGAGAAGTCGGACGGTTCGTGCACGCTGGCGATCACCGTGGTCAGCGGCAGGTCGAGGGCCGCGGCGAGCTGTTTCAGAGCCGCGGTCTTGCCGATCCCCGGCTCACCCCACAGCAGCACCGGCAGGTCGGCTGCCACGGCCAGGGTCAGCGCCTCCAGCTGCGTGTCGATGCGCGGCTCCGTGGCCGTGTCGTGGAGCAGGGCGAGCAGATCGGCGGCGACGTCCAGCCTGGAGGCGTGAGCCGGGCCAGAGGACGCGGCGGTGGCGGTGGACGGAGATGCGGGCAGGACGGATGCGAGCATTGGATCACCTCTGAGGTCTGGTCGAGCCGGGCGTGGTCAGAACGGGAACGCGGTGAGACGGCACAGGGAGGATGAGGCCCGCGAATCAGCGGGACATCGCGTGGCGCGGACGCGCGCGGTCGCCGCCGAGACGGCGGTCAGGTCGGGTGGCGGGCCCCTGTCCGATCCCGGCCAGTCCGGCCCGGAACAGTCCATGGGCGATTCGCCGCAGCGCCGCCATCTCCAACTCGTCCCGTAGGGCGCCCTTGGGCAGCGGTGCACCGGGCCCGAGGAGACCTTCGACGGCGGCCAGAGCACCGGCGGCGTCGCCGTGGTCCAGGCGTGCGCGAACGTCGATGAGACACTCCGGGGCGCGGTGTGCCTCGTCGATCACCCGCAGGCAGGGCAGCGGGGTGCCGGTCAGCGCGGCCAGCAACTCCTCGCGGCGAATCTCCGCCGGGTCGTGGTCCAGCGGGACGAGCACACCGTTCACGAGACCGATCCGGTGCCGGGCGCCACGGCACTCGACCAAGCGGTGATGGGCTCCGCCGTCAGAGATCCGTGGAGCGCCGGTCTGGGAACGGCCTGGCACAAGCGCCGACGCGACGAGCGGGTGCAGCCGGTCGGCCTCGAGCAGCCCGGCGCGAAGCAACGCCAGGTCGGGTAGCACCCACGTCGCCGCGTCGGGCAGCACCGGCAGCGCGGACCCGCCACCCCTCGCGGGGGCCGTCGTCATCCGCGGCGCCGGGAGTCCGGAGGTAGCCCCGTCCGTTGCCGGCTCCAGCACCAGTTGACGCCGCCGCCCGAGTCGCACGGCGACCGCGCCGCCGGCCCGCCCTTCCTCGCGGAGCAGTATCGACGCCTCGGCCGCCCAACGGTCCACGGCGCAGCCGCGCTCCAGCAGTACGTCCAGGTTCGGAGCGGGACGGCCGCCGGCGGGCGGCGGGTCCGCCCCAGAGCGGACCCGTAGCTCATCGATCCTGCGGACGTCCCACAGGTGGCGGTGCAGGTCGAGGCGGAAGCGCCGGTGAGGACGGGGATGCGGATGCGGACCGGTCTCGGACCGGGGCCCGTCCCACAGAGCCAGGCCGATCCGCTGACCGGCATCCGCCCAAGCCGGCGGAGTCCTGGCCACGAGGTGCACCGTGCCGCCACCCCCATGCGACGCCGGGTGGTATCGGACCAGGGAGATGGTCAGGCCCGGGCGCAGCAGGCCGTTCGGTGCGATCCTCGGCATGTGCCAGCGCAGCAGGTCAGGAGCCAGATGGCGGAGATCGGCCCGGACGCGGGCCGCGAACTCCTGGCCGTGTGAGCGAGCCGCGGAGCGCAGGTTCAGATCGATGTCGACGTGTGCCGCGGCACACGCTCCCGCCCAGTCCCCGGTGGCGCGGCGGGCGGTCGCAGACTCGATCATGGACGGCGGCACGGCGAACTCGCGCACGCGCAGCCAGAAGGAAAGACGGGAAATCTCGTTCGTGGTCCGGGAGCGCATCAGCACTCACCTTGCTCGAACGGGACCCCCAATCTGCTGAGGGATATATTCATCTTGATCAGCATATAACTCCCCGCACTGGATCCGCCATGCACGAACTGTCGGGTTTCGTAGCGGTGCCGGGCGCGGAGCGGACCAGCGCGAAAATCCTGCGCCCGGCGGCCTGGAAGGCGGGGGACCCGCTCCGGATCGCCATCCTCCGGCGCTCATTCCTCTCACGCTGTCACTACCGCACATTCGGGTGCTCATTCTTCTCAACGCCGTCGCTACTGGCAGGGAGATCTTTGCAGTAGCGTTCCACGCGTGACACCAACCCAGCTGCGCGCTTTCGTCGCCGTGGTGCGGCTCGGTTCGGTCAAGGAGGCGGCGGTCGAGCTCGGCGTGTCGGAGGCCGCCGTCTCGTTGCACGTCGGGCAGTTGCGCAAGGAGTTCGACGACCGGCTGTTCACGCGGACCGCGTCCGGGCTCGCCTTCACTCCCGGCGGTCTGCGGCTCGCGAGCCGTGCGGCGGAGATGCTCAGCCTGCAGGAGCGCACGATCGTCGAGGTGAGCCAGGCGAGCCGCGGCCGGCGGCTGCTGCGCGTCGCCGCGTCGAGCCTGTTCGCCGAGCACGCGGCACCCGGCCTGATCGGGCTGTTCGCCGGCAGGGCCGCCGACCTCGACGTTGAGTTGAGCGTGCACGACCCCCGGAAGTTCAGCGCCCTGCTGCATGCCCGGGCGGTGGACGTGGCGATCGGGCCCCAGATGGGAAACCTGGACGAGTCGCTGGCGTGCCGGACGTTCCTCAACTACCGGGTGATCGTCGTGTCCGGTCCGGACCACCCGCTCGCCAACCTCGATGTCGGCCCGCACCAACTGCGTGAGGAGACGTGGCTGCTCGGCCCGTCGGCGGCGGCGGACATCGGGGTGATTCCCGCGTTCCTGCGTCGCATCAGCGTCCCCGAGGAGCACCAGCAGATCTTCCAGAGCCACGCCGCGGCGTTGGAGGAGGTCAAGCGCAACAACGGCGTGGCGCCGACGGTCTCCTTCGCGGTGGCACAGGACCTGGCCAACGGCAGTCTTGTTCGCATCGCCGGGCGGACCCTCCGGCTCGACGGGGTGTGGGCCGCGCTGAGCCTGGCCGAACGCGACGCGTCGTCGGCGGCGGCCGAACTCGTCCGGTTCGTCACCAACCCGCGTGCCACGCAGGCCATGCTGCGCGGACCGGGCGTCAACGTCGGCCGGTTCCGCCCCTCCGTTCACGTCACCCTCTGGAGCTAGCCCCGTTTTCCGCACGTGAGTGATCCTCAGCGGGGAGGATCACTCACGGTGTCCTCGAACGGCCGTGGATCCGGCTGTCAGGGGCATCCCGGTACCGCTCCCCGCGAGGCGTCACCGTGCCGGCGCGGGCGGCTTCGCCTCAGGTGTGCATCCGCTTGCCCAGGGCGGTCTCGTAGGCACGCATCGTCCGCACGATCGTGGCGCGTTCGGCCGGCGTGAGGTCGGCCAGGACCTCGGCCCACGCCAGCGCGCTGCCCGCCAGCCACTCGCGGATCGGCTCGGCGTACTCCGGTGCGATCGCGACGACCCGCCGCCGCCGGTCGGCATCGTCCTCTTCCCGTATCAGGACGCCGCGGCGAGACAGGTCGCCCACCATGAGGCTGACGGTCGTCGGGGCGACCTCCAGTCGCTCCGCCAGCCGGTTCACCGTGACAGGGCCGTCGTATTGCAGGTAGGCCAGCAGCGACAGGTGGCGGGGCGCGAGATCGAGTGTCCGCAGCGGCTCCGGAACGGGCAGCCGCTTGGCCCGCCCGACGAGCCTGGGCATCAGCAGCAGCATGGACCGCACCGCCTGCTGGGTCGTCATGCCGTCCGCGTCATTGACCATCTGGCACCTCACCAATTACCTTTGACTCTAAAGCTAATTTGAGAACAAACAGGAGGACCACGATGCCACATCTGACCGTCCGGGTCCTGGAACCACAGCTCGAGGGCAACGAATCGGCCCTCATCGCCGCGCTGACCGACGCGGTGGTCGACGTGTACGGCGAGTGGGCGCGCGACGTCGCGGTCATCCACCTCGACGGCGTACCCGCCGGACGGTGGGGCCTGCGGGGCAAGCCGGTCGACGAGGCCCCACCCGTGATCATGTTCGGTATCCGCGAAGCGGCGTTCACCCGTCCCGACAGCGGCGAGCTCATCGCCAAGCTCGTGCGAACCGTCACCGGCGCCGTCGCCGACGTCCTCGGAGCGCACCTGCGCGACACCATCGCGGTCGAGCTCGTCGCGACCCCGGCCGGCCGCACCGCGCTCGGAGGTGTGATCGTCGACGGCTAGTCCCGGTTTCGCGCGTCGAGGCGGCCGGACTTCGACGGCCTGCCGTGTTGGTCATCGTCGACCCGCGAGACCTCCGCTGAAGATCACGCATATGCGGAAAGCGGGGCCGGTGGGTACGGGCTCGGTCAATGTCCCTTCCTGACAGCGGTCCAGGCCCTCCGCTCACGTCACGCTATGGAGCCGGCGGGCACGCGAGATCTCAGCGATCACACGTTGCAGGGATCGGAAGGTGTCCGCCGGTAGCAGCCGGTCGCAGTACGGGAGAGCGGCGGCCATACTGGCGACGCGCGGCTCGAAGTCCGGGGCGGATGCTCTCGGGTTCATCCAGATCACGCGATGCGCACGCCGGCGCAGGCGCGCCATCGCGGACGCCAGGGCCTCCGGCGAGTCGCTGTCCCAGCCGTCCGAGCCGATGATCACGATGGCGCCCCGGAGCGCTCCTCCGTGGTGGGAGGAGAGCAGCGCCCGCAGGTTGGTCGCTATCCGCGTTCCGCCGAACCGGTCGGTGACCTTGTCCGTGGCCTGCTCGATGGCGACGGCCGCCGACTTGTGCGTCAGGACCGTGGTCAGCCGGGTCAGCGACGTCGCGAAGGCGAACACCTCCGCGTCGGCGGCGAGGGCCAGGGCGCGCATCAGATGAAAATAGGCCGGTGCCTGCGCCTGCATGGACTGGCTGACGTCGCAGAGCATGACGACGCGTCGCGGTTTGTCGATCGCCCGCTCCCGCACCAGGTGAAGCGGCTCCCAGCCGGTCCGGCGAGATCGCTGTACGGTGGCCCGCACCGCGATGCGGTGGCCTCGGGGATTCGCCGCGAGCCGCCGGCTCCGCCTGGTGGGCCAGTCGACCACGGCGGACCGCAGCCACGTGCCGAGCAGTTCCATCTCCCGGGCGTCGAGATGTTCGAACGGCACCTCCGCCAGCCCGGAGATGTCATTGGGCAGGCGGTCGGGCACGGCCAGCGGGCTGTCCGACGCCTCCGCGTCGGCGACCACGGGGGGAAGCGTCACCCAGGGCAGCGCGTCCCCGTGCCGCCGGTCCGTGGAGTTCGCGGGCAGGGAGGCGAAGGCGTCGTCGCGGCCGGAGGCGGTGATCCGCGGCCGGCGGCGCGCGTGCGGATCGAGTGCCAGTGCCACGCCGCCGAACACCGCCGCGAACACCGCGTCGAAGACGTCGATCTCCGAGCGTTGCCGCACCAGGGTGATACGGGCGGTCCAGTACAGCCTCGGGAGCGAGTCCGGAGGGGACACCTCCAGCGCACGGATGAAGTTCTCGATGGCGGT
Organism: Streptosporangium sp. G11; assembly: GCF_051192615.1. Taxonomy (NCBI): domain Bacteria; kingdom Bacillati; phylum Actinomycetota; class Actinomycetes; order Streptosporangiales; family Streptosporangiaceae; genus Streptosporangium; species Streptosporangium sp. G11. The sequence goes on from NZ_JBPJUQ010000054.1 coordinate 43,289, forward strand.
GAAGCCGACCGGCACGCCGCGCTGCCGGAGCCGGACCGCGAGCGCGACGCCGAACGCCGCGCCGTCGACCCCCGGCAACAGCGCCGACGGGACGGAGTGGTTACCGGACATTTTCACGAGACGACGAAGTAGACGACGAGGGCGACGGCGAGGAGCAGGACGACGATGACCGGAAGCGCGCGCTTGTAGATGGATCCGCCGGCGATGCTCATCACGTCCAGCGGCTCGGCGTCGACCTCGGAGACGATGACACGCCTGCTCGGCGCACCGGCCTCGGCCGCTCCCGGGGGTGGCGCATGGACCTCGCCTTTCTCGCGGGACGTCACAACGGTTTCCTGAGGTGCCACAACGGTTCCGTTCGTTTCCAGAAGTTCGTCCGTGCCCGCGGGCGCAGTGCCGGCCCCGGCCGGTCCCGGGGGCGGCGCACCGGCCTCGCCCGTTTCCCGGGGCGCCGGGGCGGGATGCGACGGCGTCTCCCCGGCGCCGTCCGGCTGCCGGGCGATGGCGGGGGAGCCGGTGGCCACGGCCGGGATTTCAGGAACGCCGTCAGGGGGGCCATCGGTCGCGGGCAGGGCTTCGGGAGCGCCGTCAGGGGAGCCGGTGGTCGCGGCCGGCGTCCCGGGGACGTCGGCGCTGAGCTTTCCTTCGAGGCAGTCCACGAACTGGCCGAGCAGCTTCCCGGAGATCTCCTTGATCATTCCATTGCCGAACTGGGCGATCTTGCCGGAGATCTTCAAGTCCGTGTCGACGGTGACGACGGTGCGCGTGCCATCGGCCCGAAGCCGCGCGGTGATGACCGCCGAGGCATTGCCCGCCCCCCGCGAGTCACGGCCCTTGGCGTCGATGACGGCGCGATGATCCGCGTCGTCCTTCTCGACGAACCGGGCCGTGCCGGCGTACTCGGAGACGACGGGACCGACCTTGATCTTCACCTTGCCGGAGTAGACGTCGCCGTCCACGCCGGTCAGCTGCGCGCCCGGCATGCACGGGGCGATGCCCTCGAGATCGGTGAGCACCGCCCACGCCTGATCGATCGGAACGCTGACGGTGAACTCGTTGTCAATCTTCATGGGATCTCCCTGTGCTGTCGGATTCCCGCGCCGTCGATCAGGTGGTCGCGCCAGGGGCAAGGCCCACCTGGTCGAGCGCGCCGGTGATCGCGTCGCGGTCGTCCGGTGTCTTCGCGATGGTGCTCAGCGTCCGGACGACGTCGTCCCGGACCAGATCGGTCGCGCCGAGCGCGGACAGCGCGGAGACCCAGTCGATCGTCTCCGCCATGCCGGGTGCCTTGTCGAGGTCGAACCGGCGCACGCGGCCGATGAAGTCGGTGGCCGAGCGGATCAGTGTCTCGTTCGCGGCGGGAACCGAACGGCGCAGGATCTCCGCGGCTCGCTCAGCCGCGGGAAAGTCGATCCAGTGGTACAGGCAGCGCCGTCGGAGCGCGTCGTGCAGGTCCCTGCTGCGGTTGGAGGTCAGGACGACGATCGGCCGGCGTTTCGCCGTGAACGTGCCGAGCTCCGGAATCGTGATGGAGGACTCGCCGAGGAACTCGAACAGCAAAGCCTCGAACTCGTCGTCGGCACGGTCGATCTCGTCGATCAGCAGCACCGGGGGCACCGGCCCGCTGTGCCGGATGGCCCGCAGGATCGGGCGTTCCTGTAGAAACTCCTCGCTGAACAGGTCGGCGTCGGTCAGGTCGTCCCGCCGCGACTCGGCCAGCCGGATGGCGAGCAGCTGCCGCTGGTAGTTCCACTCGTAGAGCGCCTCGCTCGCCGTCAGCCCTTCGTAGCACTGCAGCCGGATCAGGGGCGTGACCAGGGCGCGGGCCAGGGCTTTGGCCGCGGTGGTCTTGCCGACGCCGGGTTCGCCCTCCAGCAGCAGGGGCTGACCGAGGGTCAGCGCGAAGAACAGTGCCGAGGCGGTGCCCTCGTCGACCAGGTAGTCCATCTCGTCCAGGCGTCGCTGGACCTTGGCGGCGTCGGTGAAGATCTGGTTCACGACGCGGCCCCGGTACGGATCTGATTCACGACGCGATCCCGGTGTGGGTCTGGTTCATGACGCGGCCTCGGTGTGGGTCTGGTTCATGACGCGGCCCCGGTGCCGGTTCGCGGCAGTGGTCCCTTCTCCGCGTAACGCCGGCGGCAACCCGGGCCGCAGAACCACACGTCGTCGCCGTCGACGGTCAGGTGAGGCGTGTCAGGAGCGACGGTCACGGTCATGCCGCAGACCGGGTCGACGGCCTGCACGCTCGCACCCGCGACGGGTCTGTCGCCCGATGGACCGTAAGCGCCGGGCACGCTGTCCAGTGGACTGGAGGCATCGGGCTCGCCGTCCGGTGAACTGGAGGCATCGGGCCCGCCGTCCGATGGGCCGGGAGCCGCGGGCCCGCCGCCGGGTGAGGTGGAAGCCGCCGGGGTCAGACCCTGGGTGCGGATCGCGGCGATGATCTCCGCCAGGATCGACAGGGCGATCTCGTGCGCGGTGCGGGCTCCGATCCGGAGCCCGACCGGCGAACGGATCCGCCGGCGTTCGGCTTCGGTCAGGTCCATCTCCGCCAGCACCGCCGTACCGCGCCGGTGGCTGGCGACCAGGCCGACGTACCCGACCCCGGCGTCCAGCGCGGCGCGGATCGCGGTGGTCTCGTCGCGTCCGTGGCTGGACACCACGACCGCGGTGGCGCCCGCCGGCCCCTGCCCGTCCGCCGCCCGCCGTACGGTGAGGTCCAGGGGCGCGGCCAGCTCGGCCAGCGCCTCGGCGATCGGCGACCGGCCGACGATCCAGAGCACCGGTGACGGGAGCAACGGCCGGAGAAAGATCTCCAGCGCGCCGCCGGACAGGCAGGGGTTCACCACGACCCGGGCGCCGGGGGACTCGGGGAAGTCCAGCTCGCCCTCCGGCAGCACGCGCAGCAGCACGGACCGGCCGTCCTGAAGCGCGCCGAGCGCCGCCGTGCGCACGGAGCTCTCCGCGCACTGACCGCCGACGAAACCCTCGATGGAGCCGTCGGGCAGGACGATCGCGTCGTCGCCGGCGCTGACCGCCGTCGGGAAATGGGCGCGAACCACGATCGCGTGGACGAACGGAACGCGGTCGGCGACCAGTTCCCTCATTCGCGTCGAGATGCCGGAAAGCATGAACGCTCCGATTCGGTCAGATCGGCGGCTGGGGTGCGCCGCGCATGGCGTCCCACACCCTCGAGGGGGTGAGCGGCATGTCGGCGTGGCGGATGCCGAACGGCTTGAGCGCGTCGACGACCGCGTTGACGATCGCCGGCGGCGAACCGACCGTCGCCGACTCGCCGACGCCCTTCGCGCCGATCGGATGATGCGGCGAGGGGGTCACGGTGAACCCCGTCTCCCAGTCGGGAACCTCCAGCGAGGTCGGGATGAGGTAGTCCATGAGCGATCCGCCCAGGCAGTTGCCGTCCTCGTCGAAGGCGATCATCTCCATCAGGGCCATGCCGACACCGTCGGTGAGACCGCCGTGCACCTGGCCTTCGATGATCATCGGGTTGATCCGGGTGCCGCAGTCGTCCACCGCGACGAACCGCCGCACCTTGACCTGGGCGGTGCCCGGGTCGATGTCGACGACGCAGATGTAGGCGCCGTGCGGGTAGGTCAGATTCTCCGGGTTGTAGCAGATCTGCGCCTCCAGCCCGCCCTCGACACCCTCGGGCAGGTCGCCCGCGCCGTGCGCCCTCATCGCGATGTCCTGGATCGTGACGGACTTCGCCGGATCGCCCTTGACGTGGAACGACCCCTTCCGCCACTCCAGATCGGCGACGGAGACCTCCAGCATTCCCGAGGCGATGAGGCGCGCCTTGTCGCGCACCTTGCGCGCCACCAGGGCCGCCGCCGCGCCGGACACCGGTGTGGACCGGCTGCCGTAGGTGCCGAGGCCGAACGGCGTCTGGTCGGTGTCTCCGTGTACGACGTCGATGTCGGCGGGCGGGATGCCGATCTCCTCGGCGACGATCTGCGCGAAGGTGGTCTCGTGCCCCTGCCCCTGGCTCTGCACCGACAGGCGCACGACGGCCTTACCGGTCGGGTGGACGCGCAGCTCGCACCCGTCGGCCATGCCCAGCCCCAGGATGTCCATGTCCTTGCGCGGGCCCGCGCCGACCGCCTCGGTGAAGAAGGAGATGCCGATCCCCATCAGCTCGCCGCGGGCACGCCTCTCGGCCTGTTCCGCGCGCAGCTCGTCGTAGCCGGCGATCTCCATGGCCTTGCGCATGGTCGGCTCGTAGTCACCCGAGTCGTAGACCCAGCCGGTCTTGGTCCGGTACGGGAACTGCTCGGGCTGAATGAAGTTCTTGATGCGCAGCTCGACCGGGTCCATCTCGAGCTCGTACGCCAGGCAGTCGACCAGGCGCTCGACGAGATACACGGCTTCGGTGATCCGGAACGAGCAGGCGTAGGCGACGCCGCCCGGTGCCTTGTTCGTGTGGACGGCCGTCATCTTGCAGTAGGCCGCCTGCAGGTCGTAGCTGCCGGTGAACACGCCGAAGAAGCCGGCCGGATACTTCACCGGCGCCGCGACACCGTTGAAGGCGCCGTGGTCGGCGAGCACGTTGGTGCGGATGGCCAGGATCTTCCCGTCCCTGGTCGCCGCGATCTCGCCGCGCATGATGTAGTCGCGGGCGAAGCCGGTGCTTATGAGGTTCTCCGAGCGGTCCTCCATCCACTTCACCGGCTTGCCGGTGACGATCGACGCCACGATGGAGCAGACGTAGCCGGGATAGATCGGAACCTTGCCGCCGAAGCCGCCGCCGATGTCCGGCGCGATGACCCGGATCTTGTGTTCGGGCAGGCCGGCGACGATCGCGTACAGCGTGCGGTGGGCGTGCGGCGCCTGGGTCGTGGACCACAGTGTCAGCCTGCCGTCGATCCGGTCGTAGTCGGCGACGGACCCGCAGGTCTCCATCGGCGCGGGGTGCACGCGGGGATACACGATGTCCTGGGTGACGGCGACGTCGGCCGCCGCGAACACCGCCTCGGTGGCCGTCTCGTCACCGGTCTCCCAGTCGAAGACGTGGTTGTTGTCCTTGCCGTCCAGGTCGTCGCGGATGAGGGGCGCGCCGGGATCGAGGGCCGTGCGGACGTCGATCACCGGTTCGAGGAGGTCGTACTCGACGTCGATCAGCTCAAGGGCGTCGCGTGCCGCGTAGCGGTCCTCCGCCACGACGAACGCGACCTCCTGTCCCTGGAAGCGGACCTTGTCCGTCGCGAGCACGGCCTGCACGTCGCCCGAGAGGGTCGGCATCCAGGCCAGCCCCTTCTCGGCCAGGGCGGCTCCGGTGACGACCGCCTTGACCTTCGGGTGCGCCTCGGCCGCGCTGGTGTCGATGCTCACGATCCGGGCGTGCGCGACGGGGGAGCGGAGGATCGCGAGGTGCAGCATGCCCGGCAGCTGCACGTCGTCGCAGAATCGGCCCTTGCCCCGGATGAACCGCGGGTCCTCCTTGCGGAGCATCCGGCCGTGGCCGACCGGCTTCTGGTCGTTGTCCTCGAACTCGGAGGCCGGTCGCCGGTCGACAGTGGTCATGACGTGGTCCCGGTGGTGACGGTCGACGGCGAGGCCGCCTCGTGAGCCTGCGAGCCCGCCTCGGGTGCCGGCGGGTCCGCCGGATGAGTCCGCGAGCCCGCCTCGTGGGCGGCGGCCCACTGCACGGAACGGACGATGGTCGCGTAGCCGGTGCACCGGCAGATCTGGCCGGAGATCGCCTCGCGGATCTCCTGCGCCGACGGGTCGGGGTTGCGGTCGAGCAGGGCCCGCGCGGTCATCATCATGCCGGGCGTGCAGAACCCGCACTGCAGGCCGTGGCACTCCATGAATCCCCGCTGCACCGGGTCGAGCTCGCCGTCCTGTTCGAGGTCCTCCACCGTGCGCACCTCGTGGCCGCCGGCCATCGCGGCGAGCACGGTGCACGACTTGACGGGCTCGCCGTCGAGCCACACCACGCAGGTGCCGCAGTTGCTCGTGTCGCAGCCCCAGTGGGTGCCCGTCAGCCCGAGGTCGTCACGCAGGAAGTGGACGAGGAGCAGGCGGCCCTCGATCTCCCTGGTGACCTCCTCGCCGTTGACGGTCATCGAAACCTGCATGTCAGACCCTCTCGCCGTTGACGGTCATCGGAACCCGCATGTCAGACCCTCTCGCCGTTGACGGTCATCGGAACCCGCACGTCAGGCCCTCTCGCCGTTGACGGTCATCGGAACCCGCACCTCAGGCCCCCTCGTTGATCCGGGCGACGGACCGGCGCAGGGCCCGCCTGGTGAGTTCCTTGGCGAGGTGGCGCTTGTAGTCGGCGCTGCCGCGCGTGTCGGTGGCCGGGCTGCAGTTCTCCGCGGCGAGGACGCCGGCCCGCTCGTAGAGGTCCTCGGACGGCCGTCTCCCGCGCAGCGCCTCGGAGACCGCGGGGAGTCCCGTCGTGTTCGGGCCCACCGCGGCGAGGCCGACCCGGGCGTCGGCGATCACCTCACCGTCCAGCCAGACGGCCGTGCCCGCGGACACGATCGCCCAGTCGCCCGCGCGGCGCTCGACCTTCTCGTAGGCGCTGGATCCGTTCGGCCGGACCGGGACGCGGATCTCGACGAGCATCTCGCCGTCCCCGACCGCCGTCTCGTAGGGGCCGCGGTGGAACTCCTCCATCGTCACGACGCGCTCGCCGGTCCGGCTGCGGATCACGCAGCTCGCCCCGAGGGTGGTGCACACAGCGGACAGGTCCTCCGACGGGTCGGCCTGGCACAGCGAGCCGCCCAGGGTGCCGCGGTTGCGGACGACGGGATCGGCGATGACCCGTTCGGCGTCACGGAAGATCGGGAACGTCTCGGCGAGCGCGTCCGACTCGAGCAGCTCGCGGTGGCGGGTCAGCGCGCCGATACGGATCCGTGCGGGCTCCATCCGGATGTAGCCCAGCTCGCCGTGCAGATCGTTGATGTCGATCAGATACTCCGGGTTGGCCAGCCGGAGCTTCATCATCGGGAGCAGGCTGTGGCCGCCGGCGAGGAGCCGGGCCGAGCTCCCCAGCCGCTCCAGCAGCCCGAGAGCGTGGTCGACACTGGTGGCACGCTCGTATTCCAGCGGGGCCGGGACCTGCATGCGAAACCCCCTTGTCCGGTGCTTGGCAGCCAAGTGGACTCCCGGCCGGTAATGCTGTCAACAGCCACCTAAGGATTAACTTAATTCGCTGGGAAGGGCTCGCCCGCATCCGGAAGCGGGAGGCACGGGCCCGGGGCCGGTCACTTCGCGTGTTCGGGGCCGGGGGTCCGGACATGGGCTCGCGGAGGCGAAAGTTACAGGTCGGACGTCACCTGTGATGAGCAGGGAATCCGCCGTAGTTACCGGATCGTGATTTGACTCCCTTGGTGGGAGCGTTAACACTCACCCCAGGTAACGGCCGGATCTTTCTTTATGTTAACGCTAACAATTGGACCGCTCAACGTCCGGGTAATCCACGAGCCGGCGATCTCGCGCCGAAATCCGGCGCGGGTCACATGTTGAGGAGACCTTCGTGCTGTCCGCGCACCTCACCCTCGATCCCGCCTTCGGGGTGGCCCCCGTTCACCGGCGCACCTTCGGGACGTTCGTCGAGCACCTCGGCCGGTGCGTCTACACCGGCCTCTACGAACCCGGCCACCCCACCGCCGACGAGGAGGGCTTCCGGCGTGACGTGCTGGAGCTCACCCGCGAGCTGGGCGTCACCACGGCCCGCTACCCCGGCGGGAACTTCGTGTCCGGATACCGCTGGGAGGACGGCGTCGGTCCCCGGGACGGGCGGCCCCGGCGGCTCGATCCGGCCTGGCACAGCACGGAGACCAACGAGTTCGGCCTGAACGAGTTCGTCGCCTGGACGCGCAGGGCCGGGGTGGAGCCGATGATGGCCGTCAACCTCGGCACCCGGGGTATCGCCGAGGCGCTGGACCTGCTGGAGTACTGCAACATCGAGTCCGGGACCCACCTGTCGGACCTGCGGGCCGCCCACGGAGCCAAGGAGCCGCACGGCGTCCGGATGTGGTGCCTGGGCAACGAGATGGACGGCCCGTGGCAGATCGGCCACAGGACCGCCCGCGAGTACGGGCGGCTGGCCGCCGGGACCGCCCGCGCAATGCGCATGATCGACCCGGGCCTGGAACTCGTGGCCTGCGGTAGCTCCAATTCGAGCATGCCGACCTTCGGCGCGTGGGAGGCCACCGTGCTGGAGGAGACCTACGACGTGGTGGACCTCATCTCCTGCCACGCCTACTACGAGGAGCACGACGGCGACCTGGCGAGCTTCCTCGCCTCGGCGGCGGACATGGACCACTTCGTCGACGCGGTGGTGGCGACGGCCGACAGCGTGGGCGCCCGCCTCAGGAGCAAGAAGAAGATCAACATCTCGTTCGACGAGTGGAACGTCTGGTACCTGTCCCGCTTCCAGGACGCCGAACCGCCGCGCGACTGGCCGGTCGCCCCGCCGTTGCTCGAAGACCACTACCACCTGGCCGACGCGGTGACCTTCGGCGGGCTGCTGATCTCACTGCTGCGCCACAGCGACAGGGTGACGTCCGCCTGCCTGGCCCAGCTGGTCAACGTCATTGCCCCCATCATGACCGAACCGGGCGGCAGGGCCTGGAGGCAGACCACCTTCCACCCCTTCGCCCAGGCCTCCCGGTACGCGGCGGGCCGGGTGCTGCGGGTCGAGCCCGACTCCCCCACGCACGAGACCGCGAGGTTCGGGCAGGTCGCCGTCCTCGACGCCGTCGCCACCCACGACGAGGAGACCGGCGCCACCACGCTGTTCGCCGTCAACCGCTCGACCGACCGGCCGCTCACCCTCACCGCCGACCTGCGTGCCCTCGGCCCGGTGGGGCTCGCCGGGGCCACGGTGCTGTCCGGCCCCGACCCCTACGCCCGCAACACCGCCGACGCCCCGGACACGGTGGCTCCCCGTACGAACACCGAGGTCCGCCTCGACGCCGGAGCCCTGGAGATCACGCTGCCCGCCGTCTCGTGGAACGTGATCCGTCTCATCCGCCCCTAGGTCCATCCGGTCGCGCTCTCCGGCGAGGCGCGGCCTCGCTCCCTGGAGACAGCAGTGGACGACACCCCATCGATCCCACCCCGGACTCCGTCGACCCCGTCCCGGATCACCCGCAGGAACCTGCTGGGCGGCGCTCTCGCCCTCGGGCTCCTCGGCTCCGGATGCTCCATCCCCGTGGACCTGGGCTCCTCCCGGACCCGCATCAGGTACTGGCACTTCCTCGGCGCGAGCGACGGGGTCATCATGAACGAGATGGTCGGCGCGTTCGCCAAGGAGAACCCCGACCTGTTCGTCGAGGAGAACGTCCTCGAGTGGGGCGAGGCCTTCTACACCAAGGTCGCGATGGCGGGAGCCGGGGGCCGTTCCCCCGATCTCGCGACCTTCCACCTCGCCCGGCTGCCCGGCATCGGCCCCGGCCTGATCCTGGACCCGATCAACCTCGACCTGCTCGCCGAGAACGGCCTGCGGCCCGAGGACTTCAGCCCTCCCATCTGGGAGCGCGCCCACATCGACGGGGTCCTGTACGCGGTGCCGTTCGACGCCCACCCCATGGTCCAGTACTACAACACCGACGTCTGCGGCCGCGCCGGGCTGCTCGGCGGCGACGGCAAGCTGCGGCCGACCAAGGGGCCCGACCAGTTGCTGGAGTCACTGCGCAAGGCCAGGGACGCCCTCGGCGGCAAGCCTCCGCTGGCCTTCGACGCGCTCGGCCTCGGGACGGTGGGGCCGTGGCGGGTGTGGTGGTCGCTGTACCCCCAGAGCGGCGGCACCCTCCTGTCGGACGACGGCGCCACGATCACGATCGACGACGCCAAGGCGCTGGAGGCGCTCTCCTTCATGCGCACGCTGGGCACGGAGGGGCTGTGCGACCCCACCACCGACTACGCCTCGTCGGTCGCCGCCTTCCAGAGCGGCGACGCGGCCTTCCTGTGGAACGGCGACTGGGAGACCACGACGTTCAAGCTGGCGAAGACGCCGTTCAACATGACACGCTTCCCCTCGGTCTTCGGCGGCGCCTCGGCCCAGGCCGACTGCCACGTCTTCGTCGTGCCCCACCAGCGCTCCCGCGATCCGCGGATCGAGCGGGAGACCTACCGGTTCATCGCCTACCTGGTCAAGAACAGCGCCGACTGGGCGGTGGCCGGTCACGTGCCCGCGTACCTTCCCGCACTGGAGGAGCCGGAGTACCTGTCGCTGAGCCCGCAGTCGGAGTACCGCTCGGTCATCACCGAGGTGGCGCTCGACCCGCAGGTGTGGTTCACCGGGTCGGCGTCGAGGCTGTGGATCGAGTTCGGTGAGGCGTTCTCCCCGGTGATCGCCGGAACACGCACGCCCGAGGAGGGTCTGGCCCTGGCCAAGGCCGCCCTGCGCGGACTCATGGAGGCCCCCAACCCCTTCCCCGAGGAGCCCCGATGACGACCACCGTCGCAGCCCCCGCCACCGCCTCGCCGGCCACGGAGACCGGGGTGGTACGCCGCTGGAGCCAGCACGGGCTGCTGTTCGTCGCGCCCTTCCTCGTGGTCTACGTGGCCTTCCTGGTCTGGCCGCTGCTGCTGGGCCTGAGGATGAGCCTGACCAGCGTCAACATCGCCGGGACCAACGCCGGGTTCGTCGGCTTCGCGAACTACGCCGAGGCGTTCGCCGACCCCAGGATGTGGCGCTCCCTGTGGAACACCGTGCTGTTCACCGCGCTGAGCACCGTGCCGCTGGTCGTCCTGGGGCTGGTGTTCGCCCTGCTGGTGCACAACCTGCGCTTCATGCGCTGGCTGTGGCGGCTGTCGTTCTTCGCGCCGTTCCTGCTGCCCTCCGCGGTGGTCTCGCTGCTCTGGCAGCAGATGATCTACCAGCCCAACTTCGGCCTGCTGAACGGGACCTTCGGGACCGACACCCTCTGGCTGGGCGATCCGAGCCTGGCGATGTGGTCGGTCGTGATGACCACCGTCTGGTGGACGGTCGGCTTCAACTTCCTGCTCTATCTGGCCGCGCTGCAGAGCATCCCCGAGCAGCTCTACGAGGCCGCCTCGATCGACGGCGCCTCGGCCTGGGACAAGCTGCGCTCGATCACGCTGCCGCTGCTCCGCCGCACCACCGGCCTCATCGTGGTGCTGCAGCTGCTGGCCTCGCTGAAGGTCTTCGACCAGATCTATCTGATGACCGGCGGAGGCCCGGAGAACTCCACCCGCCCGATCATCGAGTACGCCTACGACATCGGCTTCACGGGGTACCGCGTCGGCTACGCCTCGGCCGTCTCCTACATCCTTTTCATCCTGATCGTCGCCGTGTCCCTGGTGCAGCTACGGCTGTTCCGCAAGCGCGAGGAGTCTCTTCGATGACCAAGAGGTTCAGCCCCGGCCGGCTCATCCTGCTGGCCGTCACCGGGGCGCTCGCCGTGGTCTGGCTCGCGCCCCTCGCCTGGGCGGTCGCCACCTCGCTCAAGCCCGAGGCCGACACCAACAAGATCCCGCTGCAGTGGGTCGGCAGCGAGGTCACCCTTGACGCCTACAGCCTGGTCCTGGGCACCGGCGGCATCGTCAAGTGGGCGATCAACTCCACCGTCACCGCGGTCATCGTGACGTTCCTGACCGTGCTGTTCTCGGCGATGGCGGCGTACGGCTTCGCGCGCACCCAGTTCCGGGGGCGGCGCGTGCTGCTCGCCGCGATCCTCGCGGGGATCATGGTTCCCCCGCAGGTGCTGATCGCCCCGCTGTTCGCCGAGATGGTCGCGCTGGGACTGGTCGACACCTGGTGGGGCGTCATCCTGCCGCAGGTCGCCGCGCCCGTCATCGTGTACATCCTCTACAAGTTCTTCCAGGCCGTGCCGCCGGAGCTGGAACAGGCCGCGTTCGTCGACGGGGCCGGCCGCTGGCGGGTGTTCTTCACCATCGTGCTCCCGCTCTCGCGGCCGGTGCTCGCCGCGGTGGCGATCTTCACGTTCATCACGACCTGGAACAACTTCCTGTGGCCGTTCCTGGTCTCCACCGACCCGAACACGATGACCCTGCCGGTGGGCCTGGCCAACGTGGTGCAGGGCACCTTCGGCGTGCGCTACGCGCAGATCATGGCCTCCGTGGTCCTGGCCGGCCTGCCGCTGCTCATCATCTTCGTGCTCTTCCAGCGCCAGATCATCCGCGGCGTCGCCCACACCGGCCTGGCCGGGCAGTGATGGGAACGCGGCGCCGAACGCCCCTGGCCGTCGGGAAACGGCCGGGGGCGTTCGGCGCCGCGGGGTGATCGGCGGGGTTCGGTCACTTGCCGAAACCGGCCGTCAGGCCGCTGAGCAGCTGGCGGCGGCCGACCACGTACAGGACCAGGATGGGGAGCGTGGTCAGCACCACGGAGGCGAGCACCGCCGGCACGTTCACGCTGTACTGCCCCTGGAAGGTCCACAGCGCGAGCGGCAGCGTGCGCTTGTCGGGACTCTGGGTGAGGATCAGCGGCAGCAGGAACCCGTTCCAGATCGTCAGCGCGTTGTAGATCGTCACCGTCACCACGGCCGGCATGGTGAGCGGCAACGCCAGGCGCCAGAGTGTCGCCAGCTCGCCCGCGCCGTCCAGCCGCATCGACTCGAACAGCTCCTTGGGCACGTCACGGATGAAGTTGGTCAGGACCAGCACCGACAGCGGGATCGAGAAGGCGATCGACGGGAGGATCAGCCCCGTCAGCGAGTCGTAGAGCTGCAGCCGGATGATGATCAGGTAGATCGGGATGATGGTCGCCTGCAACGGGATGGCCAGGCCCATGAGAAAGAGCGCGTTCACCCCGCGCAGGAAGCGGAAGGAACTGCCGCGGACGATCGCGTACGCCGCCATGAACGAGATCGCGACCGCCGGGACGACCGCGCCGACGGTCACGATGAGGCTGTTGAGGAAGTACAGCGGGAAGTCGGACTCGACGACCAGCCGGTAGTTGTCGAGGGTCGGCTCGGTGGGCGGTGCCAGCGGGTTGGTGGCGTAGTAGCTGCTCTGCGCCTTGAAGCTGGTGATGACGATCCAGTAGATCGGCACGATCACGATCGCCAGCCACAGCCAGCCCGTGACCCCGCCCAGCCAGTTGGGGCGCTCGCCGAGCGCCCGGGTCCGCCCGCCCGCCTGCGGCCGGCGCCGGTGCCGGTGGGTCTCCGGTCCGGCCGCGGTGGCCCGCTTGGGCCCCGTCGTCTGGGTCGCACCCATGGTCAGGCCCCTTCCATCTGGCTGGCGTTGGCGTCGCGGCCGCCGAGCCTGCGCAGGAGCAACGCCAGGGCGAGGCCCACGAGGACGAGGATGACGGCGATGGCACTGGCCGGTCCCATGAGGTTGGCCTGGAACCCGCGCTTGTACATGTCCAGGGCGAGCACCCTGGTGGCGTCGCCGGGACCGCCCGCGGTCAGCACGAAGATCAGGTCGAAGAAGGTCAGGGACCCGACGACCATGAGGGTGGAGGACGTGATGATCGTGTACTTGAGCTGCGGCAGCGTGATGCTGAAGAACTTGCGGAGGCGGCCCGCGCCGTCTATCTCGGCGGCCTCGTACATGGAGCGCGGGATCTGCCGCACGCCGCCCTGGTAGATCAGCGAGTGGAAGGGGATGAACTGCCACGACACCACGAAGATCACGGTGCTGAAGGCGAGGACGGGCTCGCCGAGCCAGTCCTGCACGAGCAGATCGATGCCCAGCCCGGCGCCGAGCCCGAAGTTCGGGTCGAGCAGCGCCTTGTAGGCGATCGCGATGGCGGCCGAGCTGAGCAGCAGCGGGATGAAGTACAGCACCGCCAGCAGCGAGCGGTAGCGCTGCTGCCCGGCCAGGAACACCCCGATCAGGATGCTGAGCGGCGTCTGGACCGCCCAGGAGACGGCCATCACCAGCAGCGTCACCCACAGCGCGTGCAGGAGGCCGGGATCGCCGAGCACGGCCTGCCAGCTCGTGAACCCGGACATCTGGATGTCGCCGAGTCCGTCCCAGGACGTGAAGCTGAGGAACAGGACCCCGACCAGCGGAATCACCCCGAAGGCGACGAAGACCGCCAGGGCCGGCACGGCCAGCCACGGGAGGACGCCGCCTCGGGTTCCTCGCGCGGCGGCCGGCGGCGTCCTTCTCCGTGCGGGGGTGGCGAACGCGCTCAACTGCCGATGACCGCGTTCATGTTGGACACGAACTGCTCCGGCGTGATCGACAGCTGGAACAGCTTGGCGATGTTGTCCAGCAGCGCCTCGGCCGCGGTGGGGCTGAGCGCCTGGTCCCAGGACTGGGCGAACGACTTGGCGTTGCTGGCGATGCCGTAGACGAACTTCAGGAAGGCCTCGTCCTTGGTGCCGGCGAACGCGCTGTCGGCGCCGTTGACGATCGGCACCGCGCCGGTGCCCGCCCACTCCTTGACGTCCTCGTCGTTGAGCACGGCGGTCGCGAAGAACTTCTTGGCGATCTCCTTCTGCTCGGGGGTCGCCTTGGAGGAGATCGACAGGTACTGGCCGGGGTTGCCGACGGTGTTGCTCGGGTCGCCCTTGCCGCCCTCGACCGGCGGGAAGTTCATGTAGCCGAGGTGGCCGCCGGAGACGAAGTCGCCGCCGTCGGCCGACATGGCGCCGTACGTCCAGCCGCCGTGCAGCATCATCGCGGCCTTGCCGGTGTACAGCAGGGCCTGGTCGGCGTTGGAGTCGGCCGTGATCGAGGAGAAGCCCTTGATGAACCCGTCCGCCTTGACGAGGTCCTGGATCTTGGTCAGGGCCTCGATGGCGGCGGGGTGTGACCAGGCGTCCTTCTTGGCGTCGAACACGGCCTGGAACACCTCGGGGCCGCCGATGCGGTCGAAGAGGAACTCCAGCCACATCATGTTCGTCCAGCGGGACTGGCCGCCGAGGGAGAACGGGGCGATGCCGGCGGCGTTGAACTTGGGGACCAGGGCCATGATGTCGCCCCACGACTCCGGCGGCTCCACACCGACCTGCTCGAAGATCTTCTTGTTGTAGTACAGGACGATGGGCTGCATGGTCTCGGCCGGCATCGCGTAGATCTTGCCGTCGATCGTGGCCGCCCCGAAGGAGGAGGCGAACAGCCGGTCCTTCACGGCGGAGTTCTGCTCGAACCAGGAGGTGAGGTCCTCGACCTGGCCGGCCTGCACGTACGTGCGCAGGGTTCCGCCGCCCCAGCCCCAGATGATGGTGGGGGCCTGGCCCGCCCCGATCGCCGTCTTGATCTTCGTCTTGTAGGCGTCGTTCTGCATGGCCGTGAACTCGATCTGCCCGTTGGGGTTGGCCTTGTTGAAGCGCTCCACGGCCCTGGTGCGCACCCCCTCCTGCGGCTGGACCGACAGGAACCAGTAGCTGGCCTTGTTCGCGGCGTTCCCGCCGCTTCCGCCGCTCGCGCCCCCGCCCGCCGGGGCGGGACCGGACGTGCCGCAGGCCGCCAGCGCGGCTCCCAGGGGGATGCCCATCGAGAGGGCGAGGAAGGTGCGGCGGGATGGTGTCGTTGACTCCACGCTGATCTCCGTATGTCGAATGCCGAGGCTGGGCGCGGCTCCGTGTGAAACATCAGTGGCGGTGGCCGTCGGTCGTGGATCAGCGCCTTCGCCGCCGGGCGTTCGTTCTCGTTACGCCCGGGATGTCGAAACATTTCCGAAACAGACCGCGTGGCACGTCAATTTAGATTTCCACTACTTGCCTGTCAAGGGGTGGCCCCATATCGGCGCGGGCTTCGTGCGTGAGGCGGACAAAGTACTCTCATCTGGACTTTTCCTGGTCACCTCGTATGTGCCAGGATGCGAGCAGAGCTGCCGCAATACTCCGAAAGATTTCGGACAGTTGCGGGAACGGGTTTTTTCTTGAGGAGAGCAGATGACGGCGCTAGATGGGACCTCCGCGGCGGGCCGGATCCTCCGCCCGTGGCTGGACCCGGCACTCCCCGTGGCCGACCGGGTCGACGCCCTCCTTGCGGAGATGACCCTTGAGGAGAAGATCGGCCAGCTCGGCAGCCAGTGGCCCGGCAACACCATGCGGGCCGACCAGGACGCGGAGCCCGACGAGAATGCCGCGGGGTCGGCGAACGTGGCCCCGATGCAGGACGTCTTCGCGGCCTCGGCGAGGGTGTCCTTCGAGGAGACGATCCGCCACGGGCTCGGCCACCTGACGCGGGTGTTCGGCAGTGCCCCGGTGACCGTCGCGGAGGGCACGGCGGAGGTGGTGCGGCTGCAGTCGGAGGTGGTGAAGCACTCCCGGCTCGGCATCCCGGCGTTGGTCCACGAGGAGTGCCTGACCGGTTTCACCACCTACGGCGCGACCGTCTACCCGGCGGCCATCGCCTGGGGCGCGACGTTCGACCCGGACCTGGTGGAGCGGATGGCCGCCGCCATCGGGCGCGACATGCGCGCCGTGGGCGTCCACCAGGGCCTGTCGCCGGTGCTGGACGTGGTGCGCGACTACCGCTGGGGCCGGGTCGAGGAGACCATGGGCGAGGATCCGTACCTCGTCTCGATGCTCGGCGCGGCCTACGTGCGCGGCCTCGAAAGCGCCGGGATCATCGCCACGCTCAAGCACTTCGCCGGATACTCCGCCTCCCGGGCCGCCCGCAACCACGGCCCGGTGCCGATGGGCCGGCGCGAGCTGATGGACATGATCCTGCCGACGTTCGAGACCGCCATCGTCGAGGGCGGCGCGCGTTCGGTCATGAACTCCTACTCCGACGTGGACGGCGTTCCCGCCGCGGCCGACTCGTGGCTGCTGACGGACCTGCTGCGCGACGAGTGGGGCTTCACCGGGACGGTGGTGTCCGACTACTGGTCGATCCCGTTCCTCGCGACGGCGCATCAGGTCGCCGCGGACGTCGACGAGGCCGGGGCGCAGGCGCTGGCCGCGGGCATCGACGTCGAGCTGCCCGACACGCTCGGCTTCGGCCAGCACCTCGCCGAACGGGTGCGGCGGGGTGAGCTGCCGGAGTTCCTGGTCGACCGGGCCGCCCGGCGCCTGCTCACGCAGAAGGTGGAGCTCGGGCTGCTGGACCCGGACTGGACGCCGGAGAGGTCGGTGGCCGGGGCGGGGGCCGTGGAGCTGGACTCGCCGGACAACCGGGCACTGGCCCGGGAACTGGCCGAGCGGTCGATCGTGCTGCTCGACGCGGGCACCGCGCTGCCGCTGCTCGGCGAGGGGCGTCCCGAGCCGCGCAGGGTGGCCGTGGTCGGTCCCTGCGCCGACGACCCGCGCACCTTCATGGGCTGCTACGCCTTCCCCAACCACGTGCTGCCCCGCCACCCGGAGCTCGGGCTCGGCGTGGACGCACCCAGCCTGCTCGACGCGCTGCGGGCCGAGCTGCCCGACGCCGAGCTGGTCCACGAGCGGGGCTGCGACGTGCGGGGCGACGACCGCTCCGGCTTCGCCGCCGCGCTCCGGGCGGCCCGCGAGTCCGACGTCTGCGTGGCCGTCGTCGGCGACCTGGCGGGGATGTTCGGGCTGGGTACGTCGGGCGAGGGCTGCGACGCCGAGGACCTGCGGCTGCCCGGCGCGCAGGAGGATCTGCTGGCCGAGCTGGCCGCCACCGGCACGCCGGTCGTGGTGGTCGTCGTCTCGGGCCGCCCGTACGCGCTGGGCGACGTGTCCGGGACGGCCGCCGCGCTCGTCCAGGCGTTCATGCCCGGCGAGGAGGGCGGGGCGGCCGTCGCCGGGGTCCTGTCCGGCCGGGTGCAGCCCAGCGGGAAGCTGCCGGTGCAGATCCCGCGCGGTCCCGGCGGGCAGCCGGGCACCTACCTGCAGCCGCCGCTGGGTGCCGACAGCCACGGCATCAGCAACCTCGACCCGACCCCGCTGTTCCCGTTCGGGCACGGCGCCTCGTACACCACCTTCGCGATCGACTCCTTGCGGATCAGCGACGCCGAGGTGCCCACCGACGGCGAGTTCACCGTGTCGGTGCGCGTGCGCAACACCGGGGGCCGGGCGGGCGAGGAGGTCGTCCAGCTCTTCCTGCACGATGTGCTCGCCCAGGTCACCCGGCCGGTGCGGCAGCTCACCGGGTTCGCCCGGGTCCGGCTGGAGCCCGGCGCGAGCGCCCTGGCGACCTTCACCGTGCCCGCCGACCGGACCGCGTTCACCGGGCGCGACCTGCGGCGCGTCGTCGAACCGGGGGATCTGGAGGTGTTCGTGGGCGCGTCGGCGTCCGACCTGCCCTGCCGGGGCCGCGTACGATTGACCGGCCCGCTGCGGCATGTCGGGCAGGGCCGCCGGCTGGTCACCCACGTGGACGTGGAACCGCTACCGGGCCCATCCGCCACACAGCAGGGAGAAACAGATGCCGGCCAGTCCTAGACGGACCACGCTGGCCACGGTCGCGGCCTCGGCGGGAGTGTCGGTCGCGACCGTGTCGAAGGTGCTCAACGGCCGGGGTGACGTCTCCCCGGTGACCCGCTCCCTCGTGGAGTCGTTGCTGGAACAGCACGACTACGTCGCGCCGCCGCAGCGCCGCCGGGGCGACGTGACCGTGCCGGCCACGATCGAGGTGGAGCTCGACGCCGACCTCAACCCGTACTCGACCGAGATCGTCCAGGGCGCGGTGCGGGCCGGGGCCGAGGCCGACGCGGCGATCGTGGTGAGCATCCGGACGACCACCGACCGCACCGCCGCCTGGGCGCGCGGCCTGGCCACGGCCGGGCGGCGGGCCGTGATCGCCATCACCAGCGACCTGACCGCCGAGCAGCTCGCCGCCCTGTCTCGCGCGAGGCTGCCGCTGGTCGTGATCGACCCGCTGAACCTGCCGCAGACCAGGGGGGTCACCAGCGTCGGCTCGACGAACTTCGCCGGGGGCCTGGCCGCGACGCGGCACCTGCTCGAACTCGGCCACCGGCGCATCGCCTATCTCGGCGGCCCGGCCACCGCCGCCTGCAACCAGGCCCGGCTCCACGGCTACCGCGCCGCCATGGAGGCCGCGGACGCTCCGGTCCCCCCGAGTCACGTGCGGGAGGGGCACTTCCAGTATCAGGAGGGTGTGACGGGCGGCGCGGCCCTGTTCGACCTGCCCGAGCCCCCCACGGCCATCTTCACCGGCTGCGACGACATCGCGCTCGGCGTGCTGGAGGCGGCCAGGGCGCGAGGGCTGCGCGTGCCCGAGGACCTCAGCATCGTCGGCTTCGACGACACCCAGGTCGCCCGCATGGCCTCGCCCCCGCTGACCACCGTGCGCCAGCCGCTGCGGGAGATGGGCGGCGTCGCGGTACGCACGGCCCTGCGCCTGGCGGCGGGCGAGCCGGTCGACTCCCACCACGTCGAACTCGCCACCGAACTGGTCGTACGCGGCTCCACCGCCCCGCCCGAGGGCTCCCAGGCCATGTCCTCGACGTGATCCCGCTGGTGGATCATGACGTGATGTGATGCGCCGGTGGGAGTCGGCGGACGAGGAGAGGGGTGGGAGAAGCCGCGGGTGCTTCCCCTCCCGGACCTGTCATCCGCCGCGCGGCGGATGACGGGTCCGCCGTACGGCGGGCGACGGCCCGGCCCGCGTCTCGCCCGCGCAGGGGAGTCGGCGGGCGGCCGGGCTCGGTAGCGTGCTGCGCATGACCGGCAGGGCAGGGGAGCTCGCGAGGATCAGGCTGGTCATCGCGGACGACCAGTCCATGATCCGCGCCGGGCTGCGGTTCGTCGCGGAGACCGCGCCGGGCATCGAGGTTGTCGGGGAGGCCGCCGACGGGCTGCAGGCCCTGTCCGTGGCCCGGCGGCTACGGCCGGACGTGGTGCTGATGGACATCGCGATGCCGCGGATGGACGGTCTGGGCGCCGCCCGGCGGTTGCTCGAGGACCCGCATCCGCCCAGGATCGTCATGCTGACCACCTTCGACACCGACGAGAACCTGCACGCCTCGCTGCGCACGAGAGTGAACGGCTTCCTTCTCAAGACCTCGCCCCCCGAGCAGCTGATCGAGGCGATACGGGCGGCGGCGTCCGGCGGCGCGCTCATCGACCCGGCGGCCACCACGCGGGTGATCGCCTCGTTCGCCGCGCGCCACGAACCGGCCGCACCGCTTGAGCTGTCCACGCTCACCCAGCGTGAACTGGAGGTGCTGCGCCTGCTGGCCAGGGGCCTGTCCAACCTTGAGATCGCGAGAGCGCTCCACGTCGGCAACGCGACCATAAGGACCCATGTCACACAGGTGCTGCGGAAACTCGCCCTGCGGAACCGGATCGAGGCCGTGGTGTTCGCCTACGAGGCCGGGGTCGTGCGGCCCGGGCAGCGGGACCGGCCGTGCTGAGGAGGCTGCTCCGCGGCTGGCGGCCGACCTGGCTGGACGTCCTTCTCTCCCTCGCCGTGGGGGTCACCGGGCTCGTCGAGTCCTTCGGCCGCCAGGGCTTCGAGCCCGGCCAGATCGCCGATCCGGTACCGCTGGCGGCGGGGGCCGTCGTCGCGGGGACGATGCTGCTGCTCCGGCGCCGGTTCCCCGTGGCCGTGCTCCTCGCGCTGATCTCGGTCGGCCTGGCCGTACGGGCGATGTCGGGTGACGGCTACTACGCCGCCTGGCACTTCTACTCGACGCTCATCCTCGTCCACACCGTGGCCAGCGCCGCGGAGCTGCGGAGCCGCCGCGGGTTCGCGGGGCTGGCGTGCGTGCTGGCGGCGTACGCCGGCCTGCAGACGTTCCAGCGCAACGACGTCGCAGAAGTCATGATCGGCGCCGTCTTCATGGGCGTGGCGTACGGCAGCGGCATCCTGCTGCGCCGCCAGATCGACCAGACGTTACGGCTCGCCGAACGCGCCACGCGCCTTGAGGTGGAGCGTGAGGAGCGGGCCCGGCGGGCGGTGGCGGAGGAACGGGCCAGGATCGCCAGGGAGCTCCACGACATCGTCTCGCACAACGTGAGTGTCATGACCCTGCACACGGGCGGGGTGCGGATGCGGCTCGGTGACGAGCACGCGCGAGAGCGCGACATGCTGCTCGGGGTCGAGCGGGCCGGTCGTGAGGCGGTCGAGGAGCTCCGGCTCATGCTGGGAGTGCTTCGCGGGACCGGCGATTCGGGTTCCGGCGCCCCGCAGCCGGACCTGGACCAGCTGGACGAGCTGGTCACGCACGTCAGGCAGGCGGGGCTGGACGTCCGCCTCCGGATCGCCGGTGAGCCACGGCCCCTGGCTCCGGGGCTCGGCCTGTCGGCCTACCGCGTGATCCAGGAGGCTCTGACGAACGTGTTGAAGCACGCCCACGCCACCGGGGTCGATGTCGTCGTCACCCACGGCCGGACCGGGCTGGACGTGGAGATCACCGACGACGGCACGGGCGGCGCCTCCCTTCCGGACGGCGGGCCCGGCCCGGACGGTCACATCCCGGGCGGGCACGGCCTGATCGGGATGCGCGAGCGGGCCGCGATGCACGGTGGCGAGCTGTCCGCGGGCCCTGTCCCCGGTGGCGGTTACAGGGTGGTCGCCCGGTTCCCGCTGGACGCGCCGGCGGGAACCGGCTGAGCCGCTTCCTCTCCGGCCCACTCCGCGTCGCTCATCCGCAGCATCCGCAGCCCGATCGCACCGGAACCGGCCAGGTAGAGCAGGCCGCCCACGAGCGTACCGATCGGGAAGAAAGTCGCGGAGAAGATGCCCGCGAGCATCGCGAAGGGGGCCCACCACGGCCCTTGACGGGCGTAGGCCAGGGCCAGCCCGAGCAGGAACAGGCCGATCAGCCCGAGGAAGCCCGGGATCTGGAACCCGAAGGTGGCGCCGGGGTCGGCGAACGCCTCGTCGGCGAGCATCGCGCCCTGGGCGGGCGGCAGGGCGCGTTCGAGCCGGGAGTAGAAGAAGTCGCCCAGCATCAGCGCGGAGAAGTTCACGACGCCGAGCAGCGCGACACCGCCGGCGATGTGGCCGAAGACGACTCCTCGGCTCCGGATGAGGTGGACCATCCCGATGATCCCCGGGACCAGCAGCACCCAGCTCCAGTGCAGGAGCGAGGCGCTGACCGAGACCTGCTCCGGATACCTCCCGTAGACGCCGACGGTGTCACCGCCCTGACGGAGGGCCGGGTCGGCGACGATGCCCGCGATGTAGACGAGCGGCGCGACGACGAGGCACGACCCCGCCGCACGTCTGCGGAAACCGAGCGGACTGGAGAGCACTGACATGAGGTCTTCTTCCCTTGCGTTCCGGCCCGCACCGGGGTGGGCGGGGTGGGGACGGGAACGCTAGGAGCCACGGCGGCGCGGGGCGTCCTCCTCATGGGCTATCGCGGCTCCGCCGCCCGGTGGACGCCCGCGGCCGGGACCTGCCGCCGGGCGGCACCGGCCGGGAAAACGCCCTCATCCCTCGGCGACGAAACCGCGCACGGTCACCACGCCGCACGCGGCCGACCGAGGGCGCGAGGCTAGTTGCGCGCGTACGGATGGTCCGGGGAGCGGTGCTGGAAGGAGAGGATGGCGGGGTTCTGGACGAGGCCGTCGCGGATCTCGATGGCCCGCCGGATGGTGTCGTCCGCCTCCCACGCCGCCCGGCCGTCGAGCACCGTCCGCAGGTGGGGCAGCAGGGCCTCGCTGATCTCCCAGGTGGCCGAGTCCCACAGGTACGACGGGCTGTGGTCGACGCCGTAGTAGTGGACGTTCTCGCCCACCTCGAACATCGGGTCGGTGAACGACGTGGGCCGCGCCCAGCTGAAGCCCATTCCCTCGTCGCAGGACACGTCGATGACAAGGGTGCCGGGCGCGAAGGCGCTCAGGTCCTCGTCGTTGGCGAACATCAGCGGGGCGTCGGTGTCCTGCAGCACGCAGTTGACGACGATGTCGTGGTCGGCGATGAAGGCCGCCAGCGGTACCCGCCCGTTCTCGGTGAGCGCGTAACTGCGGTTGGGGTCGTCGGCCTCGTGCTCGAAGCGCACGATGCGCGCCGAGTGGATCGGCGAGGCGACCGCGGTGACGTCACGGAAGGTGAGGAGGTCGATGTCGTTCACGCCGTGCGCGTTGAGCGCCGTCACCGCGCCGCGCCCCGTCGCCCCGAAACTGATGACGACCGCCCGCAGCCTCCGGCCGTAAATACCCGTCGTCCCGATGAGCTCCAGGGCGTGCAGGACCGAGCAGTAGCCCGCCAGCTCGTTGTTCTTGTGAAAGACGTGCAGGTTGAACGCGCCCTCGCTGGTCCAGTGGTTCATCGCCTCGAAGGCGATCAGCGTCAGCCGCCGGTCGATCGCGAGCTGCGTCATCCTCTCGTCCTGGACGCAGTGCGGCCAGCCCCAGACGACCTGACCCTCGCGCAGTCCTTCGAGGTCTTCGGGTAGAGGCTTGGGAAGCAGGACGACGTCGCACTCCGCGAGGAGCTGCTCCCGGGGGAGCAGTCCGGCGACGTACGGCGTCAGCTGCTTGTCGGAGATGCCGAAATGCTCGCCGTAGCCGCGTTCGAGGTAGACGCGCCCCCGAAGATCGGGGTCGATCCGCTCCAGGTGCAGCGGGTGGATCGCCAGCCGGTGCTCGTTCTCCTTGCGTGATCGTGACACGACTCCGAGGCTGAGCTGATCCATGGGGCTCCCTTGATTGGCCCCCTGTCTAGCACAGCCACCGCTTCAAACAGCATTTCGAACCCCGGCCGCCCCCGGAGCCGGGCGTGCCGCGCCACCTGGCCGGCCGTCGATTTCACGCCACCGGCGGGGATCTCGGTCTCTCGCCCCGCGCGGCCGGTGGGACGAACTCGTGGCGACCGGCGACGTCCCGCCGGCCGTACGCACCGTGTGGATCTCCGCTCGCCTCAGCTCCGCGAAGGGTCGGGGGCGAGGATCTTCCCGGCGTGCAGGAACATGTCCAGATGGCCCCGCACGACGCGCTCGGTGACGAGGGCGAGCTTCTTCACCATGGGGGCGGAGCCGCTCTCGATCTGCCTCTTCACGAGGGCGACCCCCTCGCGATGGTTGACGATCTCCATGTTGATCCATGCCCTGTCGAACTCCGCTCCGCGCAGCGCCACCACCTCTTCGAGCCGCTCGCGCTGCGCCGCGCTGAGCTCGTTGGGGAGCTTGACTCTCAGCTGGTCGGCCACCTGCCGTATGGTCTTGGCGAGCTTCGTGTGGTCGGCGACGAGCTTGGCCCCCAGTACGCGGACGGCCCGGCCGGCCTCCCGCCCGTCCTGGTCGTCGGTCTTCCTGTTGACGATCATGCCCGCCTCGATCTCGAACAGGCTGCCCTGGTGCGCCCGGACGAGGAAATCCCTGTCCTGCCGGCTGAGGGGCTGGGGGGCGGGGGGGACGGAGGTGCTGACCGTGCCGCGCGCCGCGGAGGTGCCGACCGTGCCGCGCGCCGTGGAGATGTCGGCCGGGCCGTCCATCGCGGCCGTGACGATGGCCAGCATGACGATCATCTTGTGAACCATCGGATCCTCCGTCGATCAATCCATGGCCAGAATTAGTACCTTTCTCTCATATGCGCATATATAGGGTGATATGACGCCGCAAGAGGTAGATCTTGCGGAAAGGATGCGTGAGGTCACGTTGGCATAGAAAGCTGATCTTGCACTTGCCGCATCCCTCCGTACCCCCGTCCCTCAGCTGAGGACGGCGTCCAGCAGGAGGGAGCCCGCGCCGAGGAGGGCGGCGTCGGGGCCGCCCCGGGTGACGGCGATCTCCAGGTCGCGGGTGGCCAGGGGCAGGCAGCGCTCGTAGACGGCGGCGCGGATGGAGGAGATCAGCGGCTCGGCGGTGGAGAGGCTGCCGCCGACGACGATGGCGTCGGGGTTGAGGAAGTTGACCAGGACGGTGAGCACCTCGCCGATGAGGCGGCCCGCGTTCCTGACCAGGGCGGTGGCCTCGGGCACGCCGTCCTCGACCAGGGCGACGACGTCGGAGGGGCGCCGCGCCGCGATGCCGAGCCCGGACAGGGCGTCCATGAGCGCGGCGCCGCTCGCGTAGGCCTCCAGGCAGTCGGGGTGGCCGCACGAGCACATGGTGGAGGAGTCGGTCCTGACCCGGACGTGGCTGATGTCGCCGGCCGCGCCCCTGCCCCGGTGCAGGCGGCCGTCGACGATCACGCCGCACCCTATGCCGCTGCCGGCCTTGAGCACCATGAGGTTGTCGAACCCCGGCCACGAGCGGGCCTCGCCGACGGCCAGGAGGTTGGCGTCGTTCTCGACGAGCACCGGCAGGTCGTAGTGCGCGGCGAGGTGCTCGGCGACGGGGAAGTTGTTCCAGCCCGGCATGCGCGAGGGGGAGACCACCCGGCCGCTGGCGGGGTCGACGGGGCCGGGCACACCGGTGCCGATGCCGCGCAGGGGGACGCCGGGCGGGCCGTGGGCCAGCAGCAGCTCGTCGAACGAGGCGGCCATCCAGTCGAGGGTCGCCTCGGGGCCGAGCGCTATGTCGCAGGCGCGCTCCTCGACGACGAGGGGGACGCCGCTGAGGTCGAGCAGGCCGAGGCGGGCGTGGTGCGCCCCGAGGTCGGCCACCGCGAGCAGCCCCGCGGTCGGGCTGACCCGCAGCCTGCGGGGTCGCCGCCCGCCGCTGGAGGTGCCCGAGCCCTCCTCGACGAGGAGCCCGGTGTCGATCAGCTCCTCGACGCGCAGGGAGACGCTCGACGCCGCCAGGCCGGAGATGCGGGCCAGCTGCGCGCGCGACTCGGCGTGGCCGGTGGCGACGAGACGCAGGAGATCGCCCTGCGCTCCCCGCACCAGCAGCCGCTCTTTGCCTGACATGAACTAGAGGAATACCACGTCTGTACTTACTACGGCAACGTGTTGACTTGCGTGAGAATCATCCATTACGTTCCGCTTTATCTTCGATTTCGAAGGAAGATGGCAATGATTCAGGTCAAAGGGTTGAACAAGTGGTTCGGCGATCATCACGTACTGCGCGACATCGACCTTGAGGTGGCGCGAGGCGAGGTCGTCGTGGTGGTCGGCCCCTCAGGGTCGGGCAAATCCACGCTGTGCCGCTGCCTCAACAGGCTGGAGACGGCCGGGTCCGGAGACATCCTCGTGGACGGCGTACCCGCCCCCGTGGAGGGCCGGGAACTGGCCCGGCTCCGGGCCGACGTCGGCATGGTGTTCCAGTCGTTCAACCTGTTCCAGCACAAGACCGTGCTGGAGAACATCGTGCTCGCGCCGATGAAGGTCCGGGGCGACGGTCGCGCCGAGGCCGAGGCGTCGGCGCGAAAACTGCTGGAGCGCGTCGGCATCGCCGAGCAGGCGGAAAAGCTGCCCGCTCAGCTGTCCGGCGGGCAGCAGCAGCGGGCCGCCATCGCCCGCGCGCTGGCCATGCGGCCCAAGGTGATGCTCTTCGACGAGCCCACCTCGGCCCTCGACCCGGAAATGGTCGGCGAGGTGCTGGACGTGATGGTCCGGCTCGCCGCCGACGGGATGACCATGGTCGTCGTCACCCACGAGATGGGCTTCGCCCGCAGGGCCGCCGACCGCGTGGTCTTCATGGACGCCGGCCAGATCGTCGAGACGGGCGAGCCCGGCGCCTTCTTCAAGGCTCCCCAGACAGACAGGGCCAGGGACTTCCTGGCCAAAGTTCTCACTCACTGATCGAAGACGATCGAAAAGGATGGTGGGCCCGATGGTGTCCATGAAGCGGCTGGCCGCTGTCGCCGCTGTGTCCATGCTCGGCCTCTCGGCCTGTGCCGGTACGGATTCGGCGAGCCCGGCCGTACCGGGCGAGGCCAAGGGGAACGACCTGATCGCCTCTGCGCCGGTCGCGGCCGCCGCGGACATCCTGCCCGGCTCCACGATGGAGAAGATCAAGCAGCGCGGCGAGCTGATCGTCGGCGGGTCGCTCGACGCGCCGCTGCTGTCGCAGCAGAACCCGACGACCGGCGAGGTCGAGGGGTTCGACGCGGACATGGGCAAGGCGCTCGCGAAGTTCATCATCGGCGAGCCCAAGGTGAAGATCGTCAACTCGGCCTCGGAGACCCGCGAGGCGCTGCTCTCCAACGGCACCGTGGACGTCGTCTTCCAGACCTACACGATCACCCCGGAGCGGGCCGAGCAGGTCGCCTTCGCCGGGCCGTACTACTCCTCCGGGCTGAGCCTCGCGGTCAGGAAGGGCACCACGGGCATCACCAAGCCCGAGGACCTGAACGGCAAGACCGTCATCGCCGGAGCCAACACCCCGGCCGTCTCGGCGATCAAGAAGCTCGCCCCGCAGGCCAAGATCGTGACCTTCGGCAGCGACCCCGAGTGCATGCAGGCCCTCAAGCAGGAACGCGGCGACGCCTACGTCCAGGACGAGACGCTCCTGGTCGCCAACGCGCAGAAGGACCCCTCGGTCCAGGTCGTCGGCAGCCCGTTCACCGAGGACCCGTACGGCATCGGCCTCAAGCACGGTGACGACCAGTTCAAGAAGTTCGTCAACGACTGGCTGAAGAAGATCCAGGCCGACGGCCTCTGGCAGAAGACCTGGAAGAACTCCCTCGGCACGGTCGTGCAGGGCGAGGCTCCCACCCCGCCGCAGATCGGATCGGTGCCGGGGTCCTGATGTCCGCCCTCCTGGATCACCTGCCCGAGTTGTGGCAGGGACTGATCGTGACCCTCCAGCTGACCGCGGCGTCCTTCGCCGGCGCCGCGGTCGCGGGGCTCGTGATCACCGCCATGCGGGTCAGCCCGGTCGGTGTCCTGCGCGGGATCGGCACGGCCTACGTGGAGACCTTCCAGAACCTGCCGCTGCTGGTACTGCTGGTGCTCGCCGTCTTCGGCCTGCCCGAGATCGGTCTCAAGGCCGACCTGCTGGTGACGGCCATGATCGTCATCGCGCTCTACGAGGCCGCCTACATCGCCGAGGCACTGCGCTCCGGCGTCAACGCGGTCTCCGCCGGGCAGGGCGAGGCGGCCCGCGCGCTCGGGCTGACCTTCGGCCAGTCCCTGCGCCACGTGGTCCTGCCGCAGGCGCTGCGCACGGTGATCCAGCCGGTCGGCAACATCTTCATCGCGCTGACGATGAACACCTCGCTCGCCGCCGCGGTCGGCGTGGTCGACCTGACCGCCGCCGCCAACCGGGTGAACCTCGCTGAGGCGCAGCCCATCCCGATCTTCGTCGGTGCGGGCCTGGCCTACGCCCTGATCGCCGCCTGTGCCGGGTTCGTCACCGGGCGGCTCGAACGACGGCTGGTGGTGGTCCGGTGAGCAATCTCCTCTTCGACCAGCCGGGGCCCCGCGCCCGCCGCAGGATAAGGATCGCGACCGCGGTGGGGGCGGTCGCGGTCCTGCTCCTGCTGGCGCTGGCGGTCCGCCAGTTCGCCGCCAACGGCCAGCTCGACGCCGACCGCTGGTCGCCGTACGCGACCTGGCCGATGTGGCGCTACCTGCTGAACGGGCTGTGGGCCACCGCTCTCGCCGCCGTCGTCTCGGCCGCGCTCGCGATGGCGGCCGGGCTGGTCCTGGCCCTCGGACGGCTGTCGCGGCGCAGGTGGGTACGCGTGCCCGCCGCCACGTACGTGGAGGTCGTGCGGACCGTCCCGGCGCTGCTGCTGGTCTACGTCGTGCTGTTCGCGCTGCCCCGCTACGGGCTCGACCTGCCGCTGTTCTGGAAACTCGTGGTGCCGCTGGCGATCTCGAACGCCGCGGCGTTCGCGGAGATCTTCCGCGCCGGGATCCTTTCCGTGGAACGCGGCCAGGGCGAGGCCGGTCTCGCGGTCGGGCTCACCCAGGGCCAGACCATGCGCCTGATCGTGCTGCCGCAGGCGGCCCGGCGGGTGCTGCCCTCGATCGTCAGCCAGTCGGTCGGCCTGCTGAAGGACACCTCGCTGGGCTTCGTGGTCAGCTACGCGGAACTGCTCTACAGCGGCAAGGTCCTGGCGACCTTCAACGGCCTGCTCATCCAGACCTACATCATCGTCGCGCTGATCTACCTGGTGGTCAACGCGTCGCTGTCCAAACTCGCCCGCACCCTCGACGCCCGCAACACCTCCGGGACCCGCCGCCTCAGAAGGAGACCCGCCCGTGCCTGAACTCGTCCCGCTCGCGGAGGTGGTGCGCTCCGGATTCGTGGAGAGCGTGCACTTCGGCAGCGCCGTCGCACTGGCGCCCGACGGCACCGTGGCCGTCGCCAGGGGAGCGGTCGACGCGCCGGTGCTGCCGCGCTCCTCGGCCAAGCCGTTCCAGGCGCTGGCCTGCCTGCTGTCCGGGGCGGACCTGCGCGGTCCCGGCCTGGCGATCGCGGCGGGCAGCCACACCGGCCAGGACTTCCACGTGCGGCTGGTCGCCGACATGCTCGCCGGGGCCGGGCTCGGCTTCGAGGCCCTCGGCTGTCCCGCGGACTGGCCGGAGGACGAGGCCACCCGGCACATGCTGATCCGGGCGGGCCTGACGGCCTCGCGCGAGCGGATGAACTGCTCGGGCAAGCACGCCGCGATGCTCGCCGCGTCCGTGGCCTCCGGCTGGGAGACCGCCTCCTACCTGGACGCCGACCACCCCCTGCAGCGGCGGGTGCGCGCCGTGACCGAGGAGCTGTCGGGGGAGAAGGCGGCCCACGTCGCCGTCGACGGATGCGGCGCCCCGCTGTTCGGGCTGTCGCTGGCCGGGCTGGCACGGGCCGCGCGGGCCCTGGTCGTCGCCGAGCCCGGGACCCCGCCGCGGGCGGTCGCCGACGCGATGCGCGAGCACCCCGAGTACGTCGGCGGGACCGGGCACGTGAACACCTCGCTGATGCGGGCACTGCCGGGGGCGGTGGCCAAGGGCGGGGCCGAGGGGGTCCTCGTCGTCGCGCTCGCCACCGGGCACGCGGCGGCCGTCAAGGTCGTCGACGGGAGCCCGCGGGCCACGAGCGCGATCGCGCTGGCCACGCTCAGGGCGGCCGGCGGGGACGTCACGTCCGCGGCGGGCTTCGCGAGCGTTCCGGTGCTGGGCGGGGGCGTACCAGTCGGTGAAATCCATGCTTTGGAGGAAAAATGAGCCTTACCTATGAGATCTGCATTGACAGCACCGCGGGCGCGCTCGCGGCCGAACAGGCCGGGGCGCACCGCGTCGAGCTGTGCTCCGCACTCTTCGAGGGGGGCCTGACCCCGACCCTCGGCACCGTCGAGGCGA
The DNA here is from genome assembly GCF_051192615.1 of Streptosporangium sp. G11. Taxonomy (NCBI): domain Bacteria; kingdom Bacillati; phylum Actinomycetota; class Actinomycetes; order Streptosporangiales; family Streptosporangiaceae; genus Streptosporangium; species Streptosporangium sp. G11. Next base: position 73,223 of record NZ_JBPJUQ010000054.1, read on the forward strand.
CCCTCGCGGCGGTCTCGACGATCCGCGTCCACGTGATCATCCGCCCCCGGGGCGGCGACTTCATCTACGACGAGTACGAGGTCGCGGCCATGGAACGCGACGTGGCCACGATCAGGGACGCCGGCGCGCAGGGCGTGGTGATCGGGGTGCTGACGCCGTCGGGCGAGGTGAACGTCGAGGTGGCCAAGCGCCTCATCGGCGCGGCCGGGGGCCTCTCGGTCACCTTCCACCGGGCCTTCGACATGACCGCCGACCCGCTCGCCGCCCTGGACACCCTCGCCTCCCTGGGCGTCGACCGGGTTCTCACCTCCGGCCAGGACGTCACCGCCCTGGAGGGCGCGCCGCTGATCGCCTCCCTGGTCGAGCGGGCGGGCGACGACCTGATCGTCATGCCCGGCGGCGGCATCACGCCCCGCAACGTGCACCGCGTGGTCGAGGCGACCGGAGCCTCCGAGATCCACTTCGCCGCCCTGGTCGACGCGCCCAGCCCCGCCGTCCACCGCAACCCCCACCCCTTCATGGGCGGGGAACTGCGCCAGCCCGAGTACAGCCGCCTGATCACCTCCCCGCGCCTGGTCTCCGAGGTGATCGCCGCCTCGGGCAGCTGAACCTTCGGGAGGTGCGGCTGCCGCGTACGTGCACAGGGGCCACGTCCGCCGCGCCGAAACCTGCCCGGTGATAGGGGGATGTGCACGGGTGTGATGAGATTCAGCTGTTCTCGTTGCTCGTCCGCTCGCGATCGGTTCGAGGGACGCGCCGTGGTTGCCGTGACCCGCCGGGCAGCGGCCTGACAGTGGAGGTGGGCGTCATCGGTATCGTCTCGCCAGGGTTCTTCGGCCGCCGTCGCACCGGCGACCCGGACCTGCCGCCGGGGCAGTACCTCGTGGAGGACTTCCCCGTCCTGTCGGCAGGGCCCACCCCCCTGGTCTCCACCGACGACTGGAGCCTCGGCGTCACCACCGAGACCGGCGAGGTCGTCCGCTGGAACTGGGCCGAGCTCAACGCCCTGCCCGTGGAGCGGTTCACGGTCGACCTGCACTGCGTCACCAAGTGGTCCAAGCTCGGCACCACCTGGGAGGGCGTGTCGCTGGACACCCTCCTCGACGGCGTGGAGACGTCCGCGGAGTACGCGCTGGCGACCTCCTACGGCGGTTACACCACCAACCTCCCGCTGGAGGACCTCCTCGACGGCCGGGCCTGGATCGCCGTCCGCTACGAGGGCGAGCCCATCACCCCCGAGCACGGCGGGCCCGCCCGGCTGCTCGTGCCGCATCTCTACCTCTGGAAGAGCGCCAAGTGGGTGCGCGGCCTCCGGCTCCTCGACGAGGACCAGCCGGGCTTCTGGGAGGGCGTCGGCTACCACAACTATGGGGACCCGTGGCGCGAGCAGCGATACTGGGGCGACTGACCTGGAGGGTCGCCACGGTCACCGCCGTGCGCGACGAGACCCCCGGAGCACGCACGATCACCCTGGACGTCCCCGGCTGGCCCGGCCACCTCGCCGGCCAGCACGTCGACGTACGGCTCACCGCCCCCGACGGCTACTCCACCCAGCGCTCGTACTCCATCGCCTCGGCCGCCGACGGGGACCGCCTGGAGCTCACCGTCGAACTGCTGCCCGAGGGCGAGGTCTCCCCGTACCTCGCGCGGGTCCTCTCGCAGGGAGACCCGCTGGAGGTACGCGGCCCGATCGGCGGCTGGTTCGTCTGGCGGCCCGAGACGCCCGAGCCGGTGCAACTGGTCGCGGGCGGTTCGGGGGTCGTCCCGCTCATGGCGATGGTCCGCGCCCGCGCCTCGGCCGGGATCGGCACACCGTTCCGGCTCCTGTACTCCACGCGCGGGCCGCGGTCGGCCCTCTACCGCGCCGAGCTGGACCGCTGCAGCGCCGACGGCTCCGGCCTGGACGTCACCTACGCCTACACGCGCGAGGTGCCCGACGGCTGGGAGCGCCCGCCCGCGCGGGTCGACGGCGCCCTGCTCGCCGAGGCCGTCTGGCCCCCCGAGCGGGAACCGGCCGTCTTCGTGTGCGGGCCCACCGGCTTCGTCGAGACCGTCGCGGGCCTGCTCGTCTCCGCCGGGCACGACCCCCGTCGGATCCGCACGGAACGCTTCGGCCCCAGCGGAGGACGACCGTGAACTCCTTCCCACGGATGAATCCGGGGGATTCCTCCCCTGGCGGGCGGGGTCTCCCGCACCGCCGGTCGCACGCTGGAGGTATTCGATGAGCCAGGACCACCTCGACGGGAACACGGCGGGCGGAGCCTTGCGCGACATCTTCGCCGTCGACCTGACCGCCGCCACCGGCCAGTGCTCCGGCTGCGCGCGGACCCTCGCGCTGGCCGAGGCGCTCCTCTACACCCGTGCCCCGGGCCTGGTGGCCCGCTGTCCCGGGTGCGAGGAGGTCGTCTTCCGGCTCGTACGGGCACCGGGACGGGCGTGGCTGGACATGCGCGGCATGACCTGCGTCCAGTTCGAACTGCCCGCCGACTCCTGACGCCCGCTCCCGCCTTACCCGGCTCCGGAACCGTCAGAGTCCAGAGCCGTTGGGCTCCGGAACCGTTGAGCTCCGGAACCGTTGGCGTAGGCGTCACTGCCTGACGGGCCGGGGGCGGTACGGCTCGGCGAGGAAGGCGAGTTCCTTCTCGGTGAGGGACAGGTCCACCGCGGCGACCGCGTCGTCCACGTGCTCGTTCTTGGTCGCGCCCACGATCGGGGCCGACAGGCCGGGCTGGTGGAGCAGCCAGGACAGCGCCACCCGCGCGGGGGCGACCTCGCGCTCCCTCGCCACCTGGGCGACCCGGTCGAGGATCAGGCGGTCGTTGTCGGCGTCGTCGTAGAGGGACTCGATGCGGGCGTCGCTGCCCGCCCAGGTGGTCTTCTCGTCGGATCCGGCGCGGGCCAGCAGACCTCGGGCCAGCGGGCTCCACGGGATCAGGCCGACGCCCTGGTCGAGGCAGAGCGGGTTCATCTCCCGCTCCTCCTCGCGGTAGAGCAGGTTCTAGCTCTACGACTCATGCATGATGTGGGTCGGAGGTGCACATGAACCCGTCAGATTCCCCCGTCCCCGTCGTCTCCTACGCGCGGATCTCGGCCGACCTCAAGCGCGACGAACACGGTGTGCAGGATCAGCACAAGGTCAACCGCCAGACCGCCGCGCGCTACGGCTGGACGGTCGTTCACGAGTTCACCGACAACGACCGCTCTGCTGCCAAAGCGGACGTCGTGCGGGACGAGTTCGAGGCGATGCTACGGGTGCTGCGCGTGGGCAAGCTGCCGAACGGCACATCTGTCCAGGGGGTGGTGATCCTGGCGGCGGATCGTCTCGCCCGTCGTCCCGGTGACTATGAGCGGTTCGTGGAAGCGATCACCTTTCAGGACGGGCGGGTGTTCGCCGACGCGCGGGGTGCTCAGGATCTCTACAGCGAGGACGTGGAGAGCATGGGCCTGTTCGGCGCGGTCATCTCCAAGATGGAGGTCCGCAAGATGCAACGCCGGATGCGGCGCTCTCATCGGTCACGGGCGGAGCAAGGGGTGCCGTCCGGTGGTCCGCGTCCGTTCGGCTGGAACCCGGATCGCCGGACCCTCGACAAGAGGGAGGCTGATCTCGTCCGGCAGGCGGCCAGGGACTTCCTCGGTGGCCGTTCCCTGCACTCGATCGTGCGAGAGTGGCAGGAGGCAGGGGTCAAGACGTCACTGGGCAACGACTGGATCACGCTGTCTTTGAAGGTGATGCTGCGCAATCCGCGCATGTGCGGCCTGCGGGAACTCAACGGGGAACTCGTTCGGGATGCGGACGGCAACCCGGTCCAAGGTCAGTGGGCGACAATTCTCACCGTTGAGGAGTGGTCCGCTATCCGGGCTGTTTTCGACAGTCGCAAAGGCTATTTCATCGGTCGGGACATGAAGATCGTGAAGCCGCATCAGCCTGATTACCGGGACCACACTTACCTGCTCTCGGGAATTCTCCGATGTGGTCGCACGCGTCCGGACGGAACGCTCTGCAACACGCCGCTTCGCGTGAACCGGAAGAAGGACGCCGGGCATCCTACAGTTGTTCCGGCGGGATTTCTTCGTACTCTTTTCGGAGGGTCTCGAAAATAGGGTGGTCGTCGGTCAGCTTTATTCTGTCGATGGCGCTGATTGCCCGTACGCCTATTGTTGTGTTCGTGGCGAACGCAGCTTGCATGACGGGGACGTCACGGATATTAACCGGTGCGGTTATCGTATTATCGTGAACCTGGTTCAGTAGCCTCATCGTTACCCCTGGGAGCACTTCAGCGTTTGGCCAGATGACTCGCTCTCCGTCGAAGAACCCGATGTTCCACGTTGCTCCCTCGGACACGAAAGAAGCGTTGTCGATAAAAAGTGCGTCGTCGTATCCATGCATCTGAACTTGCCGTCGATGCCATATCGACCCTAGCAATCCAACGTGCTTCACCTCTGGTAGGTCACGCCGATAGCCGACCGTTTGTACGCGAATCGGAGAAGGGGGCAATGGCATAGCCGGTCGTGTGGTGATGAGTACGCTCGGTTCCGCCGAAGACGTGGGGTGGCCAAGCTCAAGAGCAGGATCAAAAATGGTCACTCGAACCACGAACGCCCCGCGCTCTCCCTTGACGGCATGCCGAACGAATTCGCGTACTCGATCCCTGTCCAAGCTCACGTTGAACAAGAGTTGACAGTCGTTCGCGAGACGGTCTATATGGTGGGAAAAGCCTCTTACCTGCTGATCTTGAACACGCATAGACGTGAAGTGGCCATAGTTGATGAGGGCCAGTGCTTGCAAAGCTTCCGAGGTCACTGGTGCCCCGTTGAGTTCCGCCATGTCTCGATTCTTACACCAGGGGCGATCGCGGGACAGCCGGAAGTTCAGTGTGAGTTCAGCGCTGAGGCCGTACGGGGACATGGGAAGGTCCTCGCCGTTCGGCAAGCCTGAGTAGGCGCCTAAGTAGTTGTGCTCGTTCAGTAAGGACAAGGGCACGGGGTGCAACGGTCGGTCCCGTAGATAGCGCACGACAGCCACATGGCTTGAGCGCACATTCCCGCTGGTAGAGGGAGAGATCGCGCTACGTGCGCATTTAGCGGACCCGCCGAAGTGGTCGAACACTTCGGCGGGTCCTTGACCGCACACTGGAGGTGCGATCCATGGATCACTCTAGGGGCGATCCGCCTCGCGTCACAGAAGAGCATGCCGAGAATCAGGAGAGGGCTCTTGCTGTCGTGCAGCGACTCCTACAAGAGCGGGGAGTCCGCGCCCACCGGCACAGCACGATCATCCTGGAACTGTCCGTCACCGGGAGACAGTGGCCCGACCCTCCGGTGCAATCGTCGGTGGAGCGACAACCACCCGAACTGGCAGTGATCGGTCCGCAGGGCTGGCGCGACGCCACGGTGACGGTAGGGCAGCGCTCGGGCTCTTACATGGTCAGCGTCCGTGGTGGTCCCGCTCTCCAGACGGTGAGAAGCGAGCACCCGGAGCAAGTGGTTGATCTGATTATCGCCGCCCGGTCGGATAAGCAGTCATGACCCTGGGGGAGCTGGTGAAGCTCTACGGGCGGACCTGGAAGTTCTCGGAGGCGGTGGGAGGAGGCTGGTATGCCGTACGACGTGCTGACCTCTCGTCCTACGGGCTTGAACACGGCTTGTCCAACGTGAGGTGTGGAGGCTCCTTGGCGGAACTGGCCTGCAATCTAGAAGCTGAGATGCGGCTGGAGAACCAGGCTTGGCGTCGTGTGCGAGGTTGTCCCGTAGCTCGTAGAACTTGAAGTGGCGGTCCCCGCCTCGGGGCCTACCTGGTGGTAGGTCTCGGGCAA
>NZ_JBPJUQ010000055.1:0-74303 GCF_051192615.1 Streptosporangium sp. G11
GGGCTGGGACAGCTCGAAGGCGCCGGTGATGTCGCACACGCACACCTCGCCGCCCGAATGGCTGGCCACGATCGACAAGATCCGCAGCCGGACCGGATCGCCCAGGGCCTTGAACACCTGCGCGATCCCGGCGGCCTGCCCGGCGTCCAGGGGTTCGCGAACCAGCGGCGGGCTGCACTCAAGGATCTGCAGCAGCTCCATCAGACCTCCGAACATAGATGCTTATCGAAGTCATGCGCTATCTATATTGACAGACGTCTATGCATGCCCGGTGTGCGGGGGTCAGCTCACAGGCACGCCGAGTTCGCCGAGAAGGGTGCGTACCCGGCGCTCGATCTCATCGCGGATCGGGCGCACCTCCTCGGCGCTCTTGCCCGCCGGGTCCTCCAGTTCCCAGTCCAGGTAGCGCTTGCCGGGAAAGATCGGGCAGGTGTCCCCGCAGCCCATGGTGACCACGACGTCGGCGGCACGGACGATCTCCTCGGTCCACGGCTTGGGAAACTCCCGGGAGATGTCGATGCCGCGCTCGGCCATCGAGGTGATCGCAGCCGGGTTGATCTCCGTGGCGAACTCCGAGCCGCCCGACCAGCCGACCGCGTGATCACCGGCCAGATGAGAGAAGAAGCCCAGCGCCATCTGGGAGCGGCCCGCGTTGTGCACGCACAAGAACAGCACGATCGGCCGCCCGTCACTCTTGCCCTCGACGCGGGCCAGGGCGTGCAGCCGCTGACGGGCGAAACGCTCGGCCAGCAGCGGCAGGAAGTTGGCCACCGCGGCGCGGGTGGCGAACTGGTCGTAGCTGGTGTGCAGGAACCGCTCGATCGTCTCGACCGAGAAGGTGCCGGTGAACTCCTCGCCCAGCCGGCGGGCCGCGGTGGCGATGGCCAGCTGCTGGTCGATGGTCAGGTCGTCGCGCTTGTCGGTACTGGTCATCACTGGCTCCCAGGACGTCAGTGCATGGAATCGATGAGTGTCTAATTCGACTTCTGCCGATATTGGCATCCATCGATCCCGGTATGGGTAAACAGCGCATGAACAGCCGACGTGCGCCTTCTTCTGCCTGGGGCCGTTCGGAGATAAGGCCCTGTCAGGGAGCGAGGGAGCATCGGTTCGGCATGCTGCTGGCCCAGGCGCTCAAACGGGGAAATCGTCGGACTGCGAGAAGTCACCAACGAACATGCAGTTCCGAACTTTGATAATCCCGGCGGCCGTCTCAGCCCCGCGTGTCGCCCGCCAGGAGTGGTGGGAGATCGTAGAAGCCGACCCGCGTGCGGCGCGGGCGCCGGGCGGCAAGGAGCGTGGTGGGTGTGAGCACGAACGAAGCCGCCCTCCCCTCTCGCGCGGCGGGTTCGGCGCCGCTGGTCTTCACCGCCGGGGCGGCGGTGGGCCTGCTGGGCGGAATGATCGGCCTGGGCGGCGCCGAATTCCGGCTGCCGCTGTTGGTCGGCCTGTTCGGCTTCGCCGCGCTGTCAGCGGTCATCGTGAACAAGGCGATGAGCCTGATCGTGGTGCTGGTCGCCCTGCCCGCTCGCCTGGGCGCCGTCTCGCTGGCTGAGCTGGGCGCGCACTGGCCGGTGGCGGTCAACCTGCTGGCCGGAAGCCTCGCGGGGGCGTGGGTCGGGGCATCGTGGGCGGTGCGGATGCGCACCGCCACCTTGTACAAGGTGCTGGCGGCCCTGATGGTGGGCATGGCCGTCGCCCTGGTGCTCACCCACACCACCGCCCTGGGCTCGATGGTGCTGCCCGCCCCGGTGCAGGCGCTCACGGGGGTGGCGGCCGGGTTCGGCATCGGCGTGGTCGCCGCGATCATGGGCGTGGCCGGCGGTGAACTGCTGATCCCGACGATCGTGCTGCTGTACGCCGTCGACATCAAGACCGCGGGCAGCTTGTCGCTGCTGGTGTCCCTGCCCACCATGCTGGTCGCCTTCACCCGCTACAGCCGCGATGGCAGCTTCGCCGTCTTGGGCGCCAACCTGCGCTTCATCGCGGTCATGGTCGCCGGCTCGGTCACCGGCGCGCTCCTGGGCGGCCTGCTGCTCGGCGCCATCCCCGACCTGATCCTCATCCCCATCCTCGCGGCCATCTTGCTGATCTCGGCAGTCAAGCTAGCCCGTCACGCCCCTGCGGGGGGATGAACTTCCTTCTGCCTCGGAACCGGTGGCCCGTTCGTCAACGGCACCCGGACACACCGAAGGCCCCCACCCGGACTCAGGGCGGGGGCCTTCGATTCAACGTGTGCGTACCGGTGTGCAGGTCGCCTCTCGGCGAAATGCGCAACGCGGCTCCAGCCGAACGGTATTCCGCGAAGGCGATAGGTGAGGCCCGGGGACACTGGGCACACCGGCCACGAGATGCACAACCACCACCGGCCGCCGGATGTTCCCGCACCCTCACTCCGGGTTCATCGCCCGACGACCGTGCTGCGCCGCTCCATCATGACCACATCACGCCAGGTGCCGTGATGGCGGCCGACGCGCTCGCGAGTGCCGACCACGCGAAAGCCGAGCGCCTGGTGCAGGGAGAGGCTGGACGAGTTCTCCGGGAAGATCCCGGCCTGGATCGTCCAGATCCCGGTGTCCTCGCTGGCGGCGATGAACGCCGCCAGCAGGGCCCGGCCGATCCCATGGGCCTGGCAGCCGGGGTGGACGTAGACGCTGTGCTCGACGACTCCGGCGTACACCGGACGCGCCGACACCGGTGAGGCGGCCACCCAGCCGACGACCTCACCGGTGCCGGTATCTGCGGCGACGTAGCGCAGACGGGCGAGCCTGCTCGCGGTGAAGCCCTCCCAGCTGGGGGCCGTCGTCTCGAAGCTGGCCTGGCCGCTTCCCAAGCCAGCCTGGTAGATGGCCAGCACCTGCTCGGCGTCGGCATCGCGCATCGGTCGGATCTCCAGCCCCGGCGAGATCGCGGGCTTGACCGCCTGGACGATCGCCGAATGGACACCGTCGCCATGCTCGGCGGTCAGCGTGATCGAGGTGGCCACGAAACCGGTCTTCAGCAGCAGTTCGCGATACTCGGCAACACTGAGCGAGCCGGCGACGCAGCCCACCCGAAGCTCGGTGGCCGTCCGCAGCTCAGGGTCGAGGGCTTCTGTTGTGACGACGTCGCTGAGGCCCAGGCGGCCGCCGGGCCGCAGTACCCGGAAGGTCTCGGCCAGCACGGCCGCCTTGTCGCTGGACAGGTTGATCACGCAGTTGGAGATGACGACGTCGACCGCGTGATCGGGCAGCGGGATCGCCTCGATCGTGCCACATACGAACTCGGCGTTGGTCGCGCCCGCCTCGCGGGCGTTGCGGCGGGCCAGCTCCACCATGTCGGCGCTGGCGTCCAGGCCGTAGGCCCTGCCGTGCGGCCCGACCCGGCGCGCCGACAACAAGACGTCGATGCCACCCCCGGAGCCCAGATCGAGCACGGTCTCGCCCTCACGCAACTCGGCGACGGCGACCGGGTTGCCGCAGCCGAGACTGGCCCGCAGCGCGCTCTCAGGCAGTCCTTCGGTGTCGTCGTAGCCGGCCGCGCCGAAGCGGCCCCGCTCGAAGGCCTCGGCACCGCAGTCGGCGACGGTCTCACCGGCCAGCGCGGCGCGGGCCAGGCCGGAGTAGCGGTTGACGACCTCGTCGTGTGCCATGGCGGGCTCCTACTGGCAGGTGGGCATCGCGGGAACGGGGTTGCCCATCACCACGTCGGCGGCGGTGGGAAAGCAGCTCACGCACTCTTCGTTGATCCGGTACAGGCTGGAGGTGCCCTGCCGTTCCACCAGGACGAATCGCACCTCGGACAGGATCTTCAGGTGGTGGGAGATTGTCGACTGGCCGATCCCGACGGCGGTGACGATCTCCCCGACGCTCATCGGCTCGCGCTGCCGGGCCAGCAACGACACGATCTGGATGCGGGTGCCGTCGGCCAGCGCTTTGAACCAGCTCGCGTACTCCTCGGCCTCGGCCCGCCCCAGAGGTTCCTTCTCTGTATTCATCGAATATCGACGATATACGATGAAAGACAGATGAGGAACCCCTCTTCCCGCCTTGGAGAAGGCCGAGCGCGAAGACGGCATTTCCACGTTCATGCCTGCCGGTAGAGCGGCGTGCGCCCGCCATCCGACAGGCATGATTGCCGGCAGGTCGGATGGTGGGATCAACCTATCCAGATCACCAGGGTCTGGTGAGCCGCGCTGTCACAGCTGGCAGAGTTTTCCCGCAGCAAGTCGGTGCCCTGGAGTGCCTTGCCGCTACCAGCAGGTAAGCATGTCATGGCACGCTTACACCATGAAGCTTCCACGTTCGATGCGATCATGAGATCAGCTAACGAAACAGCTCAGCGGTTGATATCTGAAGCGCGTCGGAGATCTTGAACACGTGATCTAACAACGGACTGTAAGCGCCGTTCTCGATCCGATTGATGGTTTTTCTGTCAACCTCTGCCATCTCACCCAGCGTCTCCTGGGTCAGACCTCGCTGTTCACGCACCTCACGGAGCGTGATTGCCCTCGTCCGGCTGCTAGCTAGCGAGGTGAGGTTTCAGATGGCATCACGCCCTGCCAGGATCTCCGCCAGCAGGCCGCTCGGCTCACGAGAGAAGAGGAACGATCGGGTGCCAGCCGTAAAAAAGTACCCCGATGATCTAAGGTCGCATGCGGTGCAGCTGTACCGGGAGTCGGACCCCAAGCCGGCCATCAGCCGTCTGGCAGAGCACTAGGCGTCCATCGCGAAGCACTGCGTACATGGATTCGCGAGGATGAGGCCACTCACCAAGACGACGACCAGTTGGTCACCATCCGACTGGCAGAGTTGCGCGACCTCCGCAAAAAGAACGCCGAGCTCAAGCGAGCCAACCAGATCCTCCGGGCGGCGAGCGCCCTGTTTGCCTCCGAGTTGATGGAGGTCGGCTGACACGCGACCCCGCTCACCTGGCGTCGCTCGGCTATACCTCCACGGCCGTCGAGCTGGCGCCGACCCGCGACTCGACGGCTCATGATCACATATCCGACTAGGCCGGAGAGTTCCGTGCCTGAGATCGCAGCCCATCATGATCAACCGGTTGCGCATCATAGCCATCGAGCGAATTTTCGATAGCACTCGGGGCCTACGTGAGCAACTGCGTTAGTACTGGATTTCGTCATGACGGACGTCGCCTCAAACGTGGCGCCTTATGGTGTCGGCGACCTCATCTACTCCGTTGACGGCATGGTGGTCGCCATCCAGCCTTGAGCGAAAACCTCGCTATGCCCCTCAATCGCCGCCTCGCCGGCCAGGGGGCGCTTCCTGGCTCCCCTAGCTCCTGGGCGTGACTTTAACGCCTGCACGCTCCACCAGAGGGCCTCAGGGCGGAGCCCATCGCACATCACAGACACGCCCGACTGCCGTAACCGCTGCCCACCCCTGGCCCGCCGCCTTCGAATCGAAGACTCGTCACCCACCCGAACGCCGACCAACTCCAGGACAGAGCCATCGCTCGACATCATCTTCGACGCCTTCAGCAACACTCCCAAGACGATCTTGGTGACAGTTATCGCTGGGAAGTGACAACTATCGCTGGGAATCACACGCAGGTCGTACGGCCAAGATCGCACATCCCCGTCAATACATCGTTAAGCGTTCGGCAAACAAGGATCGGCAGGGTGGGCCCATGAACATCCTGTCACGTTCGGCCATCGCCCGACGACGGCGCTCCCTGGCGAATCTCGTGCTCCGCGACCTCGCGGAGACCGGTGACGTCACCGTCCCCGCCTGGTGGGAGGAGGAGATCCAGCGGGAGTTCGGCGGGCTGGGCGGGTTCCTGGCCGAGCTGAGCCGCCAGTGGTGGACGGCCTACGCCGCGCACCTGGACGCGCTGATCGAGCTGGGCCTCGACGACCCCTCCCAGGCGTGGGAGGACGTCACCGAGCAGATGCCGTGGCTGCGGGCCGTCCTCGACGCCTACACGGACGACGCGGCGCTCGCCGAGGCCGAGCGGCGGCACTGTGACGTCCTGCGCTGGACGACCCGGCGCGAACCCCGTCACGCGGCCTGAGAGGCTCCCGCGCGGCCCCCCGTCACGCGGTCCGCGGCTCCGCCGACCCGGGCTTTCTCATGTCACGCGGAGAATATTCACGGTGGATCGGGTAGCCATGAACGATGGTCAGATTTGTCGAAGGTAAGCCTCCACCTCACAGGAACTCCGACGATCACGCCGCTGACCTGCGGTTGGGTGTACGCCTGACGATGGCGCTGGTGGCAGTGGCGATCTTCACGGTGCCGTTCGTGATCCTTCTCGTGCTCGTGAAGACGTCTTCCTCGCCGCTCACGGTTCTCGACGAGAGCATCGCCCTGAGCCTGCACGCCCACGCGCTGGAGAACCCCGGTTACACGACCTTCCTCAACGTGGCGACCGAGGTGTTCGGTCCCTGGACGTGGCGCGTGTTGGTGGTGCTGACCGCCGTCTGGCTCTGGCGCCGGGGCGCGCCGCGCCTGGCGATCTGGGCGGTCGCCACGATCACCTTCGGTGGCCTGCTGAACCTCGCCGTCAAGGGAATCGTCAACCGCGCCCGGCCCGACCTGCCGGATCCCGTGGCCTCGGCGCCCGGTGCCTCCTTCCCCTCGGGGCACGCGATGGGAGCGGCGCTGGGCACGTGCATCCTCGTCCTCATCCTGCTGCCCTTCCTGCGGAGCATGACCTCGCGGATCCTCGCCTGGGCCGTCGCGGCGGTCATCATGGTGTTCGTCGCGTACAGCCGGATGGCGCTCGGCGTCCACTGGACCAGCGACGTGATCGCGGGGGTCGCGCTGGGCGTGGTGGTCGTGGTGGGAACGGCGGTGGGGTTCGAGGCCTGGCGCCGCGGAGAGGGCCGCAAGCCCGCCGAACCGCACGTGGAAGGTGTCGAACCCGAGGCGTTCCGAGGGAGCCATTCGGGGTAGCAGGCGCGCCATGTCGAAAATGTCGGTGGATTTCAAGGGCGTGACGCGCCTCATCCTGGCGCCGCTGATCATCATGGCCGCGCTGACGATCGGCGTCGGACTCCTCATCACCAAGGTCCTGCAGACGACGACCCTCATCGCGAACGACCAGGGGGTCAACGCGCAGATGGCCGAGGACCGCACGGCCTACTGGAGCTCGATCACCGACGTGGTGTCGGGTCTGTCCGACACGCCGGTGATCATCACTGCCACCGCGTTGCTGGTCATCGGCTTCCGGCTGGCCTTCAAGCGCTGGAACGAGTCGATCTTCCTCGCGCTGGCGGTCTTCTCCCAGTCTGCGATCTTCCTGCTGGCCACCGTCTTCGCCCAGCGCAAGCGGCCCGCCGTCGAGCACCTCGACCCCGCCCCGCCCACCTCCAGCTTCCCCTCGGGGCACACCAGCGCCGCGGTCGCCTTCTACTGCGGCGTCGCCCTGGTGCTGACCATCCACACCCACCGCTTCAAAATCCTGAACGTGCTGTGGTGGGTGATCGGCCTGGGCGTTCCGCTGGGCATCGCCTACTCGCGCATGTACCGCGGCATGCACCACCTGAGCGACGTGAGCTGGGGCTTCCTGCTCGGCGTGGTCTGCATCGCGGTGGCCGCCAACGCGCTGCTGTTCCGGTCGGTGATCGAGGAGAAAAAGAAAAAAGTTCTGAGCGCGTAGCGACCCCCGGCCGCACCGGGGATCCGGGGGTGGCGAAGATCCCTGAAACCAGGATCGACGGGGGTGTGAGAGGGACATTCCCCACCCGCCGGGTCGCTTCGCATGAGACCGTTGTGAAGCAGCACCACCAGGGTTCACATCTGTTACCTGGTGTGGCTCAAAGATCACTCTGTGCCACGAAGTAAGATGGAAACCTCGTTAGGGAGATTCAAGTCTTCCTTACGGGGCACGAGCAGCCAGCCGGCCGGACCGAGAGACGTTCGACGGCTACCCTCAAGGAAGGAAGCCGGCCCATGGATCGCCAGTCCGTCGTCTGCCATAAATGCACGGGTGTTCTCCTCGCCACCGATTCCCGCACCTACACGGCGCAGCGAGGTCGCCTGATCCTGACCAACGGCTACTGCACCTGCCCCGCCGAGCAGGCTCCCACCGAGCAGGCCGTCCACCAGCAGCACCAGTCCGCCACGGAGCAGCCCTCCGCGCACCGGCAGTCGGCCCACCCCCAGCAGCAGAGCGCGCAGCCCGCGGGCCAGAACTCGATGGTGGTCGCCTAGCGACCTCAGGGGGGCGGCGGTCGCGGCGTCGGGGGGCGCACGCGACGGCTCGGCCCCTCGACACCCGTGTGCCGCTGCGGCGGCCTCGCGGGCGCTCATCTTTCACGGCCCCGGACACATCCCTCGCGGGCCGATCACTCTCGCGCATCCGGAAACACCTCACGTATCCGGACGCGCCTCACACCTCCGGATGCGCCCGCGGATCGGGCACGCTCACGAACGGACGTCTCACGCATCCGGACGCGCTCACAGATCCGGACGCGGCACGAATCCGGACGCCTCGCGGACCGGGACGCGCTCACAGATCCGGACGCGCCGCTAATCCGGACGCGTCGCGGACCCGGACGCCGAGCCCTCAGGCCGACATCACGGAGCGTGCGTTCAGCCGCTCAGTCCCCAGGCCAGCACTACGGACAGACCACTCGTCGCGAGCAGGCCGAAGACCACCACCATGGCAATCACTCGACGGTTCATATCCACAAGCCTAGTCAGGCCTTCCGATGGCTCCGCACGTCGGCGCGCGGGTGGGACACCGGGGTGGGTACGAGATCATGGCGGCCACCTGGTGGAGGACTGCCCGCTCTCGGCGCGGATGATGTGGATGACCGCGTTGATGAGCGCCAGGTGGGTGAACGCCTGGGGGAAGTTGCCGAGGTGGCGGCCGGTCACCGGGTCGATCTCCTCGGCGTAGAGGCCGAGGGCGCTGGCGAAGGAGAGGACCCTCTCGCAGAGCCTGCGGGCGTGGGTGTGCTCCCCGATCTCCGTCAGTGCCGAGACGAGCCAGAACGAGCAGATCGCGAAGGTGCCCTCCTCCCCGCTCAGACCGTCGTCGGTGAACTCCGTCTCGTAGCGCAGGACCAGGTCGTCGACGGTCAGCTCGTCGGCGATGGCCAGCACGGTGGCGCGGACCCTGGGGTCGTCGGGCGGCAGGAAGCGCACCATCGGGATGAGCAGGAGCGACGCGTCGAGGGCGTCGGTGTCGTAGTGCTGCTTGAAGACCCCGCGCTCGCTGACGCCGTGGGTGCACACGTCGGCGTGGATCTCGTCGGCGACCGCCTGCCAGCGCGCGGCCAGCTCCGGCTCCTCCCTGAGCCGGGCGAGCCTGGCGCCCCTGTCGGTCGCCACCCAGCACATGACCTTCGAGGAGGTGAAGTGCCGGAGCTTTCCCCGTACCTCCCATATGCCGCGGTCGAGCTCCCGCCAGTGCCTGATGGTGGACTCGACCTGCCGCTTCAGGATGGGCCAGATCCGCTCGTCCAGGCGGTCGCGGGACCGGGTGTGAATGTAGAAGGAGTCGAGGACGGTGCCCCAGACGTCGTTCTGGCGGTGCCGGTAGGCGTCGTTGCCGATCCTGACGGGCCTGGCGCCCTCGTATCCGGAGAGGTGGTCGAGGATGTACTCGTCCAGCTCGCGCTCGCCGTCGATGCCGTACACGACCTGGAGCTCCTCGTCCCGCTCCGCCACATCGGCGAGGAACCAGAAGAAGTCGTCGGCCTCCCAGTCGAAGCCCAGTGTGTACAGGCCCCAGAGGGCGAAGGTCGAGTCCCTGATCCAGGCGTAGCGGTAGTCCCAGTTGCGGTCGCCGCCCGGGGTCTCGGGCAGGGAGGTGGTCGACGCCGCGATGAGGGCGCCCGTGGGGGCGAAGGTCAGGCCCTTGAGGGTGAGGGCGCTGCGCTCCAGGTATCTCCGCCACGGGTGGTCGGGGAAGGCTCCCCTGGCGAGCCAGTGCTGCCAGTGGTGGGCGGTCCACACGAGCCGCTCGTAGGCGTCCCTGAAGGTGTACGGCGGCTCGTGCGGGGTCCACGACAGCGCGCAGAAGCGTGTGTCTCCCTCCTTGAGGAGGGTGCGTGCCATCGCGCGCCCGCCCTCGAACCCCAGCCGCATGTCGGTGGTGAGCCACAACTCCACGCTCTCCCCCTCCGCCGTCGCGACGCCCTGGTGGTAGCCCCTGTCGGTGTACGACCAGCCGGCGGGCCTGCGGCCGTAGTCGAAGATCGGCTCGCAGTCGAGCGTGACCTGCACCTCCCCGCTGACACAACGCACCGTGCGGAGCAGCACGTGGGAGGCGTCGTAGTCGGTCGGCGCCCTCCTGTGCGTGTGGGAGAGCTCCTCCTCGTGGTGCCAGGGCCCCATGAGCAGCACGTCGCGCACGATGACCCAGCCGGTGGGGGTGCCCCAGCTGGTCTCCAGGATCATGGTGCCGGGCAGGTAGCGGCGCGCGGCGGGCACCCTCAGGTCGGCGGGACCGATCCGGAAGCCCCCCGCGCCCCGGTCGAGGATGGCGGCGAAGACGCTGGGGGAGTCCATCCGGGGAAGGCAGAGCCACTCGACGTTTCCGCTCGGGGCGACCAGGGCCGTGGACTCGCAGTCGGACAGGAACCCGTAGTCGGCGATGGGCGGGAAGGGGGAGGGACCGGACAGCCCGTCCATCGGCGAATCCGCTGTCATCAGTCCTCCTCGAGCGTGGAGACCTCCGCCTTCGAGCGGAGAGAAACGTCAGGCGCCCTTCCTACCCGCACGCCGGGTTCGGGCACCCCTATCGCCCGATCGGGCGTGTCCCGCGCGTGCTCCTCCCCGTGCGACGGGAGGACGTTTCGCCCCGGTGCCGCCGTGGTCTCCGGCGCGCCTGCCGGTCGATTTTCCCATCGGTACATGAATCGACTACCGGCTCAGATACCCGCCGTTCAGCGGATAATGGCTCGGTCCATTGCCGATTCCCGGTAAGGTCCCACAAGTCACATTATTCCCAGAGGTATGTGAACTTTTCAGACAGACTCCTGTCGAATCTGCTATTAAGATGCCCGACCAAGGTTTACGTCAGAGAGGGTCATCGTGGGGCGCGACGACATCCAGGGATCGTATGAAGAAGATCCTCGCGAGCAGACCGGTCCTCTCGGACCGGCCCAGCAGGAACCCGAACGCCCCGCCGGCGACGTGCTGTCGGACGGGTGGAGCGACATCGACCTTCCCGAACCCATGCCGGACGACGGGTCCCAGGTAATCGTCCACGTCGACGGATCCCGGGAGATCATCCGGGCCGACGGGTCCCGGGAAATGGTCTACCTCGACGAGCGCCGCGAGATAGGCGATACCGACATCACCTCCAACGGCCCCCTCTACCGCGAGGAGAACGAGACGACCTCGTCGCGCGGATTCCTGGGGTCGGGCTGGCGGGAGGACCCCGACCCTTACGAGGAGCGCCGCCGCAAGGGCAAGAGCAAGAGCAGGATCCTGCTGGCGGTCGTGGGCGGCGTCGTGATCGCGGGCGTCGCGGGCGGCTGGATGCTCTCCGCCTCCATGGACGGACAGGCCGGCACCAAGTGCTCACCCGGCGTGCGATGCTCGGTGGCCGAGCTGCCGCAGGTGCCCTCGGAGACACCGACGCCCGAGTCCGAGGAGGAGACGGCGGAACCGTCCGAAGAGCCGTCCGCGACCGACGAGCCGACGACCGCTCCCAGCAGGGCCCCCCGGCCCCAGGAGCCCTCCGCCCGGCCGTCGCCGACCCGCACCACTTCGTCGAAGGAGAGCCGCCCGACGCCGCCCGCCGAGGAGGCCGAGCAAGAGGAGAGCCTGGACGCACGGCCGCGGATCACCTCCGAACCCGCGCCCTCGCCGACGAGCCAGGCTCCCACCGAGAGTGCCGTGCCGAGCGAGCAGCCGACGACGGCGCCGCCGCAGGACACGGGGACGAACAACAACAACTCGGGCGGTGGCGGCCGGGGCGGCCTGCTCGACTGGCTGTTCTGACCGTCGCGGCCACGGCGGCGCGTTCGCGCTCAGCGCCGCCTCCGATGGCATGAGCCCGGCCCCAGGGCTCGGCACCTTCGACGGCTACGGCGTCTCCGGGCGCGGCGACCACCGGGGCCCGTACCGTCAGGCCTGCCGAGGCCTACCGCGCGGGCGTGCCGACGGCGTGGTCACGCAGAGGGTGCCGGGAACGCGAGACCCCGGCGCGGTGCTCCTGGGGGCTGATGCCGCGTTCGCGCTTGAAGGCGGCGCTGAGCGCGAACGCGCTGCCGTAGCCGACCTGCGTGGCCACCGCGCCGACGGTGGCGTCGGTCTCGCGCAGCAGGTCGGCGGCCATGGCCAGCCGCCAGCCGGTGAGGAACGCCATGGGCGGCTCGCCCACCAGCTCGGTGAAGCGGCGGGCCAGGGCGGCGCGGGAGACACCGGCCCCGGCCGCCAGCGTGGCCACCGTCCAGGGATGGGCCGGATCGCCGTGCAGCATGCGCAGGGCCTTGCCCACCACGGGGTCGCTGTGGGCGCGGTACCAGGCGGGGGCCCCGGCCTCCGGGCGGGAGAACCAGGCGCGCAGGACGGCGATGAGCAACAGGTCGAGCAGCCGGTCGAGAACGGCCTCCTGACCCGGCTCGTCCTTGACGATCTCATCGCTGAGCAACGGGATGATGGGGCAGTCCCAGGCGTCCTCCGGGAGGACCAGCAGCGGGGGCAGCGCCTCCAGCAGGCGGCGGCTGATCTCCCCGCGCATCTGGTAGGCGCCGGTGAGGAGCACCGTCGAGCCGTCGGGGCTGTTGCCCCAGGTGCGGACGCCCAGCGTCATCTCCTGGGCCAGGCTTCGCCCGTCGAGGGTGGTGCAGTGCTGGCCCGGATGGATCACCACCTGGGGCGGCGTGGCCGGATCGTCGGCGACCGTGTAGGGGTCGGGGCCGAGGATGATCGCGACGTCCCCCGGGCCCAGGCGCACCGGATCGCCGTCGTCGGGGATCATCCACGCCTCGCCCCGCACCATGGCCGTCAGGGCGAGCGGCGCCCGGTCCTGGATCCGCAGTGACCAGGGCGGGTTCAGGATCGAGCGGAGCAGGAACGCTCCCCTGGCCCTCGGACCGTCCAGAAAGTCGGTGAGCGCGTCCACGCCTTCACTGTAGACGCTGAAACATGGAATTGCGCTTCTCAACCATGGTTCGTCTCACCCCTGGCCAGTTCACTGGTTCCATGACAGAAAACAGGTACGAGAAGAACACGACGCTGGTCCTCGGCGGCACAGGCAAGACCGGCCGCCGCGTGGTGGAGCGGCTCACCGCACGCGGCCTGCCGGTGCGGGTCGGCTCCCGCTCAGGGGAGCCGCCGTTCGACTGGGAGGACCGGGGGACGTGGGAGGCCGCGTTGCGGGACGTGGCGTCGGTGTACGTCGTCTACTACCCGGACCTGGCGTTCCCCGGGGCGGTGGAGACGGTCCGCTCGTTCGTCTCGCGGGCGGTCGGAAGCGGCGTCCGGCGACTGGTGCTCCTGTCCGGCCGGGGTGAGGAGGAGGCCCAGGTGAGCGAGCGGACGGTCCAGGAGTCCGGGGTCGAGTGGACGATCGTACGGACGGCCTGGTTCTCGCAGAACTTCAGCGAGGACTACCTGCTGGAGCCGGTCCTCTCCGGCGAGATCGCGCTTCCCGCGAGAGACGTGGCCGAGCCGTTCGTCGACGCCGACGACATCGCGGACGTCACGGTCGCGGCGCTGACGGAGGACGGGCACGCGGGCGAGCTCTACGAGCTGACCGGTCCCCGGCTGCTGACCTTCGCCGACGCCGCCGCGGAGATCTCCAAGGCGACCGGCAGGCAGGTCCACTACGTGCCGGTCTCCTCCGAGGAGTACGTGGCCGGGGCGGTCGAGCACGGCGTACCGGCCGAGTACGCCGCACAGCTGGCCGAGTTGTTCACCACCGTCCTGGACGGCCGCAACGCCCACCTGGCCGACGGCGTCCGCCGCGCCCTGGGCCGGGAGCCCCGCGACTTCGGCGACTACGCGCGAGACACCGCCGCCACCGGTGTCTGGGGCGGTTAGCGGGGTTCGGAGCGGCCAGCGGTACGGCGGCGAGCGCGTCCCGCCCCCACCCCCATCGCGGTCAACGGTTACCAGGCACCAGGCGGTGAGCATGTCCGATACCGCCACCGGAGTTCCCACGACAGCCAAGGAGAATGTGATGTTGATGTTCCGGGGCGTCGCGCTGGTCGCGGCGGCCATCACCATGGGACTCGTAGCGGGTCTCTTCTACGCCTACGCCTGCTCCGTCATGCCCGGTCTGGCCCGGACGGACGACCGGACCTTCGTCAGCACGATGCAGCGGATCAACGTGGCGATCCTCAACGGCTGGTTCGCCGCCTGCTTCGGCGGCGCGCTGGTGCTGACCGTCCTCGCCGCGGTGCTGCACCTCCAGGAGGACGGGCGGCCCGTGCTGCCCTGGATCGTGGCCTCGCTCGTCCTGTACGTGGTGATGCTCGCCATCACGATGGGGATCAACGTGCCGCTCAACAACGCGCTCGACGCGGCCGGGGACCCCGATCGCGTCACCGACCTCGCGGCGGTGCGCGAGCGGTTCGAGGCGGCGTGGGTCCGCTGGAACCTCCTCCGCACGCTGGCGTGCGTGGCCGCCTTCGGCTGCATCACCTGGGCCCTCGTCGTGTACGGGCGCACCGGCCTGCCGAACGGGTCGTGACCGGGCAGGCGTCGATTGGTGTCCAAGGCACCGGCGCTGACGCTCTCGGCGGCGGACAAGGCCACCGGCGCAGACACTGTCGGCGGCGGACAAGGCCACCGGTGCAGACGCTCTCGACGGACGAGGCCACCGGTGCAGACGCTGTCGGCGGCGAGCAAGGCCGCCGGCCAGGTGGCGGGGGCTCTATCGCGGTTTCCCGCGCAGCAGCTCGACGACCGCGCCGATGTCCGCGTCACCCCAGCCGCGCTCGGCCGCCTCCTCGTAGAGCCGCTCGGTCAGCCGGGCGATCGGCAGATCGAGGCCGCCCGACTCCGCCAGCTCGACGGCGAGCCGCACGTCCTTGGCGGCGAGCCTCGTCGTGAACCACCCTCGGTGGTCACCGTCCAGGATGTCGTCGACCCGGTTGTGCAGGGCGGGCGCGACGGTGGGCCACGTGAGGAGGAAGTCGTGCAGCAGCGTCTCGTCGAGGCCCACCGCCAGCCCCGTGGCGGCCGCCTCGGACAGCGCGGCGGTCCCGGCCATGAGCAGATAGTTGTTCAGCAGCTTGAAGGCGAGCGCCGCGCCGGGGTCGCGCCCGCAGTAGGAGTAGGAGGCGAACACCTCCGACCACACCGGTTTCAGCACGTCGGCGACGCCACGCTCGCCACCCAGCAGGACCGAGGCCTGCCCCTCGGCGACGGCCGGCGGCCAGCCGATGATGGGGGCGGCCACGAACCGGCCCCCGGGCGCCATGTCCCGCAGCGCGCGGGTCGTGTCCGGGGCGACGGTGCTCGTGTCGGCCACGACGGGCCCGCCGGAACCGATTCCGGTCAGCTGGGACATCACGTCGAGAGCCGCCCGGTCGTCGGCGAGCGACATCAGCATCCCTTCGGCCTCCCGCGCGGCCTCGGCGGGCGAGGCCGCCTCGACGGCACCGAGGCCGACCACCTCCTCCGCCCGCCCCGGTGTGCGGTTCCACACCGTGACCTGGAAGCCGCGCACCAGCAGCCGCCGGGCCAGTGCCCGGCCCATCATGCCCATCCCGAGTACAGCGACGTGCATAGATCATCCCCCCTCACGCCATTGTGCCCCCGCGGGTCGGACGCCCTGGGCCGCCACGCGGATGACGGGCGGCATCGCGGGGTCGTACGGGCGGAGTGCGGGTCCCGGCGGCCAGGCCGGCCAGGTGCGGACTTGGGGCTCAGGCCGGGTAGGCGCAAGCCCCGGAAGTCAGGCCGGGTAGGCGTGGGTCTCGGGAATCAGGCCGGGTAGGCGCAAGCCCCGGAAGTCAGGCCGGGTACGCGTGGGTCTCGGTGGCCTTGACGGCCGCCCAGATCCGCTGTCCGGGGGTCAGGTCGAGATCCGCGACGGCGGCGGGGGTGACGTCCGCCGAGGCGGTGATCGGCCCCTCCAGGTAGATGCGGACGTTGTCGCCGTGCCGCTCGATGCCCTCGATCGTGGCCTCCCAGAGATTGCGCGGGGTGCCGTCCGGGCGGGTCCTGTAGAGCGCGACCGCACCGGGCCGGAAGGCGACGAACGCGGGACCGTCCAGATGCTCGGCGACGCTGAAGCTCACCTCGCCGACGGTGACCTGTCGTCCGGCGGCGAGGCCCCGATAGAGGTTGAGTCCGACCAGACGGGCGACGTAGTCGGTACGCGGGCGCCGGGCGACCTCGGCGGGGGTGCCGCGCTGCACGACGGCGCCGTTCTCGATGACGACCAACTGGTCGGCGAGCACCATGGCGTCCAGCGGATCGTGGGTGACCAGGACGGTCGCGCCGCCGAAGTCGGCCAGGTGGCGGCGGAGCTGGGAGCGGATCTCCAGGCGGGTGTGGGCGTCGAGGGCGGCCAGCGGCTCGTCCAGCAGCAGCAGGCGGGGGCCCACGGCGAGGGCGCGGGCCAGGGCTACGCGCTGGGCCTGACCGCCCGACAGCTGCCGGGGTCTCGCCGCGGCGTACCCGGCCAGGCCGACGCGCTCCAGCCACGCCGCGGCGCCGCGCCGGGCCTCCGCCCTGGAGGCACCGTGACAACGAGGCCCGAAGGCGACGTTGTCCAGGGCCGACAGGTGCGGGAAGAGCAGGTAGTCCTGGAAGACCATGCCGATCGGGCGACGTTCGGACGCCAGGGTGTGCAGCGCCTCACCGTCCAGGAGTATCCGCCCGCCGGACAGGGCGGTGAGCCCGGCCAGCGCGCGCAGCGCGGTGGTCTTGCCCGCGCCGTTGGGGCCGAGCAGCGCGACGACCTGGCCGGCGGCGACCTCCAGGTCGATGTCCAGGTGGAAACGGGGCCGGGTGACGACAAGGCGGGCGTTCAGGGTCACGGGCCGCTCACCCACCGGTCGCGCAGGCTGGCCAGGATGATCACCGAGACGGCGAGCAGGACAAGGCTGAGCACGATCGCGGCCTCGGGTTCGGTCTCCAGGGCGAGGTACACGGCCAGCGGCATGGTCTGGGTCCGGCCGGGGAAGTTGCCGGCGAAGGTGATGGTGGCCCCGAACTCGCCCAGCGCGCGGGCCCAGCACAGCACGGCTCCCGCGACGACGCCGGGAGCGATCAGGGGCAGGGTGACGCGGCGGAAGATGATCCAGCGAGAGGCGCCCAGCGTCGCGGCGGCCTCCTCGAAGCGCGGGTCGGCGGCGCGCAGCGCGCCCTCGACGCTGATGACCAGGAACGGCATGGCGACGAACGTCTCGGCGATGACGACTCCGGCCGTGGTGAACGGCAGGGTGATGCCGAAGGTGGAGTCCAGCCACTGGCCGACCAGGCCGCGCCGGCCCAGGACGAGCAGCAGGGCGACCCCGCCGACCACAGGGGGCAGCACGAGGGGGACGGTGACCAGCGCCCGCACCAGGCGGCGGCCGGGAAAGGCGACACGGGCCAGCAGCCACGCCAGCGGCACGCCGAGCAGCAGGCACACCAAAGTGGCCACGGTCGCGGTCACCAGCGACAGGCGCAGCGCCTCCAGCACCTGCGGCTCGCCCAGCCTCTCCCCCAGGGTGGACCAGGGGGCGCGCACCAGCAGCCCGACCAGCGGCAGCGTCAGGAAGACGATGCCGACCACGGCGGGCAGCACCAGCACCCAGGGCAGGCGACCCGCCACACCGCCGGACGGACCGCTCACCGCACCACCCGGCACACCACCCGCCGCATCGCTCACCACACCACCCGCCGCACCGCCGGACGGACCGCCTGGCACGCCGTCGGACGGGCCACCCGTCACGCCACCGGACGGACCGCTCACGGCGCCGTCAACTCGTCGTACGAGCGTGGTCGGCGATCTCCACGACCACGTTGGTGGACTTGATCACGGCGACCGCCATCACCCCCACCTCCAGGCCCAGCTCGTCGGCGGCCTGGCGGCTCATCAGCGACACCACCCGATACGGTCCCGCGGCGATCTCCACCTGGGCCATCACCGCGTCCTTGATCACTTCGGTCACGATCCCGCGAAAGCGGTTCCTGGCCGAGGAGTGACCCGTACCGTCCTCGGACTCGATCTGGGCACGCGCGAACGCCGCCAGGTCGGCACCCGCCACCACGCGGTGGCCGTGCTCGTCCCGCCGGGCCGCGAGCCGTCCGGCGTCCACCCATCGGCGGACCGTGTCGGGGCTTACCCCCAGCAGCGCGGCGGCCTCGCTGATCCGAAACGTCGTCACGAACAATCACCATACCTTCGCATATTCGCGCCTATGTGCCCCTATCCCATGGCAGCCGCGTTGGGATTCGCCGCCTCTTACCGCTCCTGCGAGCCCGGACGGCCTAAAGGGCCCTTTCCCCTCACCGGGGGCACGTTCACACCGGAACACCGGCGCGGTGGAACCGGCTCGCCTCGACGGGGCCCGCTTCCCACCCGCGGGCCCCGGAGGCGGAAAGGCCCTACCCCGGAATCCGGCCGGTGGAGCCGGTACCCGACCAGTAAGGGGTGGGAAGCCCTCGCGTGCCGACGTCCACGAGGAAGAGGCGTCCGGCGTCCGGATGGCGCGCGGTCTCCTCCGGGGTCATCGCCACGCGGGCCGACGTGATGAGCAGCGTGTCGAGCCGCGGGCCCACGAACGCGACGCTCGTCACGTTGGGCGCCGCGACCTCAACGGTCGCGAGGTGCTCCCCCTCGGGCGAGTAGCGGCGCACCTGGCCGGCTCCCCAGAGCGCCAGCCACAGGTCGCCGTCGACGTCGACGCACAGCCCGTCCGGCGTACCGTCGGCGATCTCCAGCAGCACGCGGCGCTCACCGTACGCGCCGGTCGCGGCGTCGTAGGTCCTCGCCCAGATCGTTCCGGGGACGCTGTCGACGCTGTACATCGTCGACAGGTCGGGAGACCAGGCGAGACCGTTGGAGAGCATGAGGTCGGCGTCGATGGTCGTGGTGCCTCCGTCCTCCTCGTACCGGTACAGGCACTCCTGGTCGTGCCGGTCGTCGAGGGCGAGGCTCCCCACGAGGAAGCGTCCCGCGGGATCGCACGCCCCGTCGTTGAGGCGGCTGTTCTTCCCGTCGGGAATCAGATCGACGAGGTGCGCGCGCTCTCCCCCGCCCTCCACGGTGAGCAGTCCCCTCCGCCCGGCGACGAGCAGCCTGCCGTCCCGGTCGCACACGACGGCGCCGACGGTCTCACCGAACTCGTGCCCGCGGTCAACGTGAACGGAGTCGTGGACGAGCCGTCCCTCGAAGACCTGACCGGCGTCGATGTCCACCCACAGGAGGCGCTCCCTCGCGGCGTCCCACACGGGTCCCTCGCCCAGCAGGTACGTGTCCGCGCTCGCGACCCGCGCCTCGAAGCGCCGGATCTCCCGACTCACGACGCGCCCCCGGCGGTCTTCCGTACGGCGGTCAGGTCTCGGGCGGGCACCCGCCGCGCGACACCCGGTGCCCGCGGGCCGGCGGGATGGACTGGCATGGCCGGACGGTCGCCGACCGGCGGGTTCACAGATGCTTGGGATCGCATGAAACCCACAGTGTGCCAGATGGCGGATCTCCCCATCACACTGCACGCTTTGCCGCATTTAGCCATATTTCAGGAGCCCAAGGCCCAGGCCGGTGATCCCGGCCCGGGCCTCAATCGCGCGCTTCACCGCGCACCCGCCCTTCCCGGTCGGCGGGGAAGGGCGGGCGTACGGACTCCCGGGGAACTACGGCTGCTGGGAGATCCGGAACGACTGGGCGGCACCGCCGTTGCAGGTGCTCTGCACCAGCTGGACGCTGTCGGCCGTCGAGGAGCCCGGCACGCTCAGGCACTTGGCGCTGAGGCGGCTGACGAAGCGGTAGTAGCCGCCACCCTCGGACACCGCCTGCCACTGCTGGTTGTTGCCTCCGGAGTACGACCACAGCTGGAGCGGGGCGCCGTCGGCCGTGGAGACGTTGGTCACGTCGACGGCCTGAGCGCTGTTGAGGCGGTTGTTGAGCCGCGCGAAGCCGCCGCTGGTCGGCTGGACCTGGAACTGCTGGGCGAGAGTGCCGTTGCAGGTGTACTGCTGGATCACGGTGCCGTTCGCCGAGGCGGCGGCGCGGGCGTCCACGCACTTGCCGCTACCGCGGTTGGCGAGGCTGTACCACGCGGTCGGCGAGATGGTGTCCGTCGGAGGCGGGGTGCTCCCGCCGCCCAGCCACAGCAGGCCGTCGATGACGAACCGGTTCTGCACCTCGCTGGCGAACGTGGACGACAGCGGGGTGTTGTTGCTGTAGTTCATGGCGTTGTGGCCGAAGTTCGCGTACAGCATCTTGTAGTTCTTGTTGGTCCACATGAGCGGGTAGTAGCCGCTGTACCAGGTCTGGTTGGGGTCCGTGCCGACCGGGAAGCTCGACGGGTCGATGGACCCGAGGATCTTGATGTTCGCGTTGTTCCTCAGGTCGTTGGTCCAGCTGTACCACTCGCTGACCGACGAGGTGAAGGTGGCGGGCAGCCGGGCCGTGGAGGCGTGCGCCCCGCCCTCTGTGCGCATGACCACCGAGGTGGGCCCCCAGGTGTTGGACCTGAACGCCCCGGTGCCGAGGAACTCGTTGTGGTACCACGCCCAGCTCTGCGCGTCGGTGTTGAACGCGCTCACGTGGAAGCCCATCCACGCCCCGCCGTTACGCATGTACTGCTCGAACGCCGACCGCTGGGCGGCGTTCTGGGGCAGGTCGTCCAGGAAGAGCACCACCTGGTACTGCTGGAGGTTGCTCGCGTTCAGCTGGCTCCAGTTGTTGGTCGCGGTGTAGGAGAAGTTGTTCTGCGCGGCCACCTGCGGGAACCAGCGGTTGGCCTCCTGGACGAAGTTGATGTGGGCCGCGTCCCACGTCCCGTTGTAGAAGGCGATGACTTTGAAGCTCGGGGCGATCGACGCCCGCGCGTTCCCGCCGACCGGAATGGTGGTGAGGCCGAGCGCGACGGCGAGCACGGCGAGTAGCCGCACCCACGTCCGCATCGTGCTGACCATGTTTTCCCTGGTCATGTACGTTTCCTCTGTCTCGTGACGAACGACAAAGGCGAAGCCCGCCCCGCCCACGGGCATAACGGAGACCGGCGTTACCAACAACTTCGGCAAGCCGAGGACGGTTCTTGTCTAACTTAATTCAAGTTATGTGAAGAAAAATTGTCAAGAAGATCGCGAAGTCGGAAAGGCTGAAGCGTACGACGGATCCGCCCCTGACCGACGCCCCCGGGTCCACGGAACCGTCATCCGGCTCTGACCGACGCCCCCGAGTCCGCGGAACCGTCATCCGGCCCGTCCCCTGCCCGTCAGTCGACGGCGGGGGCGGTCTCGTAGTGGAGGTCCGCGCCGAGGCTCAGCGCGAGCCTGCGGGCGAGCCCCGTGTTGCGGCGGTGGTCCAGCCGGTGGACGGCCATCTCCAGAGCCTTGCGCTCGCCGACCACGACCACCCACGACCGCGCCCGGGTGAGCAGGGTGTAGAGCAGCTTGCGGCGCAGCATGACGCCCCCGGACTCGGTGACGAGCGGCGCGACCACGAAGGGATACTCGCTGCCCTGGGAGCGGTGGACGCTGATGGCGTACGTGTGGGTCAGCTCGTCGAGCTCGCCGAAGCCGTACTTCACGGTCTGCCCGTCGTCGGTGCGGATCTCGACGAGCCTCTCCTCCGGGGTGATGGCGGTGACCGTGCCGGTGTCGCCGTTGAAGACGCCCTTGTCGTAGTTGTTGCGGATCGGCATGACACGGTCGCCGACCCGGAAGGCGGAGGCACCCGACCAGTGCTCGGCGACTCCCTCGCGGGCCGGGTTGAGCCGTTCCTGGATCATCCGTCCGAGTTCGGCCGTCCCCGTCAGGCCTTTGCGCATCGGGCACAGGACCTGGACCTGGTCCGGGCTCACCCCCTGCTTGCGCGGGATCGCCACCGTCGCCAGGTGCATCACCCGCTCGGCGACCCGCTCGGGGTCGTCGACCTCCTCGAACCAGAAACCTCCGCCGCCGGGAAGCGCGGGCACCTCGCCCGCCCTGACCCGGCGGGCGGCCTGGATGATCCCGCTGCCCTCCGCCTGGCGGAAGACCCGGGTCAGGCGCATCCGCGCGATCGCCTCGACGCGCAGCAGGTCGGCCAGCACGCTGCCGGGGGCGATGCTGGGGAGCTGGTCGCTGTCGCCCACGATCAGCAGGTGGCTGCCCGGCGGGATGGCCGCGGTGAGCCTGGTGGCCAGGTGCAGGTCCAGCATGGACGCCTCGTCGACCACGATCAGGTCGGCCTGCGCGGGCGTCTGCTCGAACAGCGTGCCGCTCTCGGGGTCGGGCTGGTGGGCCAGCATCCGGTGCACGGTCATCGCGGGCAGGCCGGTGAGCTCCGACAGGCGTTTGGCCGCCTTGCCGGTCGGCGCCGTGAGCGTCACCATGCCGCCCATCGCCCTCACGGTCGCCGCGACGGTCTTGACGGTGTGGCTCTTCCCGCAGCCGGGACCGCCGGTGAGGATGGACACGGTGCTGGTCAGCGCCATGTTCACCGCCGCCCGCTGATCCTCGTCCAGCCCGGGATCCTCCTGGAACGTGCGCATGGGCAACGTCGAGGGGGCCTCCCAGAGCCTGGTCAGCTGAGCGGCCAGCGTGAGCTCCCGGCCGTGGGTCTCCTTCAGATAGACCACGGCCGTTCCCCGGCCGTCGGGCGACGCCTCGACGACCACGCGGCGGTCGGCGACGAGGGCGTCGACCATCCGGCCGACGAGGTCGTGGTCCTGCTCGATCAGTTCCGCGGACTGGGCGATCAGCGCGACCAGCCGCACGTAACAGTGCCCGTCGCGGCTGGCCGCCGTCTCCAGCCTGTCCAGGATCGCCGCCTTGACCCGCTGCGGGCTGTGCTCGGCGACCCCCGACCGCAGGGCGATCCTGTCGGCCGTGGTGAACGCGATGCCCCTGACCTTGCCGATGAGCCGGTACGGGTCGGAGGTGAGAACCTCCCCCGAGTCGGCCCCGAAGACCTGGTAGATCTTGGCCGCGAGCAGCGGGCTGATCCCGAAGCCCTGCAGGACCACCATGAGCTCGGCGATCGCCTTCTGCTCCTCCCACGCGTCGGCGATCTGGGCCTGCCGCGCGGGGCCGATGTTGACGACCTCGGTGAGCCGTCGCGGCTCGGTGTCGATGACCGTCAGCGTCGCCTCACCGAAGTGGCTGACGATGGCGTGGGCGAGCCTCGGCCCGATGCCGCGGATCAGGCCGGAGCCCAGATAGATGCGGATGGCCCGGACCGTGGCCGGTACCAGCCGCTCGCACGCGACGACCTCGAAGCGCCTGCCGTGACGCGGATGCTCGCCCCACTCGCCGACGAGCCTGAGCGTCTCCCCCGGCTGGACCCCGCCCAGGGCCCGGCCGGAGGCGACGAAGCCGGGCATGCCCTCGGCGCTCATCCGCGCGATCGTGTACTCGTCCTCGCGGACGTACACCAGCTGCTCGACAGATGCCTCCACGGCAGAAAGCAACCCCTCCGTACTGGCTTCACCTCATCCTTCGCACATCAGACCAGCTCACCCGGTGTCCCCACAAGCCGTCGCGGCTCGCCTGCCACCCCGGGCCGCCGCCGTGGCGTCCCGGGGTGGCGGTGGGCGGTGCCGGGCACGCCGGGGTCGATGGATGTGACGTACGGGTCGCCGTCGCGGGCGAGCAGCCGGAGGTGACGGCCGGGCCGCTACGCGCCCGGCCCACGTGGTCGCCCGCCGCCGGAGGTCAGGAGCCGCCGACGGAAGAGCTCACCGGCTGGCTCGCCGTCCGCCAGTGGGACATGGGCGGCCTGGGTCCCGGCTGAGGAGGCCGCGGCCCCGGGTACGGAGGCCGCCAGCCCGGATACGGAGGCCGCCACCCGGGATAGGGCGGGTACGGTGGCCGCCAGCCCGGATACGGAGGCCGCCACCCGGGATACGGAGGACGCCAGCCCGGGTACGGAGGCCGCCACCCGGGGTACGGAGGATGCCAGCCCGGGTACGGAGGATGCCCCCCGGGGTACGGCGGGTGCCCGCCCGGGTACCCGCCCGGATAACCCCCGGGGTACCCGCCCGGGTAACCGGACGCGGGCACGCAGTCGTACTGCGGGCACGGCGTGGTGATGCAGTACCTGGGCGAGGGGACGCAGACGCGGCCCGGACCGCAGTTGACCGCCGCGCACGGCGACCCCGGCAGGCACGTACCGGCCGGCTGCGCGGCGGCGGTGACCGACCGGGCCACCGGGGCGGCCGGCGCACCGTCCGCCCAGGCCTTGGTCGCGATGGCCGGCGATCCCGCCGCCACGATCGCGACCAGGAGCGGGACCAGTTTTCGAAGCATTTTTCCCCCAGATGTCATGATCGGTTCTGGCTCTCCGACGATGCTTGCACCGGCCTTACCTGCTAACGGCAAACTGGATCCCAGCAAGTCGGATGGCTTGCCGGGAGTCGGATGGCGACGCTGTCGCACTGGTGGAATCGACCGGTTTTTCCCCTCCACGAAGCCGTCGGCCCGGGGCGAATGTCCTGTGAGTCCGAAACCCGGCGTCACTCGCGCCGTCCTGAACCGTCACGAGCCGGACGGCTCGCGGCCCCTCCTGTCAGCGCTGGTTATGCTGACGGCAGGGACACGGCTATCAGGGGGCGCACATGGCTCGGCCCGGGACGCGCGCGACCGTGCGCGACGTCGCGGCGGAGACGGGGCTGTCGATCGCCACCGTCTCGCGGGTCCTGAACGGGCAGGCCAATGTCGCCCCGCACACCCGGGAGCTGGTGTTACGGGCCATCGGCCGTCTCGGGGACCAGGCGCCCCGGCCGCGCGCCGGGCAGGAGGCGATGGCCGGTGGCACGATCTACGTGCGCTGCCCCTACCTGCTGACCGACTATTTCGGGCTCATCGTCTCCTCGGTCGGTGAGACCATCGAGCTGCACGGCGGGCAGATGGTCCTGAGCGCCGGAGAGTCGGCCCAGCACACCCCGGTGCTCCCCGGCCTGCCCGACCGCCCCGACATCGCGGGGGCGATCCTGATCCTTCCCCCCGAACCCGGCGACGAGCTCGTACGGCTTCGCGACCGGCAGTTCCCCTTCGTGGTGATAGATCCCAGGACTCCGCCTCCCAAGGACATCGTGGCGGTCTCGGCGGCGCACTTCGCGGGCGCGCGCAAGCTGATGGCGCACGTGGTCGAGCTCGGCCACCGGCGGGTCGGCATCATCGGCGGCCCCGTGAAGTGGTTGCCCAGCGAGGCCAGGCTGGCGGGATACACCGCGTCGCTGGCCGACGTCGGCGTCCTGCCGTCGGCCGAGCTGCTGCGCAGCGTGCGGGAACCCAACTCGGAGAACGGCTACCGCGCCGCCTGCGAGCTGCTGGATCTGCCCGAGCGACCGACGGCACTGGTCGCGTTCAACGACAAGATGGCGGTCGGCGCGCTGTGGGCGGCGGCCGAGCGCGGCCTGAACGTCCCCGGTGACCTGTCGGTCGCGGGTTTCGACGACCTCGACCTCGGCCGGGCGACCCTGCCGACGCTGACCACGGTGCGCCAGCCGCTGCAGGAGATGGGCCGGATGGCGGTCACGCTGCTGATGCGGCTCCTCAACCGGCACACGCTGGAGGCGCTGCACGTCTCCCTGGGGACCGATGTGATCGTCCGCGGCTCCACGGGACCCGTCGCCCACTGAGTGGGTTTGTTTCATTTGTTTCATTAACCGGCCGACTTTCCAGCCATCACACGACGTGCGTTAATTCAGGGCTTTTCAGGCCTTGACAACCGATTTCCACGTGTGTTGTCCTGTCCTGCAACAGAAAAGTTTCTTATCTGTTACATCGGTTACAGCGACGGTTCCCGGGGCGGCGCGCGCCCTGACGCGAACGGCCCTGGGCGTCGCGGGCCCAATCGCACCCCCCGAAAGGACCCCTGCCGTGCTCCGACCACCTCGCCGGGCCCTCACCCTCGCCCTGGCCTGCGCCGCGGCCCTGTGGGCGACGGGACCTGTCGCCGCCACGCCCGCCCTGGCCGCCAACGAGCCGGTGAACATCTGGCTCACCACCACTTCCGACGCGGGCGGCCGGACCGTCACGCGGGGTCTCCAGCAGCAGTCTCCCATCGCCTTCGGGCCCGCCGGAGGCAGCGCCAACCACACCATCACCGTCAACGAGGGCACCACCTACCAGCAGTTCGAGGGCGGCGGAGCCTCGATCACCGACACCACCGCCTACCTGCTGCGCGGCGGCCCGATCAGCGCGGCCACCCGCGACGCCGTGATGCGCAGGCTCTTCCACCCCACCGACGGCATCGGCCTGTCGTTCGTGCGCAACCCGATCGGCGCCTCCGACCTCTCGCGGCCCGGCAACGTCTCGCTCGACGACACCTGCTGCGACCTCAACGACTTCGGCGCCAACGGGTACGACACCAACGTGCGCCTGCTCACCCAGCAGGCCAGGTCGCTCAACCCGGCCCTGCGCGTCAAGGGCGTGCCGTGGAGCGCCCCCGGCTGGATGAAGGACAACGGCCGGATGGACCAGATGGGCTGGCTCAAGTTCGAGCACTACCCCACATACGCTCAGTACCTGGTCAAGTACGTCCAGAGTTACCAGAACGCCGGCATCCCGGTGAACTACATCTCGGTGCAGAACGAGCCCAACTGCTGCCAGGCGGGCAACCCGACCGCGATGAACTATCCCGGCATGAGCTGGAACTCGTCCGGGCTCGCCGAGTTCACCAAGAACCACGTCTACCCGGCCTTCCGCGCCGCCGGCATCACGACCAAGGTGCTCGTCCACGACTGGAACTACGGCGACTACGCCGGCATGGGCGCCGGCGTGCTGAACGACGCGGCCGTGCGCAACGACCCGCTGTTCGGCGGCATCGCCTGGCACGGCTACGGCGGTGACCCGGCGATCGGCACCCAGGTGCACAACCAGTATCCGGTCGTGCGCCAGTTCAGCACCGAGCACTCGGGCGGCACCTGGATCGGCAACCAGCACAACGAGGACCTCGCCGACATCGTCAACTACGCCCGCAACTGGAGCGGCAGCCTCATCAAGTGGAGTCTCGCGCTGAACCAGAGCATGGGCCCGCACAACGGCGGCTGTGACGTCTGCACCGGTCTGGTCACCGTCCAGGAGGGCGGTCCCCGCGCCGGTCAGGTCGACAACACCATCGAGTACTACACGACCGGGCACCTCACGAAGTTCGTCAGGCCCGGGGCGTTCCGGATCGACTCCACCGCCAACGGCACGATCCAGAACGTCGCCTGGCGCAACACCGACGGTTCCAAGGCCCTGATCGCGCACAACCGCGGCACCTCGGCCCAGTCCGTCCGGGTCAACTGGGGCGGCCAGTCCTTCGTCTACTCGCTTCCGGCCCGCACCACCGCCACCTTCACCTGGTCCGGCACGCCGAGCGGCAACCCCGGCAACCCCGGTGGCGGCGTCATCACCGGCCTGGGCGGCAAGTGCATGGACGTCGCGGGCGCGAGCAGCGCCGACGGCACCGCCGTCCAGCTCTACTCCTGCAACGGCACCACCGCCCAGCAGTGGACCCGTCCCGGCGACGGCACGCTCCGCGTGCTCGGCAAGTGCCTGGACGTCGTCGACAACGGCACGGCCAACGGCAGCCGGCTCCAGTTGTGGTCGTGCTTCGGCGGCGCCAACCAGCAGTGGACCTACAACCCCGCGACCAGGGACCTGGTGAACCCCGCCGCGAACAAGTGCGTGGACGTCACGGGTAACACCAGCACCGACGGCGCCCGCCTCCAGCTGTGGGAGTGCACCGGTGGCGCGAACCAGAAGTGGACGGTGTCCTAGCCGTACCTAGCCTCCGCGGTCAGTACGCCTGGCCCGGCGGGACACGGGCGCGAACCCTCCGAACGGGGGTTCGCGCCCGTGGCCTTTCCCGGCCCGTGAGCGGCCCTCCCCCGGCACGGCCGGTGGCCCGCGACCCTTGACGTTAACTTGAAGCATCGATGCGATTACCCACAGTGATTACGGTGCATGAGGTCACATGCCAATCAACCCTCAGTACTCACGGGAGCACCCCATGCACACCCGCATCACCGCGACGGCGCTGGCCGCCCTAGGTCTTCTCACCGCCATGGCCACCGTCGGCGCGACCACCGCCACCGCCGCAGCCGCCGCCCCGGCCCCCTGCGCGCACGAATATCTCGCGCTGCTGAACGCCGAGGACGCCCTCGCCAACGTCGACGCCCTCCCGGAGGTCAAGGCGGCCCACACCGCCCTGATGAAGGCCGGCAACGCCGCGGACATCGACCAGCTTTCCCAGAAGGTGGCTCTGCAGCAGCTCGGGGTCAAGTCGGCGACGCTCGATCCCGCCGCGAAGAAAATGGTGGAGGCCTACAACGCCGCCGGAGCCAAGTACGTGCAGGTGCGCGACGCGGCGCTCCTGAAGGTCGCGCCGAAGCGGCAGGCCTCCAGGGACTCGCTCAAGCGCTGCCTCATCGCCCACTCCTGAACCCGGTCGTGTGAGACGGGCCGGAGTCCCCGAGGCCACGACCGGGGCGACACAGCCTCCTGGTGATCGGGGACTCCGGCAGGGGTACGCGAGCGTCCTCTTCGTCACTCGTTCGCGTAGACCAGGTGCAGCACGCCCGTGCTGAACGTCGCCGAGCTCACCAGCTTCAGCGGGACCTTGGCCGAACCCTCGAACACCCGCCGGCCGGCGCCGAGCACGACGGGGTGCACCAGCAGGTGCAGCTCGTCAAGCAGCCCCTCCGCCAGGAGCGATCGCACCAGCGTCCCGCTGCCGGTGATGCCCAGGTTCTGATCGGCCTTCAGGGCGCGCAACCGGTCGTACACGTCGTCGCCACCGACCACCGTGGTGTTCTCCCAGTCGGCGTGGGTCAGCGTGTTCGACACCACGTACTTCCTGGTGCCGTTCATCTGCTTGGTCATCGGGTCGTCGGCGTCCGCACCCGGCCAGTAGCCCGCGAAGTCGTCGTACGTGCGGCGGCCGAGCAGCATGGCGTCGTTGTCGGCCATGAGCGCGCCGACCGCGTTGCCCATCTCCTCGTTGAAGTAGCCGAAGTGCCAGGTGTCCGGGGCCTCGGTCACGCCGTCGAGCGAGATGAACAGGCCGGACTTGATGCTTCCCATGTCGGTTCTCCTTGGGGGTGTCAGGCGGGCAGGCCGTTGAGCCAGGCCCGCCGCGCATGCGCGGTGTCGGTGTCGTCTTGCTGGAAAAGGCGGTGTCCCGGGACGGTCGGGCCGAGGTGACCCCGGATGAGGCGGTGGAGCGCGTCGGGCGGCCGGACGCCGGTGGCCCGCGGGTCGACTCCCCCGGCCCTCACCTCGCCTCCCCGCTCCCGGTGGTGGCCCACGTCAGGACTCTCCCCTCTCATCGGCCGACGGCTCGCCGGCCGCTCTCCCGGTGGCCTTCGTGCCGTCACCCGCGGCCCGGGGGATCGACGGGTGGACGGCCACGACGACCCGGTACGCCCGGCCGCCGGGCGCCCTCTCGTCGTGGTGTTTGGCGACCAGTCCGGTCACCGCGTCGGCGAGTTCCTCCGCGAAGGCGGCACGGTCGCGCGCCGTGGCGAACCGCACCTCCCCGTCGAGCGCGTAGGTCGTGACCCGCTTACCGGCCCTGGTCGCCCCGGTGATCAGCGTGCCGACGTCGCGCACCAGCCGCGCGCCCACCGCCAGCAGCCAGCGCGCCGAGAGCCGGTCCGGCGACCACGCCGGGTCCGGCCCGACCGCGGCCGGCGCCACGGAAGAGATGACGTACGACGCCGTCGCCTGGAGCACCGCCATTTCCCACATGTCGAAAAGCCTCTCAGCGACAACTGTTATTGTCAAGACAAAAATTTCCGTCGGTGCGTGCCGATCCTCGGCCGGCGTCGCCGTCACCCGCTGACCGGCGGCGAGGCCCGCGAGGCCCGCGAGGCGAAGGCCGCGGCGACGACCGCCCCGTCGTCGGACCGTCAGTCGGTGATGGAGGCCCGGAAGCGGTAGCGGTCCCCCCGGTAGACCTGCACCGTCAGTTCGAGCGGCCGCCCGTCCTGGTTGAAGGAGAGCTGCTCGGCGACCAGCACCGGAGTCCCGTCCTCGATCTCCAGCAGGGCCCGCTCCCGAGCCTTGGGCTGCCGGGCCTCCACCGAGTAGTCCGCGACCCGGGGGAGCTGCGCCGGATCGGCGCTTCGCAGGACCGCGTAGAGCGACGCGGCGGTGAAGTCGGTGTCGGCCAGCGCGGGACAGAGCGCCAGCGGCACCCGGTTGTGCTCCAGGACGACGACGAGGCCGTCGAGGAAACGCAGTCGCCGCATCTCGAACAGCGCGGAGCCCGGACCGATGCGCAGCGTCTCGGCCTCGTGCACGGTCGCCGGCCTGGTGCCCGATTCGAGCACCCGGCTGCGGATGGCCAGGCCGTGCTTCAGGGCGTAGTCGGCGAACCCCTCCACCGCGTGCCCGCCCGCCGCCGGCGCGGCAGGCCGGCCGCCGTCGGTGACGAACCAGCCGCGGGCCGCGGCGGACTCGAGCAGGCCCCGGCCCGCCAGCTCGGCCAGGGCGGCGCGCAGCGTCTCCCGCGAGACCTCGTACCGCGCGGCCAGGCTCCGCTCCGACGGCAGCCGGTCCCCCGTCTTGGCACCGCGGGCCGAGATGTCATCCCAGAGCCGCACGGCGATCTGGACGTAGAGGGGCAGGGCGTCGTCGCTCAGCAGGCCCTGAGGGAAGGAGGGAGGGTCCGAGGGAGTCATACCAGAACCATACCAGATTCCGACCATTGACGGCCATAAGACAGACCAGTACTGTTCCAGCTTGTCCCCAGCTGCACGAACTCACCCGTACCGGAACGCAGGGCAAAGAACAGGAGCGGATCATGTTGAGCTTGTTGGACGAGGTGATCCGACGTCAGAAGGCGGGTGAGCCTCGGGGCATCGCCTCCGTCTGTTCGGCGCATCCGCTGGTGATCGAGGCGGCCGTGCTCCAGGCGCGCGAAACCGGGAGGCAGGTCCTGGTGGAGGCGACCTCCAACCAGGTCGACCAGTACGGCGGCTACACCGGCATGCGGCCCGGCGACTTCCGTGACCTGGTGCACGCCATCGCCGCCGAGCAGGATCTGCCGCCGGACCGCGTCATCCTCGGCGGTGACCACCTCGGCCCCAACCGGTGGCGCGAACTGCCGCCGGACCAGGCGATGGAGCGGGCCGAGGCCCTTGTCGCCGCCTACGTCGCGGCCGGGTTCACCAAAATCCACCTGGACTGCAGCTTCCCCTGCGCGGGCGATCCCACGCCGCTCACCGACGACGTGGTCGCCGAGCGTGCCGCCCGGCTGATCCGCGTGGCCGAGGACACGGCGGGAGAGCGCGGCTCCGCCCGCATCCGCTACGTGATCGGAACAGAGGTGCCGACGCCCGGCGGCGCTCACGAGACGCTGGACGAACTCATGCCCACCCCGGCGGGGGCCGCGCGGGCGACCCTGGAACGTCACCGCAAGGCGTTCGCCGAGCACGGGCTCGAGGACGTCTGGCCCCGCGTCATGGCGCTCGTCGTCCAGCCGGGCGTGGAGTTCGACCATCAGCGGGTGGTCGACTACCGGCCGGAGAGGACCGCGGAGCTCGGAGCGGTCCTCGACGAGGAGCCCACCATGGCGTTCGAGGCGCACTCGACCGACTACCAGCTGGCCGGAGCGCTCACGGCACTGGTCGAGGACCACTGGGCCGTCCTCAAGGTCGGCCCCGGCCTGACCTTCGCGCTCCGCGAGGCGCTGTTCGCCCTCGCGGCCATCGAGGACGAGCTGGTGCCCGCGGGCGAGCGCTCCCGGCTGCCCGAGGTCGTCGAGCAGCGAATGCTCGCCGAGCCCGGCCTCTGGGAGGGCTACTACCCGGGCGACGACACCGAGCGGCGCCTCGCCCGGCGCTACAGCTACAGCGACCGGATGCGCTACTACTGGCCGGATCCCGAGGTGGCGGAGGCGCAGGAGCGGCTCCTCGGCAACCTCGCGGCGCGGGACATCCCCCTGCCACTCCTCAGCGCCCATCTGCCCGGCCAGTACGCGCGCGTTCGCCGCGGGGAGCTCGCCGCGAAGCCACGGGCGTTGGTGATCGACCACATCCGCGATGTGCTGCGCGACTACGACCGCGCGTGCGACCCCCACCACAAGGAGTATTCGTGACCGGCCTTCTCGGCACCCTGGCTCGCAGCACCGGGGCCGGCGACACCGTCCGCGAGATCAGGCAGCAGCCCGGCGTCTGGCGGGACATCGACGGTATCGTCGCCGCCTCCCGGGCCGCGCTCGACGGCTTCCTCCAGCCGCTGCTGGCTCGCGACCACCTGCGCGTGGTGCTCACCGGCGCCGGGACCTCGAGCTTCGTGGGGCAGATCCTGGCCACGACACTGGCACGGCGGCTCGGGCGGCGAGTCGACGCCGTTTCCACCACGGACATCGTCGCCGACCCGCGAGGCTGTTTCGCCGAGGACCCGCCGACCCTTCTCGTCTCCTTCGCCCGGTCCGGGGACAGCCCGGAGAGCCTCCTGGCCACCGAACTCGCCGAGCAGTGCCTGTCGGACGTGCACCACCTCGTGATCACCTGCAACGAGGAGGGACGGCTGGCCCTGGCACATTCCGGGAAGGCCACCTCGTACGTGCTCCTGATGCCGCCCGCCTCCAACGACCGTGGCTTCGCGATGACGTCGAGTTTCACCGGAATGACGCTCGCCGCCCTGCTCACCTTCGGCGGAACCGCCTATGCCGGTGTCGCGGAGCGGCTGGCCGGGGTGGGCGAGCGGATCACGCGGGACGGCGTCCTCGACAAGGACATCGGCGCGCTGCTGGCCCGCGACCCCGAACGGATCGTCTACCTGGGCAGCGGGGCTCTTCGTGGACTGGCCGCGGAGTCGGCGCTGAAGGTGCTCGAACTGACCGGCGGGACGATCGTCGCGACCTCGGAATCCGCCCTGGGGTTCCGCCACGGCCCCAAGGCCGTGCTGAGCGAGCGCACCGTCGTGGTCGTGTACGTGTCGAACGACCCGTACACCCGCCGGTACGACCTGGACATCATCGCGGAACTGCGCTCGACCATGGCGCCCGGCAGCGTTGTCGCGATCGGGGCCGGGGCCGACGGCACGCCGGACGAGGAGAACTGGCGGCTCCACGGCGCCGAGGACGTCGAAGACGCGGCGCTGGCCCTGCCCGCCGTCGTATGTGCCCAGCTCATCGGCCTCAACGCCGCTGTGCTCCGGGGAGTTCGACCCGACAACCCCTTCCCTTCCGGCGAGGTCAACCGGGTGGTGCAGGGCGTCACCCCGTACCGGTTGCAGCACTGACATCACAGCGGCACGGCGTTGACTGGGACGCCGAACGGAGGTAGCACGGATGTTTCTTGGCGTCGACGGCGGTGGTACCAAGACCGCCTTCTGTCTGGTCGACCGGGACGGGAAGATGGTGGGGCAGGCGCGGACCGCCGGCAGCTACTACTTCTCGGAGGCCTCGGAAGGTATCGGCCTCGTCGAGCGAGCCCTCAGACAGGGCGTCGACTCGGTCTGCGCGGACGCGGGCATCGAGCCCTCGGACATCGCGTACGCCTTCTTCGGCCTGCCCGGTTACGGCGAGGCCCCCGGCGACCTCCCCGTCCTGGACGCCGCGCCGCGGGCCGTGCTCGGCCACGACCGCTACGCGTGCGACAACGACATGGTGTGCGGGTGGGCCGGCTCCCTCGGGGCGGTGGACGGCATCAACGTCCTCAGCGGCACCGGCTCGATGACCTACGGCGAGCGGTCCGGACGCGGAGCCCGCACGGGCGGCTGGGGGGAGCTGTTCAGCGACGAGGGTTCCGCGTACTGGATCGCGGTCCGCGGTCTCAACGCGTTCACCCGGATGAGCGACGGCCGGATGTCCGAGGGCCCGCTCGCCGGGGTCTTCCGGCGGCATCTCTCGCTCGCGTCGGACTTCGACGTGATCGACATCGTGTTCAACCGGTGGCGCGGCGGCCGCGGTGACATCGCGGCCCTCAGCCGGCAGGTCGTCGAGGCGGCCGGGCTGGGCGACGAGTGCGCCGCCGCCATCCTGTCCGAGGCCGGGCGCGAGCTCGCGCTGCTGGTGGACGCCGCGCGCCGTCGGCTCGGCTTCGAGCCCGGAGAGCCCGTACCGGTCTCATACTCCGGCGGTACGTTCACGGCCGCCGCGGTGCTCGAGGCCTTCACCCGGGAACTGAAGAGCCTTCACCCCGGATACGAGCTGCGCGCCCCCCTGTACGAGCCGGTCGTCGGGGCCGCGCTCTACGCGGCGAAGCTCGCCGGCACCCCCCTGGACCGGGCGGCGCTCGATCGTCTGCGCTCCGCCCCGGCGCCCGTCACCGCTGGAGAAGGAGAAACCGGATGATCGCCGTCAAGAAGAACTGGATGATCTACGCGACCCTACTGGTCGTCTTCTGGGGCGTGTGGGGCGCCTTCTCCAGCCTGCCGACCAGCCTGTACGGCTACCCCAACGAGATGGTGTACATCATCTGGTCGTTCACCATGCTGATCCCCGCGTACTTCGCGCTGCGCGGCAACCGGTTCGATCGGCGGCCCGTCGCCGCCGTCTACGGGCTGCTCGCGGGGCTCACGGGCGCGGGCGGGCAGCTGCTCCTGTTCCAGGCGCTGTCCGACGGACCCGCGTACCTGATCTTCCCGGTGGTCTCGCTGTCACCGGTGATCACGGTGCTCATGGCCGTGGTGCTGCTCCGCGAGCGGATCCAACGGCTCGCCGTCGTCGGCGTGGTCGCCGCGCTGGCCGCGATCGTACTGCTCAGCATTCCCGGGGGCGGCGACGGCTCGAACACGGACGGGCCGTGGCTGCCCTTGGCCATCGTGATCTGCGTGGCCTGGGGCGCTCAGGCGTTCTTCATGCGCAAGGCGGCTCTCCTCGGCGTCAACGACGGCACCACCTTCGGCTGGATGACGATCAGCGGGCTGCTGCTGGTCCCGGTGGCGTGGGCGATGATGGGCGGCCTGCCCGGCGGCGTCCCCTGGCAGGCCCCCGCGCTGACCGCGGTGACCCAGGTCCTCAACGCCGCCGGCGCGCTGTTCCTGGTGATGGCGCTCAGCCGGGGCAAGGCCGCGGTCGTGGCCCCCGTCACCAACGCGCTCGCCCCGGTCCTGACGATCGTACTGTCCCTGGCGATCTACCAGACGCTGCCGTCGCTCTACGGGGCCGTCGGCATCGTGCT
This sequence comes from Streptosporangium sp. G11, assembly GCF_051192615.1. Taxonomy (NCBI): domain Bacteria; kingdom Bacillati; phylum Actinomycetota; class Actinomycetes; order Streptosporangiales; family Streptosporangiaceae; genus Streptosporangium; species Streptosporangium sp. G11. The sequence goes on from NZ_JBPJUQ010000055.1 coordinate 35,129, forward strand.
CGCCCTGGCGGGCTCGACCCTGATGGTCTACAGCGACGAGAGGCGCGGCGACGACGCGACGGCGAGCGGCGCGGGCGCCGTGTCCCCGCCGCGGGAAGCCACCGCGCCCTGACGCCCCCGACGTCCACCGCTCCACACGTCCGCTCCGGCGCGCGACCCGTCACCCGTCATCGGGCCGCGCACCGGACCGGGCGAAGTCGATCGCGGCCCCGCGGCCTGACCGGGCCCCGGCCCCGCCCGGTCCTCGAAGCCGCCCGCGAGCACCCGCCGCCCGCTCTCCGCATTTCTCGCGACTCGGTATGAGGATCGGCCCGCCGGGGCCTTCTGTACCGCCGGGCACTGGATTTCACCTCGCCGAAACCTACGGTGGCATCGCGCTGGATAGAGTCCCGCCATCCTCGACAACGTTGATCCATTCATCGGCATCGCGGCCACCGACCTGCCTCGGGCGCACGGTCTGGCCGCTACGTGGTGGCGGCCGAAACCCCAGGTGGGCAACACCCACCCGGGTGCCACGTCGCCGCTGGGCATGGTGTCGGCCTGCGCCTACTCCGGCGCGTATCCCACGGGGTACGGGCGGTACACGAAGAACACCGAGGGCGTGCCCGAGGAGATGTTCGAGCGGCTGCAGGCGTCCGGGTTCACCCATTTCCAGCAGTCCGGGACCGGCGCGATCCGCAAGTACTACAACTACGTCCGGGTCACCCCGATGGTGCAACCGCTGGACGCGCTGGGGGAGGCCTGGCCACTGCACGACGAGGTGGCGGAGGCGGGCTACTACGCGGCCACCCTGGACACCGGGATTCGCTGTGAGCTCACCGTGGGCACCAAGGTCGCCGTGCACCGGTACACCTTTCCCGAGCACGGCAGCGCCCGCGTCGTGGTCGACCTGTCCTGTGGCGGCCTGGCCATCGAGCACGGCCGTACCGTGCCGTTGCGGGCGCAGGTGGAGAGCATGGGCCACGGCCGGGCCCAGGGCACGGTGGCGATGGAGGGCGTCCCGCTGTCGGTGTACCTGGACGTCGACAGCCCGGGCTGGCGGCAGATGCTCTGGTACGACCGGCGGCTCATCGACGGCGGCACCCGCCTGGACTTCGACAGCATCCGGCACACCACGCTGCGACCTTTCGGCATGCTCTTCATGGGCCCGACCGAACCGGGGCAGACGATCGAGGTGCGGCTCGGGTTCTCGCTGCGCGGGTGCGACCAGGCACGAGAGAACCTGGAGCGCGAGTGCGGGCACGCGCGGCCGGCGTTCGACGCGATACGTTCCCGGACCCGGGCCCGCTGGGGCGAACACCTCGACCGTGTCCAGGTCGAGGGTGGCACGCCGGCCCGCCGCACCGTCTTCACGACGGCGCTCTACCATTCGCTGATCAAGCCGTGCTTCGCCGACGACGAGAGCCCGTTCTGGCCGACGTCCGGCCCGTTCGCGTTCGACGTGTGCACCATGTGGGACATCTACAAGACGCAGTTGCCGCTGCTCGCGACCATCGTCCCGGACCGGGCCGCGGACCTGCTGGAGTCGCTGATCCGGGTCTGCGAGGAGGAGGGCAACTTCCCCATCGGGTACCGGATGGCCCGCGGCGCCGACCGGTTCCACCGCCAGGCCAGCGCGCTCGCGCACACCGCGCTGGCGGACGCCCACGCCCTCGGCCGGACGGCCCTGGACTGGAACTGGGCGCTCGTGCACATGGTCGACGACCTGCGCCGTCTGTACGGCGAGGACTTCTTCGAGCACGGAGTGGTGCACCCGATCTCCCACACCCTCGACCTCGCCTACGGCTACCACTGCACGGCGCAGGTCGCCCGGGCGATGAACGACCGGCGCCTGGCCGACGATCTCGAGGACCGCGGCCGCCGGTGGTCCAACGCCTTCGACCCGAGCACGGGACTGCTGCGCGACTCGGAGTTCTACGAGGGCGGCAAGTGGAACTACTCGTTCCGGCTGCTGCACGACATGGCCGCGAGGATCGCCCTGGCCGGCGGCGACAAGGCCTTCGTCGGCATGCTGGACAGGTTCTTCGGCTTCGGCGCCGTACCGGTGACGCAGCCCGGCCGGCGCCCCCAGGCGGCGGAGATGGCGGCCGGATACGCCCTGAACCGGTTCGAGGGGTTGAACAACGAACCCGACATGGAAGCGCCGTGGGCGTACCACTACGCGGGACGGCCCGACCGTACGGCCCAGGTGGTACACGCGGCGTTGACCTGGCAGTTCGGTACCGGACCCGGCGGGCTGCCCGGTAACGACGACTCCGGCGGCCTGAGCTCCTGGTACGTCTGGGCGTCGCTGGGGCTGTTCCCGATCGCCGGGCAGAACCTGTTCCTGGTCAACGCGCCCGCGTTCGCCCGCGCCGTGCTCCGGGCCGGCGACGACGAGTTCGTCATCGAGACCAGCGGGCACCGCGAGACGCCGATCGGTGTCGACGGCGTCGATCGCGACCTACCGGCGCAGTACGTCCAGTCGGCGACCCTCGACGGCAAACCCCTGCACGCGACGCACCTGAGCGCCGCCACCGTTCACCGGGGCGGCGTGTTGCACCTGCGGCTGGGCCCGGAGCCGTCGGGGTGGGGGCGGGAGGTCCGCCCGCCGTCCCTTTCCGATCCGCCCGCCAAACCGAAGGAAGCACGATGACCAACCCCCGCCGCCGTCTCGTCATCGTGGTCAGGGCCGACCCGGTCATCTGTGGCCACTCCGGCGAGGCCCGTAACCTCGCCGAGGTGGCGCTGACCCGCGGATTCGACGACGTACGGCTGCTGACCTGGCCGATTCCTGCGCTGCAGGCGGCCGGGCTGCCGCTCAAGCCGCTTGACCGGTTGCTGCCGTACAGCGCCGGGATCACCGTGGAGCGCCCGGAGGCGGTCGGGGACTACCGGGTGCCGGACGGGCGCCACCAGGCCGGTCTCACCGGCCGCCTCGTCGAACTGCTCGCCGAACCGGTGCCCACGACCTGCCTGTCCATGTACATCGTTCCGCACACCTCGGTGGTCATGGACGCGGTCACGGCCGCGCGGGCGGCCGGGTTCGCGCCCGATGTGCACACCGTCGCGAAAGCGGTCGGCTCCGACGTGACCAACGTGATCCGGTCGTGCCTGCGGGAGGGCCGCTTCGGCGCGGCGACCGTGCTGTTCACCACGTTCCTGGCCAACGACGAGGTCGTCGCGGTCTCCGAGTACACCCGGGAGGAGATCATCGCCTCGGCCGAGCAGGTGGACGCTCACTGCGGCACCGGCTTCGCCGAACAGTGCCGGCGCCGCGTGACCGTCAGCTACCCGCCGATCGACTCCGCCGCCTTTCTCGACCTGGATCCGGCGCGGGTGGACGCCGCACTCGCGAAACGCGGTCTGGAGCGTGATGGGTACGTCCTTTTTCTGTCCCGGGTGACCCGGGCCAAGGGCATCGACGACCTGTTGACCGCCTTCGGCCGGATGCGCTGCCGGTCACGCGTGAAACTGGTCGTCGCCGGCACCGGGCCCGCGCTGGAGGAGGTGCGGGCGATGGCCGGGAAGGACGACCGGGTGGTGGTCCTCACCGATGTCGACGACCACGAGAAACCGCTGCTCATGCGCGGTTGTGCGGCCTACGCCCTGCCGACCAGGCCCGAGCCCGACTTCGTCGAGACGTTCGGCATCGCCCTGGCCGAGAAGATGCTGGCCGGTGGCGGACCGATCATCACCACCGCGACGGGCGGGACCCTTGAGGCGGTCGGCGACACCGCCGTCATCGTCGAGCCCAGGGACATCGACGGTCTGGCCGCGGCCGTGGACCGGGTGGTCCTGGACATGTCCGCCGCCGAGCGGCAGAACCTGGAACTTCGCGCCCGCACCCGCGCGATGGCATTCGACCGGGGTGCGGTTTTCGACGACCTGTTCCCGCAGAGGGCGCTCGCCGCCGGGGTGCGCTGACCTGGGGACGCCGTGATCTGGGCTTATGCGCGCCATGGCCTGGGTCCGGGCACGCCGTGGCCCGGGCCTGTGCGCGCCGTGCTTTGAGCCCGTGCGCGCCGTGGTCTGGGCCCGTGCGCGCCGTGAGGGCCCGTGCGCGCCGTGAGGGGCGGTGCGGCGGGGCTGCGAGGCGTCCCCGCGGTATCCAGGAACGACGATCGCATCCGCGGCCGCTCCCTGCCCCGCGCCTGGTCAGGATTCGCGGACGAGCCCGTCTCGGTGCGCTTCCGCGACGGTCTCGTGAAGACGCGCGGTCGCCTTCCCCGGCGACAGGCCGGTGTACTTTCCGGCGAAGGCCAGGATGTCCGCCATCAGGGCGCGTTCCTTGCTCGCGGGGAAGGCGGCGTGGGCGGTGTCGGGTTCTCGACGCATGAGGATCGGCCGGTCGCCGCCGGTGGCGTGCTGGAGGGCCGCGCACATCTTGGTGACATGGGCCTCTCCGGTCTGCAGATCGGTCACCGCGCCGGTGAGGAGGAACGCGGGATAGGAGCGTCCGGGCGTGACGTTGTGGTACGGAGAGTATGCGAGCAGCCATTGGAGTTGTTCGGGCCGGGAGGCGCTACCGAATTCGTCCGTCCATGTACGTCCCAGGCCGAAGCGTTCGTAGCGCACCATGTCACACAGCGGGCCTTCGGCGATGACCGCGGCGTACAGGTCCGGTCGCTGGGTGGCGGCGGCGGTGACCAGCAGCCCGCCGGCGGACTGGCCAAAGATCGCCAGCTGGTCGCGGGTGGTTCGGCCGGTGTCGATGAGCCAGGTCGCGGCGTCGTTGAGGTCGCTGACCGCGCGGTGTTTGTGCGGTCCCCGTCCGGCGTCGTGCCAGTGTTGCCCTTCTTCTCCGCCTCCGCGTACGCAGGCGACCGCGTAGGTGCCGCCGGCGCCGACCCATGCGGCCGCCATGGGGAAGAACCATGGGCGCATCGGCATGCCGAAGCTGCCGTAGCCGTAAAGGAGGGTGGGGCGGGGGCCTCGACGCTCTTCGGCCGGGGTGAACAGGAACAGCGTGATCTCGGTACCGTCGCCGGCGTGATAGCGGACACTGCGGCTGCGGATCCGGGGAGCGTGCCCGGCCGTCGTGGCACCGGTTTCCTGTTCCGTCCGCCCGCTGATGGCGTCGTAGCGATGGATGGTGGGGGGCGTGGTCGCGTCGCAGTAGCTGAACCACGCGTGACGTCCGTGCGGGATGCTCGTGCGCAGGGATGACACGACGCCCGCGCCGGGAAGGGGCAGATCGGTGAGCGGCCGGCCACTGGCCAGATCGTGCACCGTCAGGACCGAGGCGCCGTGGCGGGTGCGTGCCACCAGCAGCAGGGGCCGCGGAAGTGCCGGGTCGTCCAGGACCAGACACTCGTCCAGGGGGGCCTGGGGATCCTCGGCCACCAGCGTGCGCCAGGCGGCCGGGCCGGTGTCGTGCCGGTGCGCGACACAGACACGGCCGCACGGGGCCTGGTAGTCGGTGACCAGCAGCAGATCGCCGTCCGCGAGGAAACGTGGGAGCACGCGGGCGCGTGTCGTGCGCCCGTCCACGATCTTGATGAAACGCGGGGCCTCCGGATCGATGAGCTCGGCCACGTACACATCGTTGTGCGAGGCGGGCCCGGCCGTCGCGGTGATCGCCAGATAGCGGCCGTCGGCGCCGGCCGTGAGCCCGTAGTAGTGGTCCGGGGCGTCGTCGCCGCCGAGCACCACCGTGTCGGCCTGCCAGGGCGAGCCGATCCGATGCAACCTCACCCGCCGCTGCAGGCGCGTGTCGCCGGGGGCGAGCTCCTCATCGGGAACTCGGCTGACGTAGTAGAACGCGTCCCCTCCCGGCAGCCAGGTGAGCGAGGTGTTGCGGGCGCGCGGCAACGGCCCGTCCACCACCTCACCGGTGCGTACGTCCAGCACCATGATGTCGCTGCCGGGCTGCTCGGCGACCTCCATCTGAACGGCCACACGTTCGCCCTCGCGCGACGGCCACCAGGCGTACAGCCCGGTATGGCCGGACGGATCGATCTCCACCGGATCGACCAGCACCCGCCTGTCGCCCTCGGCGTCGACGACGAGCAGGCGCCGCTGCTCATCCCCACGGAGCTGCTCGGCGAGGAACATGACCGGACCGCGCACCATCGGAGGCTCCGACACACCGGAGGACGATACCTGGTCCACCAGGGACGCCCACGATCGGATCTCACGCCATCCGGCGCGACACACGCGGAAGAGACGATCCTGGGCCGCCGCCCAGTCCCGCACCCGCGCGTCGTCCCCGTCTTCCAACCACCGGTAGGGATCGGAGACCGTGAATCCGAACAGATCCTCCACCACATCGCTGCGCCGGGCGGCAGGGTAGAACAATCGCGCCATGAATGCCCCCCGATGCGTCCGCCCCGCCTGCCACAGGTTGAGGCACTGCGGCCTGTAACACCGCAGTACCTCTCTTTCACTCGGCTACGACTCGCCGCGGAGAATGTCCGCCTGCCAGCCGCGTACTGCCCCGATGCGGGCCGCCGGAGTGGAATCACGATACGGCAGGTATCCGTTCATGTTGCCTCCCGGATCTGGTTGATTCGCCCGAAATGGGCGATTACGACAACAGCTATCCCCGTGCCCGCGATCGATAAACACAGGCGTCAACCTCGACGGCGAGCGCCAATCATCCCGGATTCCCGGCATGTGCGGACCGGATGGCCCGACCAGTCCCATCGGCTATTCTTCCGCCAAAGTTTCGTGCAAGAGAATAGGCATACCGGTATGCCCCGTGAAGATTGATTTCCCGCAAAAGTAATGCGGGGCCTTCCGATACGGATCCCGGGGCCAACGGGGTTCTCGCATCGGGACACCGGGCACGACCAACGGGTCGCCGAGGTCATCGCGAGCCCCGCGGGCCCCGCGGGCTCCCTCGGCGATGGTGGTGCGGTTGACCGGCCTTGACACGCCGACCGCGTAGCCGCGCATGGCCGCGCATGGCCGCGCGTACGGGTGGGGCCGTGGCTCCACGGACTCCGCATCAATCCTCTCCGAACATCACATCTCAGACATGGTTTGATATTTCTTGATCTCCCAGATCGGCTCGGGACGTTTGTGTCACCCGGTCGCCACGGCCGGTTTGTGTCGCCCGGCTGCCGCGCTCAGGGGTGGGGCCGCAGCTTCTCGGGTGGCCCGGCCGCCCTGGCGCGGATGGGCGGCGGTGTGACGGGCTTGGCAAAACAGTCACCCCTGCACCGCCAAGGTTATCCGACTGCATCTATTTACCACTTTAAAAGCCTTTGTCAAGATGTTGATCGTACGGTAAATGCATGAAATATCGAATATGTCCCCCCGATTAAGGCGCAGAGGAGCGTCCGGTGAAAATCCCCCCGATCACCTCAGGAGCCCCACGATCCATCGGTCGTCTGGCAGTGGCGCTGGGAGCCGCCCTCGCCGTGGTCACGATGAGCGTCGCCCAGGCCACCGCCGACCGCGTTGAGGGAGCCTTCACCCGGGCCGTCGAGCCGACCGGCAAGGCCCCGGGCGGTTTCGCCTCCTGGAAGGACCTGCTGGCCACCCAGGAGAGGCTGGTGAAGGCCGCCGACCGCGTCACCGCCGCCGTCGAGACGCGGGACGACACCGGGTTCGCCGGCATCATCGCGGCGCCGGAGAACCGCGAGCTGCGCGTCTACTGGAAGGGAGACACCCCCGGGCACATCAGCGACCTGGTCGGCCGACTGCGCCGGGACGTCCCGGTCAGCGTCCTGCCCGCGGCCCACTCGGCCCGCGAGCTGGAGAGCGAGACGAACCGCCTCGTCCGCACCTTGGGCGATGCGATCACCTCGATCGCGCCGAACGCCGACGGCTCGGGCCTCACGCTCTCGGTCGCCGGCCACGGCCCGACCCTCTCGAAGATCGTCGACTCGGCGGTGCCGGTCACCGTGGAGGCCGGGGTCACGCCGGCACCGGCCAGCCGCTGGAACGACGCCGCGCCCTGGCTGGGCGGCGCCGCCTGGCGCAACGCCGGCACCGGCCGTGCCTGCTCGACAGGCTTCGCCGTCACCCTCGGCGGGGCGAGCTGGATGCTGTCCGCGGCCCACTGCGGCAGCGTCGGGCAGACGGCCACCGACCCGACCGGCCAGGTGATCGGCCCGATCGCCTACGCCAACACCAGCCGCGACGTGATGCTGATCCGCGCCGGCACTTCCGGCCGCGTCTACAACAACGACCCCGGCACCGTATCGCCGGAGTTCAGCAATCCGGTCGTCGGCACCTCCGCCTCCTACCCGGGCATGTGGCTCTGCACCTCCGGCGCCTCCTCGGGCACCATCTGCCTTTGCCAGGTGAAGATGACCAATGTCACGATCCCCCATGCCGAGGGCGTGTTCCACGGCATGGCCCTCCTTGAGAATTCGACGCGCAAGAACGCGGCCGGCCAGGGTGACAGCGGCGGCCCGGTGGAGACCCCCGAACCGTCCAGCACCACCCGGCAGTACGCGGTGGGGGTCATCTCCCTCATCGACACCAGCGCTCGGGTGCCTTGCACCGGCTACGTGGTCAGCGGCCGTATCTGCTCCTGGCGGCTGTACTACTCGCCGTGGAGCAACGCCACCGCCGCCTTCCCGGGAATCGCCGTCGGGACCGGCTGACGAACCGATCGGGCCGATCACCGAGGCGCCGCTGTCACCCCGATCGTGATCACCGCGCGGCGCGTTCCCCCGCCCTGTCGTGGCGATGGAACAGGTGGGCGGACTCCGATGACCTTGAGCGCGCGATGGCCGTGTCCCATGCCTCGACGCCCTCAGGACGTCAGTAGCTGAAGGTGGTCGCGCCCTCGTCGCCGATCCACTGCCACATGGGGACGGTGCCGCCCAGCTCCGCCCCCTCGATGAGTCGCTGCCTGTCGAGCGCGCGGGCCTCGAAGCAGATCGGACAGACCAGGTAGTGTCCGCCCGCCTTGGCGTACCGGGCCACGAGGTCGCTCAGCGGAGGGCAGCCCTCACACGCGACGGCGATGGCGACGCCGTCCAGCGCCAGCCGGGCCGCTTCCTTGGTGAGGAACATGAGCGTGGGACGGCCCTGCTCGGCCGCGCCGACCGCGACCAGGAACGCCACGGTGACCCGCTCCGGGTCCTCAAGCCCGGTGGTCAAACTGACGACGGCTTTTCCGGCCATGGTTCTCTCCTCGGTATTTCGTCGATAGAGCACGTGGACTTCCTCGGACGACGCGGCGCCCGAGGGTGAGGGAGCGTGTGATGGATCACCGGCCGTGACACCGGCGAGCCGCCGACCCGGCGCCCGCCGTCACCCGGCCCTAGAGGGAGGCGGCCTCGACGCCGGATGCCCCGAGGACCGCCCGGATACCGGGGTGCAGCCCGTCGAAGACCGGGTCCGGGACGGCGCCGACCGCGGACAGGACGCCGCTGAAGAAGCGGCGCAGGCAGACGGCGAGCACGATCTGGAAGATGTCGACATCGGCCAGCCCGTGCCCGCGCAGGATCTCGGCGTCCGCCTCGGTCACCGTGACGGGATCGGCGGCGACACGTTCGGCGAAGTCCATGACCGCCACGTCCACCGGAGCCAACCCCGCGTCGTGGCGGTCGGTCACGATCGCCCGCAGCGCCGCGTCGTCGTAGAACCGCTCACGCAGCACGGCCGCGTGGGCGAGACCGCAGTACGTGGAGCCGAGACGGCGGGCGGCCGTCAGGGTGACCAGTTCGTAGCGGCGCGGGTCCATGCCGGCCCTGACCGCCTCCCCCAATCGCTGCCAGGCATCGTGGACGTCAGGCCGCAGCGCCAGCACCCTGAGGTGGTTGGGCACGTACCCCAGGGCGGCCCGCTCGCTCTGGTAGAGGGGTGATTCGGCGGGCGTGCTGAGATAGGTCACGATCTCCCCTTACGGCGGCGTCTCCGCACAGAACGGTATGACCCTCGCGACGGTCCGCGATTGGGGAGATCTCCCTAATTTGCGGGATTACGGACCAGGTCCAGCCGGTACGCCGCGGCGGCCGCCTGGCCCCGGCTGGCCACACCGAGCTTGCCCAGCACCGCGGAGATGTGGTGGTCGACGGTCTTGACCGACAACGACAGCCGCCCGGCCATCTCGGCGTTGGACAGCCCCTCGACCAGTAGCGCGAGCACCTCCACCTGGCGCGGCGTCAGGCCGGCGGCGTTGGCGGCCGTCGCCCGGCGGGGGCCGCGCGGCACCCGGGTGAATCCGCGCCTTCTCAGCTCGGCCCGTAACCTCTCCGCCGCCCGAGTGGCCCCCAGCCCGTCCAGGGCCCGCAACGCCTCGGTCGCCGCGCCCTGGTCACCGCCCGCCAGCGCCTCGACGCGCGCGTATCCGGCACCGCGCCGGACCCACTCCGCGGCCGCGCCCGCCCAGTCACCGTCGATCATCATCTGGTACGGCCGCGCCACCGCACCCGGGATCCCGGTCCCGTCGGCCCGCCGCAGCCGGTAGGCCAGTTCCCCGACGTAAACCGGGTGGCTCACCGTCATGGCCAGGTCCAGGCCGCGCCGAGCCTCCTCGGCGGCACGCCCGGCATCGCCGCGCCACAGGAAGTACTCCGAGCGGGCAGCCGCCACCGGACAGACCCGCTGCACCTCACCGGTGCGTTCGGCCTGGCGGGCGGCCTCGTCCAGCGTGGCCGACGCCTCGGGCTCGCCGCGAGCGGCCTGGATCCGGCCCCGCGCCACCAGCGCGGGAACCACGGCGACCCCGGCCCTGACCGGCCGGTCCAGCGCCGCGTCCGCGTCGGCCAGCGCGCCGGTCCAGTCACAGCGGGCCAGCCGCAGCCCCGCCCGCACCCCGAGCAGGTACTGGACGTAGCCGTCGAGGTCCTGCTCGGTGGCGTAGGCCAGCGCCCGCTCGACCGCCGGGACGGCGGCTTCGTACTCGGCCAGCTCGACCAGCGAGGTGGCCAGGTTGACCAGCGCCCGGGCGGCGTGATCGGCCAGCCCGAGAGATGAGGCCCGCTCGTGCGCCTCTCGCAGCACCGCGGCCGCGCCGTCGTCACCGTCCATCAGCCGGGCGCTGCTCACGTTGATCACAGCGTGTACGGAGGTCTCCACATCCCCCAGCCGGTCGGCCAGGGTCCGCGCCCGCTCCCCCCACGTGACCGCGGTCTCCCGCTCGCCCGCCAGCATGTGCAGCTGCGACCGGTTGCTGTAGGCCATGGCCAACTGCCGGCCCGGCGGCTCGGCCTCAAGGACCGTCACCGCCCGGGCGGCCGCCTCCCGGGCCTGCCCCGCGTCTCCCGCCCACCACGCCAGCCGGGAGATCCAGCGCAGGTTCTCCCCGACCTGGCCGGGTTGCCGCAGATCCTCCCGTACGGCCAGCGCCGCCCACCGGGCCCGCAGTCCCTCCTCGGCCAGCCCCGCCAGGTACGCCTGGAACGCGTACGCCTCCAGCAGCCCGGCCCGCGGCGGGGCCGGCAGCCGGTCGGCGTGCACGGCCGCGGCCCGGTAGTGTGCCGTCGCCTCCCGGTGCGCGCCCTGCCGGGCCGCGCCCGCGCCTGCCACCTGGCCGTACCGCAGGACCGCGGCCTCGTCCCCCGCGTGTAGCGCGTGGTGGACCAGACGTCCGGGGTCGACCCCGGCGGTCCCCGCCAGCACGCCCAGCACCCGCCGGTGCAGGGCGGCACGGCGCGCGGGCGACATCGCGTCCTCCACCGCGCCGCGCAGCAGCTCGTGACGGAACGACACGCCGTCACCGGACGGCACGAGCACCCCGGCGTCGACACACATGTCGACCAGGTCCGGCGCCCCCGCCACGACGGCGGCGTCGGCGCGAGTCGGGATCACCGCCACCAGCTGGGCCAGTTCCCGGGCGGGCCGCGGCAGTGCCCGCATCCGGTCCAGGACGAGATCCTGCACGGCGGCGGGCACCGCCCGGCCCTCGGCCTTGAACAGCTCGGTCACCAGCAACGGATTGCCGCCGGTCAACCGGTGGACCGGCTCCGGATCCCGCCCTGCCCGGCGCGCCTGCTCCGTCACACACTCCGGCGACAGCGGCGCCAACGACACGCGTCGCACGATGGCACTGGGCAGAGCCGCCAGGGCGCCCCGCAGCGGGTGCTCGGCGCCCACCTCGTCGTCACGGTAGGTCACCACGAACAGGGCCGGCATCCTGCCGATCCGTCGGCCCGACCAGACCAGCCAGTCGAGCGTGGCCTCGTCGGCCCAGTGCGCGTCCTCCACCACGACGACCGGACGCGGCCGCTGCGGCGGGCCGGAAAGCTCGTCCAGGAAGGCCGCGAAGACCTCCTCCCGCGCGGCGCCGGCGCTCAACCGATCGGCCAGGACGCCTCCGGCCTGGCGTCCGATGTCGTGCAGGGGGCCCAGCGCCCGCGGGGTGATCAACCGGTCGCAGCCGCCCCAGAGCACCCATGCCGCCGACCCGCATCGCCGGGCGAACTCGGTCACGAGCGCGGACTTGCCGATGCCCGCCTCGCCGGCCACCACCGCCACACGACCGCCGCGGGCGCTCTCGCGCAGAAGGTCGCCGAGGAGATCCAGCGTCGCGGAACGCTCCCACAGCTCCATCCATACGATGCTAAACCGTTCTCTGATTTTCGGCGTTCGTCAGTGAGGGCCCGCGATGTCAGCGTTCGTCAGTGAGGGGCGGCGAGGAGGGAGGGCGCCGAACGGCGGAGGCGTCAGCGGGATCGCTGGTCACCTCCGCCGGTTCGCCCTTCGAACGCGACGCGTGTCACACCTTCACGGGAGGGTCAGAAGGAGTCGCGGTGGTAGTTGCCCCAGTCGAAGTCGCCGGAGCGGCCTTCGCCGATGCGGACGCGGAAGCCGTCGAAGCCGCCCTTGGCGCTGTAGCTGAACTTCCACTCGTGGTGACCGCCGGTGTTGAAGCGACGGTTGTGCCAGCCGCGGTCGTCGTGGTAGTAGAAGTCGATGAAGGTGTTCTCCCGGTCGCGGTCACGGTCCCAGGTGTTGATGTCGAAGTAGTAGCGGCCCTCGGAGTAGTACCAGTAGCCCTTGTAGTAGGAGCGCTCGCCGCGCGACTCACCGCGGCCGAAGCTGGAGTAGCCGGAGAACCAGTGCTTGGTGTACTGCGCCTGGGCGACCGAGGCCGTACCGGCGGTGGTCGCGGTGGCGGCCTGGGCGGGGGCGGCGACGACACCGGCCGCCAGAGCGCCGGCCAGGGCCGTGCCGACAAGGACGCTGCGAAGCTTACGCATGAGGGATTTCCTTTGAGCGAGGGTGTTCGGGAAGAACCCGTGTGACCTGCGCCCGGTGCGCTTTTTCGGTGCTGCGCTCCGGACAGCACTGACATTAGGCAGAAGGAAAGTCCCGTTCTGCGTACAAACACACACTTAATGCCGAGCGTGCACTACGACACACATACGGGCAGGATCTCCCCTCCCGGCGCGGCACCCCGCCACAACCAGGCGACCTCCGGCGAAGTGCCTCCCTACCGGTGATCGGGGTGTCCTGCCCGCCGGCGGTTGCCGTGGCGGACGATGGCCGGCCATTCCTCACGGGCCGTAGCCGCCTTGATTTTGCCGACGAGTGGCAGCAGCCGTCTGCCGGTGAGCTCGGACGGCACTCGGGGGCGCCGGCTCGGTTCCGGGTTGCAGACTCATATTTCCATCTGGCAATATGAGCACGTGAGCGCCTACGCAGCCCTGGCCGAGCCGCACCGCAGGCAGATTCTCGACCTGCTGCGCGATGGTGAGCGGCCCGTCGGAGAGCTGGTGAAACGCCTTGATCTCAGCCAGCCCGGCGTGTCCAAACACCTCAAGGTATTACGCGAGGCCGGGCTCGTCGTGGTGCGCACGGATGGCAAGCAGCGTGTGTACGCGCTGCGCCCGGAACCTCTTGCCGAGGTCGACCAGTGGCTGGAGCCCTACCGCGCGTTCTGGTCGAGGCGCCTCGATGCTCTGGAACAACACCTGGAGGAGAACCCATGATTCACGGAACCCTGGAAACGATCGACGGTCGCCCGGCACTGCGCTTCGAGCGCACGCTCGCCTACCCGATCGAGCGTGTGTGGCGAGCTGTCAGCGTGCCGGCAGAGCTCGAGCGCTGGTTCCCCGCGGCCGCCGACTGGACACCGGCGACGGGTGAGACCTTCGAGGCCGGCGGCGCGACCGGCGAGGTGATCGAGGTCGATCCGCCCCACCGCCTGGCTTGGACCTACGCCGGCCAGCTGTACAGCTTCGATCTGGCCGCTCACGGAGACGGCTGCCACCTGGTCTTCACCCACGTCCTCGACGACCGCGGCCTCGCCGCGCAGACCGCCAGCGGCTGGGATGCCTACCTCTCGCGGCTCGAACCTCATCTCGCCGGCGAGCCCCTCTCCGAAGAGGAGGCACACGGATCGTGGGAGGAAACTCACGAACGCTACGCCGAGCGCTTCGGGGTCGACCCGACGCCGGGCCGGCGCTTCGCGGCGGCTCTGCGTGGAGACAACGGCAACGCCTGAGTCACCGCGCTACCGTCACCCGAATCGCTCCACCGGCGAGCGGCGGAAACGGAAAGGCCACCATGGCACAGGCACCGCATGCGGAGACGCACCTCCCCGCGGGGGCACTCCGCGTCGGAGCGGTCCTGGCAGCCTCCGGACCGGTCATACTGAAAACCTCCAGGATCAGCGCGGCCGAGTTCGGCGTGACTGGTCGACGGTAGCGGCTCGTATGCCGATCTTTCGTCGCAGGCGGAGGCAATGGACATAGACACCGTTGATCGGCTGCACATTCTGATGCGCGCTCTCACGGCGCGCGCAGATCTTGATCCCCGCCTGCCCGTCGCCGTCGGTGACCTGCACGTGGCAGCGACGATCGATGTCAGGTGGGCCTGGCCTCGCCCGGCCGCGACACTCATCGTCGACCGGACCACAGCCGAACAATGGCCACAGGATGCGCTGGCCGGTCTGGTCGCCCACCAACTCGGCTACATCGCGCTGGGACACCTCGGTTTTGATGTGTACGTCTTGCATGCCGCCCAGCACGTCCTGCCGGTAGCGGCCGCGGCGATGGCCGTATGGGGACTGATCGAGTTCACGATGCTGCCGGTACTGCTCCCCGTCGGGGCCGGCCTGCTGATGGCCTACCATGCCGCGCTGTGGATCTTGCGTCGCCGGGTGTACGCGTCCGATCGGTTCGCGGTCGATCTGGTTGGCGCCGCCCCGGTGCGGGCCATGCTACGTCTGCAACGTGGGGGCGGGGGAGCGCGAAATGCCATCCGCGAGCATTGGGCGCCGCAGACTCATCCCACGATTGAGCAGCGTCTGCGCGCCCGACCGGTCCGCTCATGACAACGCATCGCGAAGCAGATGATCCGCAGAACCTGGATTGAACCACTCCGAACTGCCGGTATTTCCCCACATGATCATCAAGCGAAGTCGCCGGCAGGATCCCCATCCAAACGGCATCGGCCGCCGGCCCCAGCGAGATCAAGCGCATCCGAAGATGACATCCAGCCATTCAGATGAAGAACCAGGGACCAGCCAGGAGCACGGCGGGCGATCCAAGCCAGACTCGGCGCCTCGGACTTAGGGCCTGTACGGACTTGAGATCAGAAAGATTCGCCTGCGCGCTGGTTTCCAGTCCCGTAGGCGGCTGGGCCTCACCGGCCGGCACCGCGAGGTCGCCGAGGCCACCCGACGGCTGGACAAGGACGACCGCGTCCCGCTCGCCCTGTGGTGGCTGGAGGAGACCGGCGAAGCAGGAGACGGGCCGGGCGCGGGACGGACGACAAAACGTTCCGAGCTTCTCCGAAGTTTTCGTTATCCACTCGCGGCCTGCGGGTCTCCTTATGTGACGGCGCGTGCGAGCGCCGCCAGACGTCCCCTCCGCGACTTCCCAACAGGACAAGGACTTCATTCACTATGAGCTCAACCGCCCCGCGCGGCATCCGAGCCGGACGCGCGTCCGTCGTACGCCAGGTCCGCCGCCTGTCGCTGGCCGGTGTTCTCGTCGGCCTCCTGGGCACCTCCGTGGTGAGCGTCACCTCCCCGGCCGCCGCCGCGGCCGAGGTACCCCTCTCGCAGGGCCGTACCGCCATCGCCTCCTCGGCGGAGCGCGGTGACCTGTCGGCCGCCGCCGCCTTCGACGGCAAGACCAGCACCCGCTGGGGCAGCAAGTTCAGCGACCCGCAGTGGCTCGCGGTCGACCTCGGCAAGTCCACCGCCATCAAGAAGATCGTCATCAACTGGGAGAACGCCTACGCCACGGCGTTCCAGATCCAGACCGCCACCGGCGGTAACGGCCCCTGGAAGACGGTGCACAGCACCACGGCGGGCAAGGGCGGCGTCCAGACCATCAACGTGTCGGCCACCGGCCGGTTCGTGCGGCTGTACGCGACCAAGCGGTCCAGCCAGTACGGCGTCTCGCTGTGGGAGTTCCAGGTCTTCGGCACCGGCTCGGGCACCTCGACCCCGACCCCGACCCCGAAACCGTCCTCCACCCCGACCTCGACGCCCAAGCCGAGCTCGACGCCCAGCGCGACCCCGACCACTACCGCGCCTGCCGGTGGTTGGGTGCCGGTGAACCAGGCCGCGTGGAAGAAGGCCCTGGACGCCTACGAGAAGGTCGCGCCCCAGGCGGTCCCCGCGGGAATCGTGAGAGTCCCCGAGTTCCACACCAACTGCTCGGTGGCCAACGAGGCCAAGGACGACCCGGTCGTGCTGCCCGGCCTGTCCGGCGCCTCCCACCTGCACACCTTCTTCGGCCCGAAGGTGACGGCGGACACCACGACGGAAGACCTGCTCGCGAGTCCCACGAACTGCGACGCGCCTGGGGATCACAGCGCCTACTGGGCGCCGACCCTGCTGCGTAACGGTAAGCCGGTCCCGATGAAGAACTTCCGCGTGTACTACGGCTCCCGGCTCAAGGACCCGTCGCAGGTCGTGCCGTTCCCGCCGGGTCTGGTCGCGGTGCAGGGCGACGCGAAGCGGCAGGTGGCGACGCCGAAGGGTGCCAGCGGCCAGTTCTGGTGCGCCGGCAGCGCGGAGACCGGACGTAGCGCCGACGGCAACTGGCCCGTCTGCGCACAGGGCGGCAACCTGATCTACCAGCTGTCGTTCCAGGACTGCTGGGACGGCAAGCACATCGATTCGCCCGACCACAAGTCGCACATGGGGCCGGCCAAGGATGGCCAGTGCTCCGGCGCCTATCCGGTCGCGGTCCCCAACATCTCGCTCATGCTCGGCTACGACTCCCTCGGCGGTGACGGCCTGGCGCTGTCGTCGGGCCTGGCGTCCTCGATTCACGGGGACTTCATGAACGCGTGGAAGCCGGAGACGCTCGGCGCGCTCGTGAAGGTCTGCATCAACGCGAAGGCCAAGTGCGGCACCACGCCGGGCTGGGGCCGCTGACCGATCCCCTTCACCACCTCGCATGACATGCCGTGCCGGTGATCCCGCGTTTCGCGGGGCCACCGGCACGGTGCGCGTAGCCCTGATCGATCAATGAGCGTGTGGTTCGTTTGCCACATCACACTCGGCCCGATTCCTCTGTGGTTCAGCGAGTCTCCATGCGGAAGGACTCTCCGCTCACGGTCTGAGACCGAGCACCTCCAAAACGGCCGGCCGGGCCGGGTTCGCCACCGCGGCCGTCGCCGCGGTCGCGCTCCTCCTCTTCACCCGGCGCCCGGACAGGGACGAACGAAGCGAACCGATCGACCGGGAATCGACGTCTATGAACTATGAAGCTTTCCACTTCGATCGGTCTCGGCCTCGCGGCGGCCGGCGTGTGCGTGGCGACGCTGGTGATCTCGGGACCGATCAGCGGGTCGTCGCCCGTACCGGCCACCTGCCCGCAGCGCTGGGACAGCGAGAACATCGGCGGCTGGGTACCCGCCGCCGCCGACATCAACGGTGTGGAGGAGTCACTCGTCCCCGGCTCGCCGGTGAAGGCCCTCATCTGCGCCTACCCCGGAAGGGACAACGCGCATCCGGGTGGTGAGCGGCTGGCCGGTTCGCGAACGCTGACGGACCAGGCGGCGGCGATGGCCCGTGACCTCGCCTACCTCCCGGTGGCCGACGCCGAGGTAGGCCGTATGTGCACGGCGATGGGGGGACCGATGACCAATTACCTCATCCGGTTCGCCTACCCCGACGGCCGCGCCCTGTGGGTGGGCAGCGCCGAGGAGGTCAACCGCTGCGTGCGGACCACCAACGGCACCGCCGGCAGCAACTCGTACGTCGGGCCCGCCATCACCACCGCCTACAAGGACGGAACCTGGCGGCCCGTACCGCCGGAGGACCCCTGCAGGGGTCCCGGCGACCGCCGGGGCCAGGACGAGCTGCTGGTTCCGGGGCGGCCTGGCCGCCTCACCGTGTGCAGGGACGCCACGTACTCAAGGCCGCCCTACCGCAAACGGCACAACAGGGACATCGCCCGTGCCCTGGCCGCGACACTGAACTCCTTGGACACCGTGCCGAGCGAGAACACCTGCCAAGGGCTCGGAGCCACCAGCGAACGCGGCATCCGGCTCATATTCGGCTATCCGCAGGGACCCGCCGCCGCGGTGACGATCTCGATGAACTGCGCCCCCGCCATCAACAACGGCCTGCTCCAGGCCGACCTGGACGACCCCGTCCGCGACCAGATCCTCCGCCTCGCCCCATCGTGACGATGGAACAGGCAGGCGGACTCCGATGAAGCCCTGTCCTCAGATCAGGACAGGGCGTCAACGCCGTTGAACAGCGATCCCGGATCGGCCCGCAAGGTGGTGAACATCCGGGCGGCAGAGGATCACCTCAGTACGACGTCTACCCCCTTCTCCTCGAAGACGGTGTGGATGACATCGAAATAGGTCGAGCCGGCACCCGCTCCCTCGAACGAGAAGGCGAGAGATTCCCGAGCAACGTGCGCATGGTGCCAGAGCAGCGTGAAAGGCGCCTCCGCCCCGAAATGCCCACATAGACAGTCGTCCAGCGCGTCGAGGTTCCAGCCGAAGTAGCCCCCGGGCCCGTTGATCGCTTCCCCGATCGCCAGGTAGAAGCTCGCTTTGTCGGTGACGTGCGTTCCGTCGAGATCGTAGGTGCGTCCCGATGGGCGATCGGGGTGTCCTGTCCGCCAGCGGTTGTTGTGGAAGACGATGGTCAGCCACTCTTCTCTGTCCGCCCCCGCGTAGCCGGCCCACTGATTGATCCGGTCGGGCCTGGCCGTACGCCAACGCTCCCAGACATGCCGCGTACGAGAGGAGGGGACGTAATCCCCACAGCGGGCGACCAGGTCCACCCGTTCACGGCCGAGCGGTGAGGGCCGCCAGTCGATGATCTCGCCCATCCAGAACTCCGCGAGCGGATTCCCGTCCGTATCAAGCATCCGGAGCGCACCCGGCCCCAGCGGATTCCTCCGGCGGTGACGCTTGGACCCGCTGAGGTAGTCACGCATCCGCTGGGAGGGAAGGCAACCCAGGATTTCGACGTTCACAGGTTCGTCGTCCTCCGGCGCCTCGACGAAGGCGCCTTCGGCATCAAGGCAGGAGCCACAGATTTGCTCATCCGCGTCGATCAGGAGGAATTTCGGCTGGACATCATCCACGTGTCTCACGCTCACCGGTAATCGGATGACATTGCTGTCACCGAAGATCAAAAAGCCCTGAACGATATTGCTCAGCCGCTGTGGTCAGGGGCAGGGTCGAGCCGCCGGCCTTCCGTTTTTCGAGCGGAGCAATCCCTCTGCTCGGGTGCCGGAGAGCGTGGCCAGAGGGTGGAAGGTCGCCGGAGTGTGTTTGAGGTGACCGACGTTGTCGCCAGGGTTGTCGTCAAGCGCGACCGCGCGGCCGGCACACAGGTTGAATTCGTCGAGTCGGTCACGGGTTCGCCCGACTGTCGCGGTCTCGGCTGGACTCTCCCACTGTGGGAGGCCTCATGCTACTCCCAGCGGTCCCCAGATGTTGATCATGAAGATATCAGGGAGGGGGGCGGTGTGACCGTTCGCCGCGTCAGCCTGAGGAGAGCGACGCATGACCATCGTGAAGGACATCGAGACCCGCGGCATGTGCCACTGCGAGACGACGGCGCTGGGGGTGCTGTTGCGGCATGAGGGACTTGATCTGTCCGAGCCCATGCTGTTCGGGCTGGGCTCGGGCCTGTCCTTCATCTATTGGGACAGCAAGGGCATGGCGTTTCCCTTTCTCGGAGGCCGCGTCAAGCCTTTCGAGCTCACCAGGAACCTGGCCGCCAGGCTGGGACTGACGTTGATGGCCGAGGAGACCACCTCACCGCGCAAGGCGTGGGAGAACGTGGCCGCCTCCATCGACGCCGGTCGGCCGGTCGGCCTTCAGCTCGACTGCTACCACCTGGACTATTTCCGCTCCAAGGTGCACTTCGGCGGTCATGTCGTCGCCATGTACGGCTACGACGAGCACGACGCCTACCTTGTGGACACCGACCAGCAGGGAGGAGCGGTGCGCACCAGCCGGGCCGGCCTCGCCATGGCACGCGCCGAACGCGGCCCGATGACCGCCAGGAACCGATCCTTCACCATCACCCTGCCGGCTCACCCGCTTTCTTGGCAGGACCAGATCATCCCCGCCGTCAAAGACTGCGCCGACGCCTTCCTCGCCGCTCCCATCGCGAACCTGGGCCACCGCGGCATCGAGAAGGCCGGCAAACAGGTGCCCGGATGGCTGCTACGCGCCGGCGAGCCGCAGCAGGACCTGCCGCAGGCCGCTCTCCTCATGGAGAAGGGCGGCACCGGCGGCGCCCTGTTTCGCGCCCTCTATCGCGACTTCCTCGACGAGTGCACCCGGCTGATCGACGACGGCAACCTCCGCGCCGGTCACAAGCTGTACGCCGAGGCCGCCCTCCTGTGGACGGACGTGTCCATCCTGATCGCGAAGGCTGGAGAGAGCGGCGACGCGGGGTACCTCGAACAGGCCGGCGTCATCCTCCACGATCTTTCGCGCATCGAGAAGGACGCCATGCAGGTGCTGCGTCAGTTGTAGCCCAAAGGGAAGCCGACTGTACGGGTGCGGCCTGAGCAGCACTGGCGCCGGCAAGCTCCGAATCGTGTGAACATCCCGGGGCGACACATCGGCGTCGCCGCTCAGCGATCAACGTTGGAGCAGTCCTATCCCACCGAGACGGCACGCCGTGGTACTCATCGTCGACGGAGCCGTCCCAGGCGGCGGGCGATTCCCGATCTCCGCCACACCTGCGTGACCCTGCTGCTCAACCTCGGCGCCCCGCCCCGGGTCGTCGGCGGCATCGCCGGCCACAGCGACATCGAAGTGACCATGACCGTCTACGCCCACATCTCCCCCGACGACAAACGCAACACCCTGGGAAAGCTCGGAGACGCCCTCGGTCGAAGCATCTCTATGCACATCCAAGCGCCCGCGTGATTAAACCCGGGCGCTTCTATTGATTGCCCGGTTACGTACGCTGCCACCTGGCCCGGTCAGGGAGCAGAGGGCTGCGGACGGCTGGCGCCGTGCGCTAGCGGTGGCCGCCGTTGTCGTCAGCCCCGCCTCCCGTAGCCGGTGGCGGAGGCTCGAAGCGTTCAAAGGCACCGCGGGGTCAACACCACCAGCTCAGGCCGGCCGCGGAAGTGCTCACGAATACTTCGTAGTCATCGCCGGCATCGCACCCATAGTTCAGCGCGAAGAAAGCGACGGGAACGAGCAGAACACCGCCCCACACACAAGCAGCCACGATCACCGCGATCGTCGAACGCTTCATGAGCGGGTTCTACTTCGCGGTGCTGACGTCGATGACTCCGATGACGTTGGACACAGGGACGGTGCCGTCAACCCCCGTGCGATGGTGGTTACGCGAGTCAAGAGAGACATCGCGATTGTCGCCTTGGACCCAGATACGCCCCTCCGGGACGACTATCGGCTCGAAGGTGAGATTCGAAGCCCGCTCGTTGGTCACATATGGTTCATCCACCGGCTTGCCGTCAATGACCATCCGATGCTGCGGGTCGCAGCAACTGACCGTATTTCCTGGAACGCCGATGATTCGCTTGATAATGTAGCCGCCACTTCCGCCCCACGACTTCGGAGGCAGAAAGGCGATGACGTCACCCGTCTTAGGTGTGTACGTCCCGTCGGTCACCGTGCCGGTGACCACGTCACCCTGCTTGAGCGTAGGCATCATGGCTTCGCTCGATTCGCGGTAGGACTCCCTTCCGGTCATCTTGGAAATTAATGGCTCAGGTATGACCGAGCAGGCGGAAACTCCTGCGACCACAAACGGAACGATCAGAATATATAGTCCACGAAACACCACCACAGCATTATCCGGGCTGGACATCACTCCGATGACTCGCCTCTCGTTACGATCTTGTAGCAAGATATCTGAGCTTGTTCCGCTTTGGCGAACACCCTTGGCGTGATGGTCAGGCAGCCTGGGCGGCCTTATAGACGTCGGGGCTAACGTAGCCGAGGCCGATCTCAACCTGGAACGTCGGAACCCGTTGTCGTCAAGCACAACGAAAAGCGCCCCGGCCGTGATCGGCTCGGGGCGTTTGTGCTGCTCAGCCACTGCGGTCAGGGACGGGGTCGAACCACCGACCTTCCGCTTTCAGGCGGAGCGATCCCCCTGCTCCGCTCGACCGGCACGAGGTCAGAAAGCTGCGGACGGCTGGCGCCGTGCGCTAGCGGTGGCCGCCGTTGTCGTCAGCCCCGCCTCCCGTAGCCGGCGGCGGAGGCTCGAAGCGTTCAAAGGCTCCGCGGGGTCAACACCACCAGCTCAGGCCGGCCGCGGAAGTGCTCACGAGTACTTCGTAGTCATCGCCGTACCCCTCTCCCGCCGCATCCACAAACTGCACAAAGAGTTCGATGTTCCTTCCTTCGACGGACTTGGTGAAGCAGTGCACCCCTTCACCGTCATCCTCCGGAGGGGGCGTCCACCCGTTCTTGAGCGCGATGTCTCGGTAGAAGGGCAGCACGTCGGCTCGCGCGCCCGAGGGACGGTAGGTCTGCGAGACGGTCGTGATCCGGTCGTCCTCATCGCAAGAACTGCTGCGTTCCTCCTGCGGTGTCGCGCTCGCCGGACGAACATCGAGGATGCCGAGAGAGGCGACAAGCCGGTCATCACCGGCATCGCACCCATAGTTCAGCGCGAAGAAGGCGACGGGAACGAGCAGAACACCGCCCCACACACAAGCAGCCACGATCACCGCGATCGTCGAACGCTTCATGATCAGCAGCCTAGTGCGCCGGCACATTCACCCGACAGGAACGCTGCAGCCGTCTCTGGATGTAGCACGGTCGTGGCTCCACTTATAACCACTTCATCATGAGTGAACGGCGCCACCCAGGTCGGCGGACTCACGGCCTGGTCGGACAGTAGATGTGGGCTGGTGGCGCGTGACCGTGCAAGGCGGTGTTGCCGTACAAGCCGCTGCACATCGTTCGGCGTGACCGGTCGGCGGCGGCGGCTCGTATGCCGATCTCTCATCGTGGGCGGAGGCAATCACCCATGACAGGGGAGCGAGTGCCGAAGCCGGCGCCTCCCCTCGATGCGGTACCCAGGGGCGCCGGAGGCGCGGCATATTGGGCATGGACAAAGTTTCCATGTCCGGATACACCCACTATGTGGATGACAAAGATTCTCAACTCCCCAGTAAAGCCAGCCGTCGTACCTTTCTCTCCATCTCCGCGACCGCGGCGGTAACCGCAGGAGTGACCCTCGACGGAGGCCCAGCGGCGGCAGCGGGCTCGGCTCGCCCAGCCGGTCCCGGTCGGCCTGTCACCAAGCAGCACCCCGACGCCGAACTGCGCGCCCTGCTACGGAACATCGACGAGCGACGCATCGAGGCCACCATCCGCAAGCTCGTGAGCTTCGGCACGAGGCACACCCTCTCCACCCAGGACGATCCGAACCGCGGTATCGGCGCCGCCCGCGACTGGATCTTTGCCGAGATGAAGAAGTACGCCGCGGCGTCCGGTGGGCACATGACCGTCGAGCTGCAGTCCTACATCCAGCAGCCTGCCTCCCGGATCCCCACCGCCACCCTCATCACCAACGTCGTCGCCACCCTGCGCGGCTCCGTCACCCCTGACCGGATATACGTGGTGTCAGGCCACTACGACTCACGGGTCACCGACGTCATGAACGCCACAGCGGACGCGCCGGGCGCCAACGACGACGCCTCCGGCGTGGCCGTCGCCATAGAACTCGCCCGCGTCATGGCCACCCGCCGCCCCAAGGCCACCATCGTCTTCGCGGCCGTCGCGGGGGAGGAGCAAAACCTGTACGGCGCGAGGTACATGGCTGGGCAGTACAAGGCTGCGGCCGCCGATGTGCAGGCGATGTTCACCAACGACATCGTCGGCAGCAGCACCGCCGACGACGGCACCCGCGATCCCCGTACCGTCCGGCTCTTCGCCGAGGGCGTGCCCACTGCCGAGACCCCCGCTCAGGCGAACACCCGCCGCTCGGTCGGCGGCGAGAACGACTCCCCCGCCCGCCAGCTCGCCCGCTTCGTCACGAACGTCGCTGACAACGATGCCACCGGGATGAACATCCGGATCATCTACCGCCGTGACCGTTACCTGCGCGGCGGAGACCACATCGGCTTCCTCGAACAGGGCTATCCCGCCGCTCGCTTCACCGAACCCAACGAAAACTTCGACCACCAGCACCAGGACGTACGCGTCGAGAACGGCAAACAATTCGGCGACCTCCCCGAATTCTGCGACTTCACCTACATCGCTCGCGTCGCCCGCGTCAACGCCGCAACCCTCTGGTCACTCGCCCAGGCTCCCGGCACGCCCAAGGACGTCAAGATCCGCACCAACCAGCTCACCAACGACACCGACCTCGTCTGGACCCGCGGCACCGAACCCGACCTTGCCGGCTACGAAATCGTCTGGCGCGAGACCACCAGCCCCGACTGGACCCACGTCATCCCGGTCGGCGACGTCGCCGAAGTGCGCATCGACCTGTCCAAGGACAACGTCTTCTTCGGTGTACAGGCCGTCGACAGAGCCGGGCACCGCAGCCCCGCCGGCTTCCCCGTGCCTTCCTGACCCGGCGAAGGCAGGGCACTTCACAGCACGCCCCTCTCATCCTGAGAAAACCCTTTTCCTCCAAATGACGGCGAAAAACGCCAGGGAAACCAGGAGACTCACTCCCACAGAGATCGGCACCGCTTTATAGATCGGCCAACGTCCCGCCGAACCGGGAGCGTTTCGCGTTCGGCGCCAAAGGCCCCACATGCGATTTCGCGTTGACCGCGTTGTCGTCAAACACAACGAAGAACGCCCCGGCCGTAACCGGCTCGGGGCGTTTGTGCTGCTCAGCTGCTGTGGCCAGGGGCGGGGCCGAACCGCCGACCTTCCGCTTTCAAGCGGAGCGATCACCCCGGTCAGGTAGCGGAGACCGTGATCAGAGGGTGGTGGACGATAGCCGAAGTGAGTCTGTGTGGGTGGGGACGTTGCTGTCACCGCTCCGCTGAGACCTGCCAGATCGTTCCGGCCTGTTGGACCATGCCCTCATGTCGGTGACCGAGCTCGCCGACGTGACGAAGAACAAGGATCGTGGCATCACGTCCGAGGAAGGGCTGTACGAGTTCTGAACCGAGGAGGGGCCCACGTCTACCTTCACGACACCGGCTTCAGGCGCCTGACCTATGAGCCCGGCAGGCCGCCGACGTTGGAGCCGGAGTTCGTCCACGACCCGCGGTGGACTCCACGGTGCTGTACGGCGCCGCCACGGTCGCGACGGTTCACAGCGCCGGCCCCTCCGGCGGACGGGTGCTCGGGTGCTCGGGTGCTCGCTACAGGCATCGCCATCCTGTACTGCGCGCGATGCTGCCGGTGTTCGCCTTCCAGGGGTCTCTTAAAAACTTCCTGTACATCGCCTCGCCGTACTAACGATCTGTCGTTCGCCTCGCGGCATAGACCTGCCGCCACTGCTCGGCCGCCTGGATCATGTGGTGACCGACGTGCTCGAAGAACTCGCCCACGTCCTGCAGCCGGGTGCCGGCGGGTGTGGTGGCGCCGAGGGTCTGGGCTCCCTGGCGGGCGAAATCGGCCAGCATGGTGTTCTGTCTGGCGCTGGCCAGCCAGCCGCGGAACCAGGCGTCGTCGTCGATGACGTACCGGTCGCGCCGCCGGCGGGGGTCGCGTTCCCGCCGGATCAGTTCCTGCTGTTCGAGTTCGCCGATGGCCTTGGAGATGGAGGCGGGACTGACCTGGAGGCGCTGGACGAGCTCGGCGGCGGTAAGGCTGCCGCTGTCGGTGAGGTACAGGCAGGTGAGCACCCGGGCGGTCATGCGCGGTAGCCCCGTTCCGATCATCATCGCGGTGAACTGTTCCTCCAGTTCGTGGACCGCCTCGGGGTCGCGCCCGTGTGCGTCGGTGGCGGCCGGTGGCGCCGGGGCCGGGGTCGGCCTGCGTCGGCGAGCACGGCCTTCGGTCGCCTGGTGTGCCCGGTCGGCCTGGTAGCCGCCGGCTCCACCATTGCGGATCACCTCCCGGCTGATGGTCGAGATCGGCCGGTCCAGGCGCATGGCGATCTCGGTGTAGGTGAGTCCTTCGGCCAGTCCCTCGGCGATGTGCCGGCGGTCCTGGTAGGTCAGCCTGCCTCCCGGCATCGGGTGTTCGCCTCCTGTCGCTCTGTCATCCCAGTTCGCTTGGTGCGTCCGTGGGGCGGATGGACAGTATTGCGTTCGCGAGCACATCATTGCAAGAAGCGGTGATCCGTATTGCGTTCGATCGCAGATTCATTGCAAATCTCGTCGCTTTCACCTGCATAAATAGAAAAAATCCGAGATTACATTTGACATTTTTGTGAACGCAAATTAGCTTTTCCACTGTGCCGAACAAGCACTATCGCGAGTGAGACAGTCGGTGTCGCGCTGATGTCCCTCGCCTGAAAGGAATCGACATGACCAAGTCCCTCCCCGCTACCGCAGGGCTGCTCATCGCCGCAGTGACGGTGGCAGAGGCCGCGATGGCGGCCCCCGCCGCGTCGGCGGCGCCTGCTCCCGGTCATGCCGAGGTTCAGCGTGCTCTTGATCACGCCGTGGCCGGCGGCACTCCCGGCATCGTCGCCGAGATCCGCGATGGCAACGGCAAGTGGTTCGGCTCGGCGGGCGTGGCCGACACCGA
This sequence comes from Streptosporangium sp. G11, assembly GCF_051192615.1. Lineage (NCBI taxonomy): Bacteria > Bacillati > Actinomycetota > Actinomycetes > Streptosporangiales > Streptosporangiaceae > Streptosporangium > Streptosporangium sp. G11. The sequence continues at coordinate 62,060 of NZ_JBPJUQ010000055.1, forward strand.
GACCGGCCGCGAGCGCCGGCAACACGAGCGGTTCCGCATCGGGAGCGCCACCAAGGCGTTCACGGCCACCGTGGTCCTGCGACTGGCGGCCGAACACAAGCTGAGCCTCGACGACACGGTGGACAAGTGGCTGCCCGGCCTGGTCAAGGGCAATGGCTACGACGGCCGTGAGATCACCATCCGGCAGTTGCTCAACCACACCAGCGGGATCTTCAACTACGGCAATGACAAGGAGTTCTTCGCCACGGGACAGGGAGCCGCGTGGTTCGAGCACCGCTACGACACCTACACCCCCGAGCAACTGGTGAAGATCGCCCTGGCCAACCCGCCCTACTTCGAGCCGGGCGAGGGCTTCGGTTACTCCAACACCAACTACTTCCTGGCCGCGATGATCGTCGAAAAGGCCACGGGCAGGACGTATGGCGAGGAGCTCACCCGGCAGATCTTCCGTCCGCTGGGGTTGACCGGGACATACCTTCCGGGCGGCGAGGCGAAGATCCGCGGGGCGCACCCCGTGCATTACTCCACGCTGTTCTCCCCCGACGCCAACCCCAAGATCTACGACGCGACCGAGATGAACCAGTCCTTCTCCTGGGCGGCCGGCGGCATCGTCTCGACCACCTCCGATCTCAACCGGTTCTTCGGCGCGCTGCTGGGCGGACGCCTGCTGCCGCCCGCCCAGCAGCGGGAGATGTTCGCCACCGTCGCGACCCAGAACTGGATTCCCGACACCCGGTACGGCCTCGGCGTCTTCTCGCAGAAGCTGTCATGCGGCGTCACGCTCTGGGGCAACGCCGGCGCGACCTACGGTTCGTGGGCGTACGCCATGGGGTCCCGTGACGGCAAGCACATGGTCACCAGCCAGGTCAACGGTGACTGGAGCGGCTTGAGCGTCTTCAACGACGTGCTCGCGGCGGAGTTCTGCCCAGCCGAGTCCTGAGAACTCCTACCGGCACGCGGCGGTCCACAGGAAACGGCCCTACAGCGGCCCCACAGAAGGTATGTACGGCGTGGAGCGGGCGATGGCGTCGGCCGGTGACGGAGCCGGGCAGAAGCGGTCCCGCCCGGGCAGTGCCCCGGTGGCGAGGAAGGCGGTCAGCGCCTCGTCGGCGCAACTGCCCAGCCCGACGACGCCGTGGCCGCCCTGGTCAACCGTGATCATGACGGCCCGCCGTCCGAGCGCGGCGCGCAGGCCGCGCGCGCTCACCAGGGACGTGGAGGGATCGCGGGTGTTCTGCAGGATCAGCACGTTGCGCGGCCCGTGACCGGTGACCGTCACCGGCGGCTCCACCGGCCGGGTCGGCCACGCCGCGCATGGCCAGAAGTTCGACGGCATGCCCGCCGTCACCGGCCACGCCCGCCGGTCGGCCGCGGCCTGCCGGGCGTACAACGCCACGCCGCGCGGCCAGGCGACGTCATCGCAGACCACCGCGTAGAGCGCGGCGACGTGGTTGTCCGCCGGTATCTCCGCCGTCCCGGTGCCACCCGCCGTCCCGGTGCCACCACCGCCGCCGCCGACCTTACCGACAGAGCCCAGCCGGTCCAGTCGCGCCAGGATGGCGGGGTCCGGGGTGGATCCGGAGATGGCGTCCGCGAGTTCCCGCCACAACTCGGCCATGAGGGGGAAGTAGCCGTCGAAGTAGAGCCAGACCCGGGTGATCTCGCGCAGGGCGTTGCCGTCGAGTACGGGGCTGCCTGGGTATTCCAAGGGCTGCCGGTCAAGGGCCGCGGTCAGCCGGTCGTACGTGCGCCGCACCTCGTCCGGCGTCGCACCGAGGTGGTAGACGGCGTCCCGCTCGGCTGCGAAGGCGAGGAAGTCGGGCAAACGCGCCGCGACCGCCTGACTCCAGGTCCGAAACATGTCCCGCCACACCAGGCCCGGATCGACGGCGCTGTCCAGCACGATCCGATCGCCGCGTCCGGGGAACAACGAGATGTAGACGGCTCCCAGGTAGGTGCCGTAGGAGAGGCCGAAGTAGGACAGTTTCGGCTCACCGAGCGCGGCTCGGATGCGGTCCATGTCCCGGGCCGTGTTGGCCGTGGTGATGAACGGAAGCAGATCGCCGGAATGCTCGGCGCATGCGGCCGCGGTGTCCCGTGCGAAGGCGAGGTTGCGCTCGATGCCGCCATCCGGCGCCGGGTAGGGCAGCAGCAGCGTCGACTGCTTCATGAGATCGAGACCACAGGTGACCGGGGCGCTGTGGCCGACCCCTCGCGGATCGAAGCCGATCAGGTCGTACCGATCCAGGACCTCGGGCGGCAGTACGACCGCCAGCCGGCTGGGCAGGTCCAGGCCGCTACCGCCCGGGCCGCCCGGGTTGGACAGCAGGATCCCGCGACGCGACCCGGGTTGCGCTGTGCCGATCCGGGAGATCGCGATCCCGATGCTCCGCCCGCGCGGGGCGCGGTAGTCCAGCGGCACCCGCAAAGTCGCGCACCGCTGGCGTGGGTCGCGCGGGATACCGGATTCCACCGGCGGGCACTCACCCCAGACCGGAGCCGCTCCCCCGGCTTCGACCACCGCCGGCTCCGGCGCGCCGGTCCGGGCCTCAGCCGGCGCGGGCGCGCCTGCCGCCACGGTGGCCACTGTCGCCGCGGCGATGAACGATGTCAGACTTGATCGCAGATTTAATCGCAGACTTGATCGCACTGATACCCCTTTTGAAAAGGAACAGATGCTTTCTCGATGACTGTGAAATTGGCACTGCCGGGTACGCGAGACCCTTCGCCTGATCACGCGGAGAAGCTTGGTCACGCGGAGAAACAGGGGCCGTAGTTCGCGGTGGGAGTCGATCAGGCGGACGCCGCCTGTGACGTCCTTCGTCCAACGATCCGGAGCACCGCCTTGATGGGAGCCCCGCCTTGATGAGAGTCGGCCGGGAAAACGGCCGATCCCCTGGGAATTCCGGAATGGGTCGCCGCCGTCCGGCTGCTGTTGCTCCGCATGACCCACACCGAGATCGAGATCACCGCGGAGTCGGCGCGGGATTTCCGGAGCAGCCGATGCGGCGGCTCGGACGCCGCCTGATCGGCCGCTACACCGGCGTCGTGCGCCCGGCGACGTGCCCCCGCGGCCGGGTCGCGGTCATGACGAGGTCGGCGCCGCCGCGCCGGGCGTCAGAGCCGCCTGCACGATGCGGAGCGCTTCGGCCGCGTCGAGGCCGACGCTGGCGATCACGGCGGCGTAGTCGGCGGCGGCCCGGCGGGCCCGCTCCCGGCCTTCCTCGCCTGCGGCCGACACGAACGAGCCCGCCCGCCCGCGCGTCTCGATCAGCCCCGCCTCCTCCAGCTCCCGGTAGGCCCGGCCGACCGTGTTGACGGCCAGGCCGAGGTCGGCCGCGAGGTGGCGGATGGTCGGCAGCCGGGCGCCCACGGCCAGCGTGCGGTCCTGGATCTGCCGGGCGAGCTGGGATCGCAGCTGCTCGAACGGCGGTACCGGCGAGGCCGCATCGATGATGATCATCGGACGCTCATGGCCCGCCGGGCCACCGTCGCGCACGACGGCGTCCTGGCATGGATCGCGACGCACGCGGCCAGGCTCAGGACGATGTAGGCGACCGCGGCGGCGCCCCACCAGCCGGGCGCGGTGCCGAACAGCACCACCGGCAGCGACCACTGCACGTTCGGCGTGGTGAGCTCGCGGGCGTCTTCGACGCGCATGATGACGTCGGCGGTCAGCGACTCCTCGTCCTCCGCCACGACCGGGAACCTGAGCAGGTGGCGCAGCTGCATGGCGGTGATGGCCGTCGCGCCGAGCAGGCCGATCAGCACGACGACGGCCAGCTGCCGCACGGTGGGGTCGGGAACGGCCAGGGCGCTTGCGGCCAGCACCATCGCGCCGACGAACGTGGCGACCACGAAGACGGCGTACGACCGGCCGAGCACGGTCCGCCAGCCGGGCTGGATCGGATGGGCGGCCCTACGGGACAGCGTCGCGCCCGCCCGCTGGTCGACGCGTCGCACCCACCGGTCGAGCAGGAACTGTGCCAGCAGTAGCCCGGCCACCGACGCGGTCAGGGCCAGCAGCGGTAGCGGGCGATGCGGCGGGAGGCCTCCGAAAGCGGAAGTGGCGACGAGGGCACTCACGATGATCAGCGCGGCCAGGATGACGTAAGTGGCCAGGCGGGCGCGTCTGCGGACCGCCAGCCGGCTGGCGAGCAGCGGGGTCGGGTGGGTGTCGGCCAGGTCGTGGTGGGTCAGCCACTCGCCCGCCGTACGCAGATCGGTCGTGCGCGTCGGCGGGTCGGTGTCCGGTAGCGGTTCGCGGGTCACAGCGCCTCCTTTGTCGCAAGCTTTGTAGCAAGATGATGCGTCATACCTTGCGACAAAGTCAACGCCCCATCGCTCCGAGCGCATCGCGAGCAGCAGTTCGCCGAACGCTCCGACCACTGGAACGACGGGGAGGAGCACGGCCTGGTCTTCCCGTCCCGGCGCGGGACGCCCATGGAGCCGGACGACCTCCGGCGAAGCTGGGGAACCATCCGCAAAGCCACCGGCCTCGGGGACATGCGCTTTCATAATCTCCGCCACACCTGCGTGACCCTGCTGCTCAACCCAGGCGTACCGCCCCAGGTCGTCCGAGACATCGTCGGCAACAGCGACATCGAAGTAACCAGGACTATCCACGCCCGCATCTCCCTTGACGACAAGCGCAACGCCCTGGGCAAACTCGGCGATGCCCTCGGCTGACATCGCACGTACATGAATGAAGCGTCCCGGAGGTCACCTCCGGGACGCTTCATTGTCGGCCCTCGTTAATAGAGCCATTTTTCGCAATGGCGATGCCTGGTCGGCTCTGGCTCCTCACCGCGCAGCAATGTGAGTCGTACCCGTTGCCGGGCCTTGCGCTCCGCCAGGTTGGCATCTTCACCGATACCCGAATAAGACCCGCCCATATCGTGCCTGTAGCGGCGCCCATCCTGCTCCTGCAAGCGAAGCGGCATCGTGTTGTCCGTCCTGCTCACGTTCTCATGATCCCGCGTTCAGGCGGGATCGTCCAGGACACGAAAAACCTGGGGTTCGAAGCAGCGGAGACGTTGCTGTAACTGGAGACAAAAAAAGCCCCGACCGATAGTCGCTCGGGGCGTTTGTGCTGCTCAGTTGCTGTGGTCAGGGGCGGGGTCGAACCGCCGACCTTCCGCTTTCCAGGCGGACCGATCACCCTGGTCAGGTAGCGGAGACCGTGGTCAGAGAGCGGTGGACGATGGCCGAAGTGAGTTCGTGTGCGGGGACGTTGCTGTCACCTTGACCATGGCCGCCGGTGGCAAGCTCCGGCGAAGGAGGGGCTTGGCATCGATCGCCCCAGCAGTCAATGGCGGCTACCGAAGTCAGCGATCGTCACGGCTCTGCCATAGGACTCGACAAAGACACCCGTGTTAGGTGAGCGGTCGCGATCAGGGCCGCTTAGGTCTGTTGATCTGCGGCTATGGCTGATACCGTGCTTGAACCGTTCTTGATCATTTCGCAAATGTTTCGCGGACAGGAAGTTGGGTGACCTCGGTATCACTTACTGAGCGGGCACTGACTCCGTCGCGGAACGCTCATCTGTCGCGTAAGACGTCCCATAGCCGTCCTTGACGAAGTCGCGTCCAGCAAAGTGGTGGTAGCTGACAGTTGTGAGGCGTTGACATCGATTGCACATCCCGGCAGGCTTTGCGAAACTGCCTGAGGGCAGGCGGTGAACCCGGTTGTTTCGAGGTTGTTTCGAATAGCGTCAATCGATGTGTCCTCTCAGTGATGGTGGGAAATGCGTAGAGCCTCGTAGCAGTACCTGGACGTCGTCGGCCCCTTTTCGCCTGCCGGGCGTTCTCGCCTGTCCGGGGGCGGAGTTCCGCCGTTCGTGCGTCGCCGTCTCGACTCGTTTCCGAAGGCAGGGGGTGTCGCGGTCGTGGCTGCTGTGGTGCGTCCAGAGCCAGATCCTGAGTCGGCCTGGTCGTCTTCTTTCGATGAATCGGAGATTTGATGCGCGTCGCCCTCCTCACCACGACTCAGCATGGTCATCTGAACCCGTATGTTCCGGTGGTCAACGCGCTCCAAGACGCCGGCGGTGACGTCGAGCTGCTGCTGTTGTCCGCGGACGGCGGCGCGCTCGACGAGCAGCGCCGCCAGGCCCTGGGCAAGGCGCAGGTCCACGCGGTCGGGCAGGTCGAGATGGCGCCGTGGAGCGGCGACCCGGCGAAGATCGGCCCGATGCTCCGGTCGTCGCCGGTGGCAGAGCAGACGGCTGACGCGCTCCGCGCGACGGCGCCCGACTTCGTGCTCGTCGATTCGCTGCCGGTCACGGCGTCGGCCATGGTCGGCGCACAGGCGTCCGGCGTGCCGTACGGGATGATCTGGGCCAACCTGGGCGGAGTGTGCCCGAGCGAGCACCGGCGGGGGCGCTGGCTGTACGACGAGCAGGTCGGCGACTATCTGACCAGGCACGGGGTGTTGTGGTCGACCCGGACCCATTCGGCGCGTTCGCCGATCCTCAATTTGATGCCGACGATTCCCGCGCTCGTCGGGGACGACGGGGTCACCGACGACGGTGTGCAGCTGATCGGGTTGCCGGGCGCGGCGGGGACCCGCGGCGACGAGGTCGCCTTCTCGGGCCTGGACCGGATCGACCCCGACCGCCCGGTGGTGTACGTCTCCTTCGGCACGATCTTCTACCGGCGGCCGGACCTGCTGCGCACGGTGATCCTCGGGGCGGCGGCGACCGGTGCGCAGGTGATCGCCGCGGTCGGAGACCTCGCCGAGGAGCTCGCGCTGCCCGACGAGGTGCTCACCGCCCCGTACGTGCCGCAACGTGAGGTGCTGGAGCGGGCCGACGTGTTCATCACCCATGGCGGATACAACTCCGTGGCGGAGTCGATCCGGGCGGCGACACCGATGCTGGTGATCCCGCTGGCCGTGGATCAGCCTGTCCAGGCGTACTTCGTGAACAGCGCGGGCTTCGGGACGGCGTTGGAGCCGGCCGGCGTCACCGAGCAGGCGGTCGCCGACGCCGTCACCGATCTGCTCGATCCCGCCCGGGACTACCGGGCCCGGCTGCGCGCCGCGCAGCCGGAGTGCGGCGATTCCGCCGTGCGCACGGCCGAGCTGGTCATCAGCACGGTCGAGACGCTACAGCGAAATGGGGAGCAGTGACGATCGAACTGCGGCGGCCGGTGGGCGACCCGATCGTGATCGATGATCTTGAGCGCCTCTCGTTCCAGGTGGATCGCCGCGCCTACACCGACGACGACCTGGCCGCACAGGAGATGACCAGGATCTTCGATCGCTGCTGGTTGTACGTCGGGCACGAATCGGAGGTGCCCGAGCCGGGCTCCTACGTGGCACGCGACGTCGGCGGGCGCCCGGTGGTCATGGCGCGCGGGTCCGACGGGGTGATCCGGGTGTTCGCGAACAGCTGCACTCACCGCGGGGCTCTGATCTGCTCGCAGCCGGCCGGGCAGGCCAGATCGTTCCGGTGCCCGTATCACGACTGGACGTTCTCCAACCAGGGCGACCTGGTCGGGGTCCCGATCCCGGACGGGTACGGGCCAGGCTTTCGGAAGGCGGACTTCGGCCTGGCGCGGCACCGTAGTGACAGTTACCGCGGTTTCGTGTTCGCCACCTTCGATCCGGAGCAGCCGCGCACCTTGACCGAGTACCTGGCGGGTGCGACGGAGTACCTCGATCTGATCGACGACCAGTCCGAGGTCGGGATGGAGGTGATCCAAGGTGCGCAACTCCACGGGGCTCGGGCCAACTGGAAGCTCATGATGGAGAACAGCGTCGACATCTACCACTTCCGGGCCCTGCACAAGCGTTACGTCGGCTACATGGAGTCGCTGGGGTCGGTGCCACCACGACGACGAGGCGGCTTCGGCTGCGCCCTCGGACTGGGGCATGGAGCCAACGAGCTGCCACCGGCGGCAGCCCGCCCGCTCGCCTACTGGACGCCGATGTTCGGCGCCGAGGTCCGGCCGCGGATCGAGGCGACGGCCGCACGGTTCGTCGAGCGGTTCGGCGCCGAACGCGCCGAACGGATCACCGGCACCAATCGTGCGGTGCTGATCTTCCCCAACTTGATGATCATCGACGCGATCGCGATCACGATCCGCAAGATCGACCCGATCGGCGCCGGCCAGATGGCCATCACCTCGGTCGCCCTGGCCCCCAAGGACGAGGACCCGGACATCCGGGAACTCCGCAAGAGTCACTACCTGACGTTCCTCGGCCCCGCCGGCTTCGCCACTCCCGACGACATCGAGATCGTCGAGTCCTGCCAGCGGGGTTATCTCAACCGCACGGTCCGCTACTCGGATCTGTCACGCGGTATGAACAAGGAGGTCCCGGAGACGACCGACGAGCTTCCCGCCCGCGAGTTCTGGCGGCAGTGGGACCGGCTGATGCACGGCGACGACGGTCACCTCGAGGTCGCTCACCGGGCCGAGATGCAAGGGGCAGAGCCACGATGACCACCGAGCTGACGGTCGACGAAGCGGCCCAGGTGCGGTTGTGGCACCGGGTGAGCCAGTTCCTTTTCCGTGAGGCGCGGCTGCTCGACGAGTGGCGCCTGCTCGAGTGGTACGACGAGATGCTGACCGACGACATCCGCTACTCGGTGCCGGCCACCGACGTCCGCGGCGAGACGGCCGACGCGCTCGGGCTCATCGACGACGACGCTGCCCGGCTACGCCAGCGGATCGAACAACTCCTCAACGGTGAGGTGTGGTGCGAGAACCCTCGGTCGCGGACGAATCGGATGATCAGCAACGTGGAGATCCTGACCGATCGGGGCACGCACCTCGACGTGGCGGCGAATCTCATCGTGTACCGGTTCGGGCACGGGCGCTCTGACGCCTACGTCGGAAAATGCCGGTTCGAGCTCGTCGTCGAGGGCGAGTCGTTCCGGGTCCGAAGACGGGTCGTGGTGCTCGACCACGAGACGTTGTACGAGCACGGAAAGCTCAGCATCATCCTGTGATCGGACAGTGACGGCGGCCGGCCCTGGCAGCGCCCCACCCGTTGCCGCCGCCCAGCCGAGTCTCCCTCGCGAGGTCTACGTCCTCAGTGTCGTTGGTGGCTGCGTCATGCTGGGCCTGGGACTGGTACTCCCGGTGCTCCCGGTGTACGCGGCGGCGTTCGGGGCCGGGCCCACCCAGATCGGAGTGCTCGTCGCCCTGTTCGCGTTGATGCGGCTGGCCACCAGTCCGTTCTGCGGCCGGCTCGGAGTTCGTTTCGGGGAGCGGCGAGTCCTGGTCGCCGGCCTGCTGCTATGTGCGGTCTCCTCGGCCCTGACGGCGTTCGCCGGGTCCTACGGGCAGCTGCTCGTGTTCCGCAGCCTCGGCGGCGTCGGCTCGGTGCTGTTCTCGGTGTCCGCACTGGCGACACTCCTGGCGATCGCGCCGGCCGACCAGCGGGGCCGGGCCAGCGCCGTGTTCGAAGCGGGCTTCCTGCTCGGCGGGATCTGCGGACCGGCACTGGGCGGGCCCCTCGCTCTCATCGCCCTGTCCGCGCCGTTCGTGGCGTACGCCGTGCTGTTGCTGGCCGCCGCGTTACTGACACTGGCGGTGCTCCGCAGCGGCCGAACCGCCGGCGCGGAGCCTGACCGTGACGTGGTCCGGCTACCGGTCCTGCTGCGGGACCGACGCTACCTGGTGGCTTGCCTCGCAGCGTTGGCGCAGGGATGGGTCTTGTTCGGGCTGCGCGGCGCACTGGTCCCCACGGTGGTCGTGGCGTGGCGACATGACGTGACGTGGGTCGGGTGGGCGTTCACGATATCCGCCGTCGTTCAGGCGCTGCTGATCATGCCGGCCGGCCGGGTCGTCGATCGGGCCGGCCGCCGGCCCGCCATGATCGCCGGCACCGGTGTGGCTGCGGCGGCGATCACAGCCTTGGTGTTCGTGGACGGTTACGCCTGGCTCGTCGTCCTGCTCAGTGTGTACGCGGCGGGATCAGCGCTGCTCAACGCCGCACCGGCCGCGCTGATCGGTGACGTCGTCGCCGGCCGGGCCGGCAGTGGCGTCGCCGTCTTCTCGATGTGCACCGATGTCGGCGCCGTAGTCGGACCGATCGTCGTTGGGCTCATCGCCGAGCGGGTGAGTGTTCCGGCCGCCTTCGGCAGCGGCGCCGCGCTGCTGGTCGTCGCCTTCGTGGCGTCGTGGACGTTGACAACTGTTCGGCCAACGCGAAGGAGTTAATCGATGAATCAGCCGTCTGCCCGACATGAGCGGGGTGAGGCCATGTTCCGGCAGGTCTTCGGCCGCGAACCGCGCCCGGGTTCCTACCCGGAGTTCCTGCAGATCACCGTCGACCACCTGTTCGGTGAGATCTGGACCCGCCCGCACCTGAGCGTCGAGGAGCGCGAACTGGTCGCGCTGACCGCGGTCACGCTGGCGCGGACCGATTGGGAGTTGCGCGGCCACATCGGTGCCGCCCTGCACCTCGGGATGTCGCGAGAGAAGATCGTCGAAGTCATCATTCAGCTCGCCTACTACGGTGGCTGGCCGGTCGCCAACAACGGACTGCGCGTCGCCCAGGAGGTCTTCGCCGAGCTGGACGGCGCCACCGGGAGGGACGCGGACCATGACCAGTGAACCGTCTCCCCTCGACCCAGCCGAGAAGGTCGACCTGTGGCGCCAGCGGTTCTTCGAGGCCCAGGCGGCCGCAGAGGAGTTCATCCTGGGAGAGCACGGCGAAAAAGGCCTGGCTGCGTGGATCGAGGCAAACTCCCGCATCACCGCGGAGCTACTGCAAGCGCAACGGCCCGCCGGGGTATCCGCCACCGATCACTTCATGACCCGGCTGCAGCGTCAGCTGTTGCTGTACGACTCGGCAGTGACCAGTGAGCCCCAACCCTCGGGAACCGTCCTGCGCAACGCCGACTGTGGGATCCTCCGGTACCGCGAACGGGCCGCCCGCGCCGGCGTCGTACTGACGTTCTCGTCACCGTGCCCGTACTGCCAGGAACTTAACACCGCCATCGCCGCCCGCTACGTGGAACCGGACGTCACGGTGTCGTGCGAACAGGCGGGCGGCGGGTGCACCTGGCGCGCGGAATCTCCTCACGCTCCAGGAGAGGACGCGGCCGGGTCACCGCACCGCGGACGAGCCGGTGATTGAACCAACGGCAGTGCCGTGCGGTCGTTGGCCGGTGACCGGCTGCCGTCGAGCGTCATGCCGAGTTGCCGGCCCACGGCCACACACATGTCGAGCGCCGCGGTGCGGGTCAGGTCCTGATGATCGTTCTGGGTGAAGCACGCCGACGCCACGTTCTTGTTCCGTAGGCGCAGGTACCACGGGAACAACGATCCCAGTGCGGGCTCGGTCAGCATCGTGCGCGAATGCACGATCGTCCCCACCAGCAGGTTGCCGAACGGGCGTTGCCTGGCGTTCATGAAGCTCTTCAAGCGTTCCTGGAAGATCTTCAGCACCGCGGGTACGTTCCCCGCGTACACCGGCATGGCGAGCAGCATCGCCTGCGCACCCTCGGCCAGATCGACGACATGCTCGAAGTCGTCGTCGATCGTGCACCGGCCCACCTCGGGATCAAGGCAGGTGTCCTCGCCTTCGCACATCGCGATGCGATGGTCGATCAGCCGAATCCGCTGGATCTCCGCGTCACCGACCTCCCGGACAAAGCCGGTAATCGCCGCCTCGAGCAGCGCGTCGGTCAGCGACGGGAGACGCTTCTGCGTGCAGGACAACGCAACGATCTTCATCCGAAGGGTCTCCCCTGTTCGCTCAGCGCCACCCAAGACCGGCCACCGGACAAAGCCCCCGTGGCCGCACACTGAGGCAGCCTCAACCTACCCACAATTGAGCACCACCGAAACGGGTATCGAAAAAACCACGAGCAGGTGATGTACCCCGAGTTCGGTTGAGCCGGACCTACTCATCTGCCCTCGGAATCGGTACCGCTTCCGAGTTGCAGATACTTAGCGGAGCCCGAGCGTGAACCATGCTGCCTGCGAACACGGATTCATGTTGCATGCAGAATGCACATATCAAATCTTGCGCAGCAGCGGCGAGGTCTCGATCCAGCGATCGACGTTGCTGTCACCGAACATCAAAAAGCCCCGGGCCGTGATCGGCTCGGGGCGTTTGTGCTGCTCAGTTGCTGTGGTCAGGGGCGGGGTCGAACCGCCGACCTTCCGCTTTTCAGTCTTTGATGTGGCTGCGCGCACGCCCTGCGGGCATGAAAATCGGGGGTGGTTGCCCGCCGACGTCGAGTCCGCCTGGTGCCTGGTCGAGGCCGGTTTTCAGTCTGACGCCG
>NZ_JBPJUQ010000056.1:0-70556 GCF_051192615.1 Streptosporangium sp. G11
GCCGTCCACGAGCAGATCGCCGCCCACGACATGTGCGGCGGCTTCGCCCGCCAGCACCCCTCGCGGGCCGGTGACGTACTGTACGGCGCGGCCTGCGCCCTGGCCCTGGACCGGCTCTTCGCCGAACACGTCATGGGCCACTGGCGCCGCGGCACCTCCTCGCTGCGGGAGGCGGGCGCGGCGACGAGGGCGTGACCGCCCCCCGACCCCGATCCCGCCCCCGATTCCGGCCCCGAGATTTTGACCCCAAAATGTCGGCTCCGACCTCGATCCCGAGATTCCGGCCCCGCCCCCGGTCTCGCGGTTGAACCACCCCCGATGGAACCGGCAAGCGGGACGCGGTGTCTCAGCCGTCCTGCCCGCGCATGGCCTGGCGGATCACGTCACGGGTCCGGTCGACGATCGCCAGAGGCGGCCCGAACAGCAGGTTCATGACCACCGACTCCGTACCCGGGTGCGGGTGGGTCGGTGCCAGCGCCTCCGCCGCCTTCACCCCGGCCGCCATGGCCCGGCGCTCGGCCACGCTCGTCCGGGCGCGCAACTGGGCGAACTCGTAGCGTTCCTCGGCGCGGGCGTGGGCCAGCACCGCCGCCCGCAACATCTGGAGCCGCGCGGAGAAACCAGGGTGCCCGGGGCCCAGCTTCTCCAGGTCGACGAGCAGTTGCTTCGCCTCCTTCTCCTCCGCGAGGCGTTCGTCGACCACCTCGTTTCCATCCTGGATCTTGAGCCGCGCGTAGGGGTGCAGGACCTCCTCCTCGGCGGTCTCGTGCACGGCCAGCATCCGTACGAGACGCTGGAAGGCCTCGGCCCGCTGTGCCCCGGCGGGGGATTCCTCGACCTCGTCGAACAAATCCCTGATCATCGCGTGCTGGCGCACCAGCAGGTCCACGACGTCGTTCTCGGTCATCAGCTCTGGTGCGGTATGACGGTCGTTCATGGGTCCCCCTTCGTCTACCAGGTCGAATACCCCCACCTGGGCACCGAAACCCAAGGGCCGTGGACGCGGGGTGAGCCGCCGTCAGACGGTGATCCACTCGGTGACGACCGTCGCGTCCCCGTGACGGCAGCGGAGGCTGAACGGCCCGGGGGGAACGTCGTCGTAGATGAACCTGCCCAGGTCGTCGGCCGTCAACGTGACCGGATCGCCCCCGAGGACCTCGATCTGCCCGTGGCGCGGCGGCATCAGCTGGCCCACCACGCGCCCGCCGGTGGCGGTCACGGTGACCTCCAGGTCGACGGTCAGCCCCGCGCCCTGGAAGGTCAGCATGCGAGGCTGCCTCTCACCTCGCACCTGCGAGGGGCCGCTCAGGGAGTCGAAGACCAGCTCGGCCAGCTCGTCGTCGAGCGTGCGCAGCGTGTAGGCCTCGACCGCGATCTGCAGGAGATGCGAGGGAACGGGATCGAACAGCTCGATGGCCCGGCGCAGCTCCGCCTCCAGCTCGTCGTCGCTCATTGGAAACCCCGCCTGCCCAGGAGGACGCGCAGCCGTCGCAGGCAGCGCTGCCTGATCGGCCCGATGCTCCCGACGGCGATGCCGAGCGTCGCCGACACCTCCTGATAGCTGAACGGCGGAGAGGCCGTGAGCAGGCGCAGCAACCGCTGGCAGCTCTCACCGAGCTCCTGGAAGGCCTGCCAGGCCGCCCGCGCCCGCTCCCGCTCTCTCGCGGCGTCCTCCGAGTCGATCAGCGCCTGCTCCGGCGTACGGTCGTCGACGACGCGATCGAACACGTCCGGGTCGTCGCTCGGCGAGACCCGCCGGGCGGCCCTGATCACCTTGATGCACTCGTTGCGCGCCGTGCTGGCCAGCCACGCGCCGACCTTTTCCGGCTCGCGGATCCGCGTAAGGTTCTGTGCGAGCCGGAACCAGGTCGTCTGGTAGACCTCCTGCGCGTCCGCGTCCCTCAGCCCGTGAGCGCGCACGACGGACCACACGAGCGGGCTGAGGCCCTCCACCAGGGACTTCCACGCCGCGGCGTCGTCCCCGTCCACCGCGGCGCGGAAGAGGATGCCGATCGAGTCTCGATCCACGGTGACGTCCCCTTGCTTTCGGGACTGTCATCGTACGCCGGAGGGCCGATCCGCCCGCAGTGGTTTTCAGCGGGGGGCCGGGGCCGGAACACTTTGCACGCTCCGCGCTGTCCAGGTGGAGGGAATGAGGGCCGGGACGGGGATGTTCTGCAGCCTGCCGGCGGGGGGTTCGGCCAGAATCCTTTCGGCCGCCTTCCGGGAGTCGATCCCCTTGTTCCGCATCATGTAGTTGGCGATCATGCCGACCACCAGGGGCGTGGAGAAGGAGGTGCCGCTCCACTCCGCCAGGCCGTCGAACACGACGCGTTCGCGGATGGCGTTCGGCGACTCCTTCATCTTCTCGGTGAGCTCGCCCCGGTGCGGGGGGAACTGGCAGGTGCAGTCGTACAGGTGGTCGTACCGGCACTTGGAGAAGGTGGAGTGCTGGTAGTCGTACTCCGCGGGAGTGGGGTCCACCGCGGTGAAGGCGCTCACCAGGCGCTCACCGGGCGCGTACGTCGTCACCCACGGCCCGTGGTTGCTGAAGCAGGCACGAGCCGCGCCGTCCTTCCTCAGCGCCCCCACCGACACGACGGCACCGGCGTAGCCGGGATGGTCGGCGTAGGCCGCGGGCCAGAACCTCACGTCGTTGCCGTTGTTCCCCGCGGCCGCCACGAGCAGCGTCTCGGGGTGGGCCTTCAGCGCGTCCATGAAGCGTTCGAGCCCCAGGAGCGTTTCCGAGCACGTGCTCGTCGTCCCCGCGGACAGGCTGATGATGTCGGGCCACCTCCCCTCAGGAAGCATCCCTCCGAGCAGCTTGTCGCCCAGGTCCTTCTCGCAGATGGCGCCCGCGTTGACGAGCGTCGCGTGCACCGTGACGTCGGTGCCGGGCGCGACGGCGCTGACCAGCCCGGCGATGAAGGTGCCGTGCCCGACGTACTGCTTGAGGATGCCCTCGTCGTCGAACTCGATCTCGCCCACGCCCTTGACGCGGTGCATCCACGGGTGCGTCTTGTAGTCGTCCACCAGCCCGGTGTCGACCACGAGGACGGACACCGGCACCTCTGCCTCGCCGGAGAACTCGGCCACCGCCGGGTTGGGCGGCTCGCACCGGGACACCGGCACCGGCTCGTCGCCGGGGCAGCAGTTCACCGCGATGGACACGATGTGGTTCCGGGACACCATGCGGCGCCCGTTCTCACGTTCCAGGTCCTCGACGGCCTTCAGCGCGTCGGACACGTCGCGGTCGCCGAAGCGCTCCCCCCTGTCGGGCTCCCCGACCCGGATCCTGAGCACGCCGCCCGGACTTTCCTCCCGCTCCACCCTCACGTTCTCGTCCTGGCTGCCTCCGCGGTCGCGGACGAACGCCTCCCGGATCAGCGAGGCGACCCTCTCGGCGTCGTCCGCGCGGGCGAGGACGTAGCCCTTCTGGTAGAGGAACATGGGCTCTGAGCCCTCGAAACCCGCCGCGAGCACCACCTCGTTTCCCATGGCGGCCTGGATCTGGTCGAACTGTTCCTGAAACCTGTCTGGTGCCATATCCGCCGTCCTCGCCTCAGAGATGTCCTGACGTCGCCATGGGTTAAGAGTCGTCGTGTGTCTCACTGATACACCCCCCGAGCGAATTTCCGGGCGCGAACGTGAACTCGGAGCCGGAAGGAGGGCGTCCCCGGGGGCCTCCACGGCATGGACGCCCTGAACACACCACGTCTAACATCGATCCGTGACCGGGGGAAGCTCGCGGATCCCGCCGCCCGCGGGAGACCCTCTCGCTCTGCTGCCCCTGGTGTTCGCCCGCCCCGCGGACGCGCTGGCCGGAGCACGGGCCCTGCTGTCAGGTTCGCCCTCCCCGCACGACGCCTCCGTCGCCCACCAGGTGATCGGCATCTGGCAGCGCGACTTCGGCGACCTCATGGTGGCGATCGGCCATCTCCGGCAGGCCCGCGCCCTGGCCGCCAGGTCGGGTTCCCCGAACCGCGAGGCGGACGTGCTGGCGACCCTGGGGGCCGCCCTCATCCACGCGGGCCGTACCAGGCAGGGGATGGCGGCGCTGGAGGCGGCCGTCGAGAGGGGCAGCGGGGTCACCGGGGCCCGCGTGCTGTTCCGCCGCGGCTACGCCTGGTGGGTTCTCGGGGGACACCGCGAGGCGCTCGACGACCTGCGGCGGGCCATTCCCACCCTGCGCAGGGCCCAGGACACGATCTGGACCGCGCGGGCGCTCACGCTCAGGGCGACCGTCCACCTGGCCATGGGATCCGTCGAGCGGGCCGAGGCCGACTTCGTCGCGGCCGAGCAGCTGTGGGACACCACCGACCAGGAGCACGACAAGGCCGACGCCGTGGAGAGCCGAGGGCTGGTGGCGTTCCGGTCCGGCGACCTCCCCGCGGCGCTCCGTCTCTTCGACGAGGCCGCGAGCCGCTACGAGGCCCTCGGCACGCCCATGTTCGTCCTGCACATCCGGCGGTGCGGGGTGCTGCTCGCGGCCGGGCTGGCGCGCGAGGCGCTGGAGGAGGCCGACGCCGCCACGGAGCAGCTGAACCGCATGGGAGGGCAGACGACCCGCAGCGCCGAACTCCTCCTGATCGCCGCGCGGGCCGCGATCGCGGCGGGTGAGCCGCAAGCGGCGATCGCCCGCGCGAGCACGGCCATCCGGCTGTTCTCCAGCCAGCGCCGCGACTGGTGGCAGGCCCACGCCCGGCTGGTGCTGGTCCAGGCCAGGTTCGCGGCGGGAAAGGTCTCCGGCCGCTCGGTGCGCGACGCCGCCGATGTCGCGGTACGGCTGGCGGAGCTGCGCTCCCCCGAGGCGGTCCAGGCCTCGCTGCTGGCCGGACGCACCGCCCTCGCCCTCGGCTGGGAGGCCGACGCGGAACGGCACCTGGCCGCCGCGGCCAGGAGCAGGGCGCGCGGGCCCGCCTTCGCCCGCGTGGACGGCTGGGTGGCGCAGGCGCTCAGGGCGGCCGCAGCGGGGCGTACGCGCGGCGTGCTGGACGCCTGCCGCCGGGGGCTCGACCTGCTGGACGAGCACAGGATGACCCTGGGCGCCTCGGAGCTGCGGGCGCGGGCCAGCGCGCAGGGGGCGGAGCTGGCCGTGCTCGCGCAGCGGGCGACCCTCGCGGGGGGAAGCCCCCGCCGGTTCCTCGGCTGGAGCGAACGCTGGCGCGCCACCGTGCTCGCGGTCCCGCCCACCCGGCCCCCGGACGATCCCGAGCTGCTGCGCGACGTGACGGCCTTCCGCGAGATCAGCAGCCGGGTCGACACGGCGCGGCCGGGAGGCGTGCCGGTCCCCGCGCTGGAGCGCGAGCAGCGGCGGCTGGAGAAGGAGATCCGCGCCCGCACGCTCCGTACCCGCAGCGCGGGAGGCTTCGACGGGCACCGCTTCGACGCGGGCCCCCTGCTCGACGGGCTCGGCGACGGCTGGCTGATCGAGATCGTCGCCGTCGACGGCGAGCTGCACGTCCTGCTCTGCGGCCGTGGCCGGGTGCGCAGGTTCGCCGCGGGACGGCTGGCCGACGCGGCGATCGACGCCGACCACGCCCGCGCGGGCCTCAGACGGATCGCGTACGGGGGTTCGGAGGGCAGGTTGCCCGTCCTCGAAGCGGGTGGGCGCCGCCTCCAGGAGTCGCTGCTCGGCCCCGCCGTACGCCACCTCGGGGACGGTCCCGTGGTCGTCGTCCCGCCGGGCAGGCTGCACGGCGTCCCCTGGGCGCTGCTGCCGGCGCTGGGCGAGCGGGTGCTGAGCGTGTCGCCGTCCGCGAGCGCCTGGCTCCGCGCCCGGCGGATCGAGCCGTCGCCGTCGAAGGAGCGGGTCGTGCTGGTCAGGGGTCCCGGGCTGGCGACGGGCGGTGCCGAGGTCCCGCTGCTGGCCGCGCGGTACGGGGAGGCGACCGTGCTGGAGGCCGGGACCGCGGTCGCCCCGGCCGTGCTCGCGGCGCTCGACGGCAGCAGGCTCGCCCACATCGCCGCGCACGGCACCTTCCGCTCCGACAGCCCGATGTTCTCCTCCCTGAGGATGGACGACGGTCCGCTCACGGTGCACGACTTCGAACGGCTTCACAGCGCCCCGTACCGGATCGTCCTGTCCAGCTGCGACTCCGGCAGGCTGCAGCCGGTCGGCGCGAACGAGCTGCTCGGCCTCGCCGCGGCGCTGCTGCCGCTGGGCACGGCCGGGATCGTGGCGAGTTCGGTGCCCGTCGACGACGAGGCCGTGGTGCCGCTGATGCTGGCCCTGCACGAGGGGCTGCGGCGCGGCCTGAGCATGGCCGAGGCCCTGCGTGACGCCAGGCTGGCGATGCCCGGCGACGCCCTCAACCGGGCGACCGGCTGGTCCTTCTCCGCCATCGGCGGAGCCTGACCCCCCTGGCCGGGTGGTGCCCCGGCTCACGCGTCTCCGGCCGCCGCGCCGACCGGCGGCGGGTCGCGTCGGTGGAGGGGGAGCCCCGGCACCGGCCGGCGGCGGATCGCGCCGGTCGGCAAGGCCCGCGTCGGCCGGCGGTGGGTCGCGCCGGTCGGCAAGGCCCGTACCGGCCGGCGGCGGGTCGCGTCGGCCGGTACGGCCCGGCACTAGCCGACGGTGAAGAGCCTTCCCAGGCCGGCCCGGTCGCTGCTGCCGAGCCGCGCGTAGGCGTCGCACAGGTGGTTGGCCACCGTGCGGATCGACACCGTGAGCTGCTCGGCGATCTGCCGGTTGGTCAGGCCCGCCGCGGCGAGGCTGACGATCTGCCGCTGGCGTGCGGTCAGCTTCGGCAACGCGAGGTTGACCAGGGCGGAGCTGCGCGCCCCCTGGCAGGCGGCGGCCAGCTCGGAGGCCCGGTTCCTGGAGGCCTGCGAGGCGCGCCGGTCCTCGTGGACGAGGGCCGCGTGCGCGAACGCCTCCGCCGCGTGCAGTGCCAGGCCGAGGTCGGCGAGACCTCGCGCCACCTTGTCCAGGGCCTCCCCGTCGCGTCCGGCCAGCGCGCGGGCGTGCCGCGCCAGCAGGGGGGCGAGGCCCCCCTCCGCGCGGTCGGCCAGCTTCCCGAGCCGGTCGACGACCAGCTCGGGGGTGCCGAGCCGCACCACGTCGTGCAGGGCGAACAGGTCGTCTTCGAGCGGGTCGTCTCCGGCGGCACGCAGCGCGGACCGCAGGGCCCCGTCGAGGTCTCCCTCGGCGGCGAGCGTCCAGGTCCGTGCCCGCTCGGCGGCGAGCGACCGCGCGCCGCCCACGGATGCCAGGGATGCCCCGGATGCCGGAGGGCGGTCCTGGGCGGCGGGCCACGTGCGCGACCGCGCGTCCCCGCCGGGGGCCGGACCGCGAGACAGGGCCTGCCACGCCGTCGTCAGATCGCCGATGTAGGCGGAGGCGTGAGCGAGTTCGGCCAGGCAGGCGCGGTGGTGGGGGGAGCGCCGCAGCCCCTCGCGGCTCCAGGCGACGGCCTCGCGCGTCTCCCCGCGAAGCCGGGCGACACGGGCGCGCCGCGCGCAGAACTCCGGCATCGCGGGCTCGTCCCAGCCGGTGTCGTCCTCGGCCATCCGTTCGCCGGTGCCGCACGGTATCCCCGAGAGCCTTCCCGCGTACGCGCGTGCGGCCAGCTCCTCGCACTCGGCCTCCAGCGCCGTGGCCGAGGCGCGCGGGAGCCGCCGCGCGCCGGACGCCCCGCCCGCCCCCGGGCGCGCCGCGGCGGCCCGGAGCACCGGGCCGTGCAGCGGGTGGACGAGCCGGATCGACAACCGGTCGTCCACGGTGACCAGCCCCTTCCTCCGCAGGCGTTCGAGGACGGCGAAGGCCGTCCCGGCGCCCGGCGCGCCCGCCTCCCGCGGCTCACCGGACGCGACGAGCTCCAACGGCCTGCCGGACGCGGTGAGTCTCCGGGGTTCGCCGGACGCGACGAACTCGGAGGGCGCGCCGGAGGCGACGAGCTCGGACGGGTCGATGGACGTCACGAGCTTCAGGGACCTGCCGGACGCGATGAGCTCCAGCGCCTCCCGTTCCTCCCCGTCGACGTCGCGGATCGTGTCCTCCACCAGCTCCCTGACGCGCGCGGTCATCGGGGGAGTGCCCCGCCAGGTCCACGTGCCCGACACGTGGCTCAGGTCCCCTCCGGCGTGGACGGCGACGACCAGCTCGCGCAGGAGCCGCAGGTCGCCGCGGCTGGCCCGGTGCAGGCGCCGGACGGTGAGGGTGTCGACGTAGCCGCCCACCGCCCCGGACAGAAGCTCGCCGCACTCGTCCTCCGTCAAGGGGGCCAGCGCCATGCGCGGCAGAAGGCCCTCCTCCCAGAGCCTGGAGACGTCCTCCGGCACGGGCTCGCCCTCCCTGACCGTGACGAGCAGGCGGGTACGCCCCCTGAGCGCCAGGCGCAGGACGAGCGCGGCCGAGGAGTCGTCGAGGAGGTGGGCGTCGTCCACGACGAGCACGCGTAGACCGTCCAGCGCCTCGGCGGGGTCCGGCGGGCAGAGAAGCCCCGCGAGGTGCGGGGACGATTTCGTGAGGTACGGCGCGGGCCTCTGGGAGGCGGAAAGCTCCGCGAGGCGCGGTGCGCGGGAAAGGAGGTGGGCGAAGGCGGCGAGCGGGATGTCCCGGGTGTCCGGCGTTCCCGCGACCCGCGCGCGGGCCGGCCCGGTCACAGCCTCGGGGACGGCCTCGGCGGCCAGGCGGCTTCTGCCGCTCCCCGCCGCGCCGGTCACGACGACGCCCCGGCGGCCGGCCGCCAGGTTTCGCCGTACGAGATCGAGTTCCTCAGTCCTGGCCGTGAACGGCCAGGGGGACCGTGGGTTTCTCACAGCGGTATGAGCCGGGCCGCCCGTCCGTGATACACGTGGAATTGAGTAGCCCCTACTCATGCGCGTCCGGGATTCCATCTCCAGTGTCGTGGCATGTGGACACGGTTTCCTTGATCTCCCCACGATGCCCGAAGGCGGGGGCCTCCCGGCTGCGGGAATCTCGATGAGGGCGGACGACGGCGAGCGTGTCCGGCAGTGCTCGCTTCCGCCGTATCCCACCCACGCGCCGCCGGACGGCCTTGAGGGGAGGCGACGCGCGGCCCTGCTCTCGGGGCGGCGGGCGTGGCTGAACGGTACGGTCCTGCACTACTGCTTCCTGGGCGAGCGGCGCGACGGCGAGCAGTGCGACGGCGAGCGGTGCGACGGTGGGCATGGCGACGGCGGGTGGTGTGACGGTGGGCAGCGTGACGCCGTGCGCCGGGGTTTCCAGGAGTGGAAGGACCTCGGCATCGGGCTGGAGTTCGCCGAGGTCGCCGACCGTACCGAGGCGGAGGTACGGATCGGCTTCCGCCGGGACGCCGGGTCGTGGTCGGCAGTGGGACGCGACGCGCTCCGCGTCGGAACCGCCTCCCGCACGGTGAACTTCGGCTGGGATCTCACCGGGGCGCACGGCCGGGGCACCGTGCTGCACCAGATCGGCCATGTCATCGGCATGGTCCACGAGCACCAGAGCCCGTACTCGGACATCCTCTGGGACGAGGAGGCCGTCTACGAGGACTTCGCGGGACCGCCGAACCTCTGGTCGAGATCGCGGACGTTCCACAACGTCATCCGCAGGCTCGACGAGAGCGAGGTGAACGGCCCCGTATGGGATCCGCTGTCCGTCATGGGATATCGGTTCGGCCCGGGGCTCATCCTGGAGCCCTCGTGCTACCGGGCGGGGGTCGTGCCGCCGGGCACCGTCTCCGAACGGGACGCCGCGTTCGCCCGCCGCTGGTACCCGCCCCCGGGCACCGAGCCGCCGCCCGAGTTGCGGCCGTTCCGCTCCGCCCCGCTCGGCACCGAGCCGGGGGAGCAGCGCGACTTCGTGATCGCCCCCCGCGCGACCCGTGACTACACCGTCGGTGTCTTCGGAGAGTGCGACACGGTGCTGGTGCTGTTCGAGGAGGTCGGCGACGACCTGCGCTACCTGGCGGGTGACGACGACGGAGGGCGCCCGCGCAACGCGTCCCTCCGCTTCCACCTGCTCAGGGACCGCCGCTACGTCCTTCGCGCGCGCGTCCACTCCTGCTGGGGGCCCGGCCAGGCGGCCGTCATGTGCTGGTGAGGCCCGCGCCCTCCGGGAAATGTCGTACGGGTGGTGCAGGATCGTCGGCGCCGGTGACGTGCCGGTGAGGTGCCGGTATGGAGGCGATCATGGCGATCAGGATTCAGGTGACCATCGACTGTGCCGACCCCGACAGGCTGGCACGGTTCTGGGCGGAGGCGCTGCACTACAGGCTGGAGGAGCCTCCCGAGGGGTTCGAGAGCTGGAGCGACTACTGGCGCGACGCCGGGCTGCCCGAGGAGGATCTCTTCGACGGCTACGACTCCGCCGTCGACCCCGACGGCGTCGGCCCCCGGCTGTGGTTCCAGAAGGTGCCCGAGGGCAAGGTGGTCAAGAACCGCCTCCACCTCGACCTGCGCGCCAACGAGGACCGCACCGCGCCCGTGGCGGTCCGCAGGGAGCGGGTCGACGCCGAGGTCGCCCGGCTGACGGCGCTGGGTGCCACGGTGGTACGGGTGCTGACGATCGAGGGCAGTGACGACTACTACGGGGTGACGATGCGCGACCCCGAGGAGAACGAGTTCTGCGTCAGCTAGATCTCCAGATCTCCAGGGGCCCGCATCCCCGTCCCAGCCCACCCCGCCCCGCGTCGTCAGCCGCTCGCCGGCGTCTCCTCCGGCGAGGCGGGCTGGGACGGGTCGAGCCAGATCGGGCGCCAGTCGCTCAGCTCGTGGAAGCGGCGCAGCTCGGCGATGCCGCTGAGCCAGCCCATCCACCCGGCGTACGGGGGGTTCTCCTCGTTGAAGCCGCTCTCCACGAAGGTGAGCCGCGTCGCGCCGCCCGAGCCTTCCAGCTCCCAGCTGGAGAAGCCGAGGCCCGGCCACTCCAGGGAGAGCTTGCGGCCGGGCTCCAGCTCGACGACCTTCGCGGGCGTCTCGTTGACCTCGAAGCCGCCCATCGCGAACCGCCCGCCGACGTACGGCTCGATGTCGATCTTGTAGCCGAACCACCGGCTGAACTTCTCGGGGTTGACGAGCGAGTCGAACACCGCCTCCGGCGAGCCGCCGATGACGAGCCCCTCCCGCATGATCGGGGAGGTGAAGTCGGCCTTCGGCGTGAGCTCGCGGCCCTCCAGGTGGTCGACCAGGTTCGCGATCGACAGACACCAGAACGTCTGCAGCGTCCCCAGGACGCCGCTGTCGGTCATCGCGGACTCCTGGTCGAAGTGGGTCTGCGTCAGCGACACGATGGTCGACTCCGCGCTCTCCTCCTCCAGGCCGATCTCGACGGTCGTCTCCTGGCCGCCGAGCAGCCATGAGAAGCGCAGCGTGTGGTCGTCGACGTGCAGAGGGCGCTGGTGGGGCGCCTCGCCCTCGGGGGTGTGGCGCCCCCAGAAGTCGTACCGGTGCGGCAGCTCGACCTCGGCGTGCTCGGCCAGCCAGATTCGCAGCTCGCCCGGGTCGGTCAGGGCGTGGTGCACCGCCTTGAGCGGTGCGGCCACGCGCGCGTGCAGCTTCATCGGCTCACTCACGGGGTTCTCCCTTGGGGTAGCAGGCGACGGCGAGCTTGAAGGCGTCCCCTTCGGCGCCGCCGTAACGGGTGAAAAGGTCTTGCAGTGCCGTCTGGAGGTCGTTCAGGAACTCCTGGCGCCGCTCGGGGAGCATGCGGATCTCGCCGGACACGCCGATGGACGGCAGCTCCGGCGCGGTCCTGTCGAGCGCGCCGATGTCGGCCTGGACCTCCTCCATGAGGTCCAGCAGGTAGCCCAGGCCCAGCTCGTCCTGGGTGGCGCGCAGGCCGATCCGGCCGACGAGGCGGGGCGAGAGCCAGTAGGAACGGGCGCTCGCCTGGTAGACGCCCTCGTGGATGCCGCGCACCCTGCGCTCGGTCACCTGGGTCACCAGGCCGGCCTCCACCAGGCGTTTGACGTGGTAGTAGACCCTCTGCGGGGTCTGGCCGAGCAGGGCCGCCACTTCGGTGCACGAGCGCGGCTCGGCGAGTTGCCGCAGCACCTCGATGCGCTGCGGCTTGAGCAGTGCCTCGGCCTGCTCGATCTGCTCCAGGTACAGGACGTCTCTCATCGCAAAATCAACCTTGTACGTAAAATTATATTTTGTCAATGGTCGGTGCCGGAGGAGCTCGTACGGAGTCGCGGCGTCACCCTCTCCCGGCGGCCCGGCGGCCCGGCGGCCCGGCGGCCCGGCGGCCCGGCCAGGAGGTCAGGAGGTCGGCCGGCGCGGGCTCACCCGGCTCACCCGGCTCCTGGGGGCGATCGCATCGCCCCCAGGAGGGTGGCGAGGGACACGCGGGCGAACCCGATCCGGGCGTCGCTCGCCCCGTACGGCAGCCAGAGGGCGTCCGCGTGCAGCAGGCCGCCGCAGGAGTACACGACGTTGGGGACGTACCCCTCGCGCTCGGTGTCGCCGGGGGTGAGGAGCGTGCCCGGCAGCTCGGCGATGACGCGGTGCGGCTCGTCCAGGTCGAGCAGCAGCGCGCCGATGGCGTAGCGGCGCATCGGGCCGACGCCGTGCGTCAGGACGAGCCAGCCGGACCCGGTCTCCAGGGGGGATCCGCAGTTGCCCGCCTGGACCAGTTCCCAGCCGCTGCGGGGGGTGTGGAGCGGCACCGGGCGTCGCCACCTGTTGTCCTCGTCGAGGGAGGTCAGGCCGATGGTCTCGCCGTCGGAGCGGCACAGCGCCAGATGACGCCCGCCCACCGGACGCGGGAACAGCGCCATCCCCTTGTTGGCGGCGGCGGGCCCGCGCAGCGGGGTGAACTCGAAGGTGCGCAGGTCGTCGCTGGCGAGCATGCACGACCGGATGTGCCGCCCGTCGTAGGCGGTGTAGGTGGCGCGGTACGAAGGCGTGCCGTCCTCACCGACGATCCTCACGAAACGGGCGTCCTCCATCCCGTTGCTCTCGGCCGCGGTGGCGGGCCAGAGCACCCGCCGCTCGATGGGGACGTCGGCGGGGAAGGTCACGGCGTAGTCGGAGGCGGTCGCCCGGCGCAGTTCCTCCACGGTGCCGTGCGTGGTGGTGCGGGCGAGCAGGTCGGCGGGGAGCCGGGCGACCGCCCGCTCGAAGTCGTCGTCGTCGAAGAGCTCCGGCAGCGAGCCCAGCACGGTGGCGGAGACCTCGTTGTCCCGGTCCTCGTCGGCGAGCGCGGCGGCGAGCAGGTCGCGCCGGTGGGGGACGCCGTGCCGGGGCCCGGCGGTCAGCGGCCCCGAGCGGTCGGCGACGACGAGCCCGTCGCCGGGGCCGAGCACCGCCGTGGCGAAGCCGATGGACGACAGGTGGCCCTCGCCGATCTGCCGCGTGCTGATCACCACGCGCAGCCGTCCCGGCTCCAGACCGGACTGGTCGGGGTGGGCGACCATCGAGGGGTTGCACAGCGCGGCGCCCTCCACGGCGTACTCGTGGCTGAAGTAGGCGCCGACCAGGAGGCGGACCGCCGGTCGCAGGTCGAGATGGCTCGGGACCCGGTAGCGGACCAGGTCGTAGTGGTGCAGGAAGGTCGCCGCGAGGTCGCGGTGCCGGTCGCCGAACCCCCGCAGTGTCTCCTCCAGCAGCGCGGCGGTCTCGTCGTGGCCGAGAAGCGCGATGCGGTCGATCAGGGCGGTGGCCCGGCTGCGCACCAGGACGGCGTCCTCGCCGGGCACGAACAGCTTGATGATCACTCTTCGCGGGTCGGGGGCGAGGGTCTGGTCGAGCCGGGTGGCCAGGTCCCGGATGGTCATGGCACCTCGTCCGCCGGCCTCGCGACCGGGTCGCGGGGGCCTCCGAGAGGCCCGGCCGAAACGCGGGTATCTCCGGGAGGCGCGGCCGGATCGCGAAGGCCTTCGAGAGGCCCGGCCGGGACGCGGGTCGCTCCGGGAAGCGCGACCGGGACGCGGGTTGCTCCGGGAGGCGCGGCCGGGACGCGAGGGCCCGGAGGCCCGGCCGGGTCGCGGGGGCCTTCGGGAAGCGTGGCCGGGACGCGACGCCTGGTGGGGGTCGCGCCATATCCCGTCATGAGACCCATGACATCATCCCCACCGGTCTCGTGACCAGGGCGGGATGCCCTCAGAGGGCCTCACTCCGTTCGCTCGCCAGGCGCTCGGCGTGCTGCAGGGTGGAGATCAGCGCGATGGTCGACTCCGCGCCCTGGTTCAGGTTGGGCCCGTACAGGGTCAGGCCGTCGTAGCCCCCTCCGGTCGCGATGTCCCACATCGCCGTCCCCCGGTCGTTGGCGCCCTGGAACCACGCCGACGCCCGCCACACGTCCGCCTGCCAGGCGGGGTCGCCGGTGACGGCACCCGCCGTGGCGCAGGCGTCGGCGAGCGCGGCGACCTCGATCGGCTGCTGGTCGTAGCGGTCCCGCGGCCCGTGCCGCCGCCAGCCGGCGACGGGTACGACCGACAGCCGCCCGTCCCTGGTCTGGATGTCGCGGAGCCAGGCCAGCATCCGCAGGCCGTCGGCGAGCATCGAGCCGTCGCCGCCGAGGTGACCCGCCGCGATGAGCACCTCGGCGAGGGCGGCGTTGGCGTACGTCAGCTCAGGCTGCGGCCACGGCCAGCCGGGATCGGCCGGGGGGACGCCGACCGCGAGGGCGGCGTCCGCGAGCAGGGCCGCGGCAGGGGCGTTGCCCGGCAGGACGCGCAGGACCTCCGCCGCGCCGAGCCCGGCGAACGCCATGGCGCGCGGATGCGGGGACCGCCCGGTGGCTCCGACGGTGAAGGAGATCAGGGCCTCGTCGCGGATCCACGGAGCGGGGTTGCGGGCGGCCGCGGTGCCCAGGCCCCACAGCGCCCGCCCCCACCAGTCGCCGAGGCCGGGCTCGTCGGTCCAGCGCCGGTCGTGGGAGAGCCGGTTGTGGAACGCGCCGGAGCCGTCCTGCGCGTGCGTGAGGAAGGCCAGATAGCACTCCGCGAGCCGCCGTACCTGGGGGGACGGCGCCGGTTCGCGGCTGGTGACGACGAGCCCGCGGGCGACGTCGTCGGTGCAGTAGCCGTGCTGGCGGCGGACGACGGCGTGCCTGGCGTGCTCGAACAGGCCGGTGTCGTCGCTCAGCCGTGCCAGGTGCCTGAAGCCGGGCATGGCGAGGGAGACCGCGGGGGGCATGGGGGCTGCGGAGGTCACGACAGGGCCGCCGCCACGGCTGCCGGGCGTCCGGAGAGGAGACCCCGGGCGAGCTCCTCGTAGCGCGCCGCCACGGCGGGCCACAGCAGGGTCGGGACCAGGGCGTGGGTACGGTTCCTGAGGTCCTCGGCCAGGCCGGGCTCTGTGAGGATCCGGCGTACGGCCGCGGCGAGCGCCGCGGGATCCTCGTGGGGTACGAGCAGGCCGGGCCCGCCGGTGAGCAGTTCCACGGCGTGCGGGAAGGACGTGGCGACGACCGGTACTCCGGCGGCCACCGCCTCGATCAGCACACCGGAGGTGACCTGCTCGTGCGAGTCGTACGGCAGCACGACCACGTCGGCCGAGCGGATCAGCCGGATCAGCGAGGCCTGGTCACGGTAGACCGGGTCGTACCGCACGGAGGCGGACACGCCGAGCCGCACGCCCATCCGCTGCAACCGGGTGCGGTAGGCCTCCCCGTGCTGCTCGAGCACCTTGGGGTGGGTCTTGCCCGCGATCGTGTAGGTGGGCGAGGGAGACAGGTCCTCCAGCAGGGCGAGCGCCTGCAACGCCCACTCGATGCCCTTGCCGGGGCCGATCAGCCCCCAGGTGAGCAGGTGCGGCCGCGGGTGGCGCCGGGCCGGGACGCGCATGTGGTCGGCGGCCCCGTGCGGGATGACGGACACCTTGTCCGAGGTGACGTGATAGCCGGTGAGCAGCCGGTCGCGGGCGGTTCCGGTCATGGTGACCACCGCGCCGGCGGCGTCCGCGATCTGTTCGAGCAGTTGTCGCTGCCGGGGGGTCGGCCGGGTCAGCACGGTGTGCAGGACCACGATGCTGGGCACGGTGAGATGCCGCAGCAGCGGCAGGACGTCCTGGCCGTCCGTGCCGGGGTAGATGCCGTACTCGTGCTGGACCACCGCGACGTCGAACCGCTCCAGGGCGGAGGTCGCCGCCTTCCAGCTCTCGTGCCCGCCGGGTGCCCAGGTGTGCACGACCCCGGGCACGGGGCGTTCGTCGTCGGCGTCCGTGGTGACGCGGACGATCCCGCCGCGGGTACCGCCCCCGGTGAGGTGGGCGGCCAGGGCGGAGTTGAAGGTCGCCAGCCCGCACTGCGTGGGCGGATGGGTGCTGAGAAATCCATATGTACAGGCCAATGCCATGCCTTCCGGTCATCGGCCGCTCCGGATCACGGATGCGGGCCTTACTCGGTGAAGACGCCCATCGGTCAGCGCGGTGACGGATGGAGCCGAAGCCTGGCGCCGGGGGCCGTCCTCATCGGGGCCCGGCTGCCGCGACCCCGCAAGGATCGCGGGGGCTACGTCACCCTGACAGTATCAGGCGATTACACTCGGTCCACTATGTCGCCGTAGATGCGTAAATAGTTGGTCACCATTCTGTCCACGCCGAATCTGCGTTCGGCCTGGTCGCGGCAACCCGCCCGGTCGATCGCGCCGACGCGCGAAACCGCGGAGACCGCCTCCTCGACGGTGTCCACCAGAAAGCCCGTCACGCCCGGATCCACGACCTCCGGCATCGACCCGCGCCGGTAGGCGACGACGGGGGTGCCGCAGGCCATCGACTCGACCACCGACAGGCCGAAGGGCTCGTCGAACGCGATGGGGTGCAGCAGGGCCGCGCTTCCGCCGAGGATCTCGGCACGCCGCTCGGGCCCGACCGAGCCGAGAAACACGACCCGCTCGCCGTCGACGTGCGGGGCGACCCGCTCCTCGAAATACCGCCGGTCCTGGACGATTCCGCAGATGGTCAGCGGCAGCCCGGCCCGCCGCGCGATCTCGATCGCCGTGTGCGTCCCCTTGTCGGGATGGACCCGGCCGAAGACGACCAGCCCACGGCCGCCACGGGGGTCGAAGGGCAGGAGGCCGAGGTCGATGCCGTGATGGACCGTGGCGACGTAGTCGAGCTCGGGGGAGCGGTCGGCGTCGGAGATGGAGACGTAGGCGGACCGGGCACGGGCGTAGGCGGGCAGGATCCCCGCCCCGGAGAACCCGTGAACCGTGGTGAGCAGCGGAGCGCGGCAGTGACCCGCGAAGGCCAGGGGCAGCCAGTCGAGGTGGCTGTGGACGAGGTCGAACTCGGCGGAACGCCCCAGCGCGTGCGCGACGTGCATCGCCTCCCAGACCCGCCCGTCGAGGGACGGATCCTCGGCGTAGCCGGTGGGGCAGACCCCGTCGAGCGTCCCCGAGGTGATCGAGTCGAGGGTGGCGAAGAGCGTCACGTCGACGCCCCTGGCGGCCAGCCCCTCGGCGAGCAGGCTGGTGACCTGCTCCCACGGCCCGTAGTGGCGCGGCGGCGTACGCCAGGCGACCGGTCCCAGCAGGGCCACCTTCAGCGGGGGCACCTTCGGGGTCGCGTCCGGAGCCGCGTCCGGAGTCACGTCGAGCGGAGCCGCGGCCGCGGCCGCGTCGGGAGCGACGTTCGGCGGGGTCACCTTCACGGGTCACCGGATCCGGCGCGCACCCGTCTTCGGGCCTCCCTTGATTTCATAGATTCACCCCTCTGCCGGACTGGTAGGGACAGAGCCAGGCAAAAACCACGCTGCTGAAATTCACCAGCATGGTGTGAGGTGTCCGTCCGGCCGTTTCGGTGACCTTGAGCCTGATCACCGCCCCGTCCCGCATCCAGCCCGCGACCTCGTCCTCGGTGGGTTCGTGTCCGTGCAGGCGCAGCATCAGGTCATGGGGCTGCCCGACGATCCGCAGGTGCAGCTCGCACGTGGGCTCGGTATCCGCCATGTTTCGCCGTCCAGATGTCCATATGGAGTAGACCCGGCGGAGTTGTCGGCGTCCCATCGAGCGTACCCCTCACGCCGGAGGCCACTCCGGAGCGGATGTACGATCCCCGTGATCGCCGACTCACCCACCGGCTCGGCGGCTCGGTGACTCGGCGATTCGGGCCTCAGCCGGCCCCCGACCCACCGGCTGGCTATCCGGCCGACCGCCACCCGATCACGCCCTGCCCCCTTACGCTCGCGAACCAGGACAAGAGCACCAACGGGACAGCCCGACCCTCGGCGCATTGCATTCGCGTACGCGTTACCGCGATCGAGAGATAAACCCCGGAATCGGCTTTCGCGCGGCACGATGACTTTTTCGTGTCATGAAAGGCGGATCGCCATCCAATCCGGTGTGATTCACGTTTCCAGGAAATGACACGCGTTGTTGTCGTGATGACGCATGCCGTCCGTCCGGATCCGCCCGGGGCGCGGCGTCGCGGACGCTCTCGGATTCCCGGATGCGTACGCGTACGGGAATCCGGGGCGCGAGCTGCTCGTACGGTGCCGTCCTCGGCGTCCGTGCCCGCATGCTTTGAAGCGCCTTGCCCCGGTTGTCGACGTAGTGACGGAAAATGCGTGACAAATGGCTTGTTCCGCCCTGTCAATGAGCGGCCAATGGGCATTGAAGTGTTGATTCTCGTGGAAATTTTCCGCAATCCGCGGTCTCATATTCCAGCCAGTTCTTTCGGGATCATTTCTGGGAAGAGGAGAATCATATGACCAATTCGCGAAGAATCACGGCACTAGCGGCCGCGCTCGCGACGGCGGTCAGCCTCGGGGCCGCCGGGGCGCAGGCGTCGACGGCGGTCGCGCAGCCCTCGGCGGGGGCCGCACAGTCCTCGGCGGCGGTCGCGGCTCCGCCGCAGGGGCTCCGGATCACCCGCTTCCTCGGCGAGCAGCGCCTGCCGCACAAGATGCGATTCCGGGGAACCACCGTCGGCGGCCTCTCCGGTATCGACCGTGACCCGCGCACCGGCACCTGGTACTTCATCTCCGACGACCGGTGGCGATACAACCCGGCCCGCTTCTACACCGGCCGCCTCGACATCAACCCGGCCACCGGAGCGTTCACCGGGGTGAACCTCACCGGCGTCACCACCCTGCGGCGTCCCGGCGGGAGCTCCTACCCGGCCTACGGACGGCCCAGGTCCGCCGATCCCGAGACGATCCGCTACGACCGGTGGAGCCGCAGGCTGCTGTGGGCCAACGAGGGCGACCGGCCCGACACGGCGAATCCCAACATCCCGGTGTCCGACCTGTCCGTCCGCTGGAGCGGCACCGAGGGCCGCTATCTCGGCGAGCTGGCGATCCCCCGCAACCTGAAGATGACCGCCACCACCAACGGCCCCCGGCGCAACTTCGGGTTCGAGGGGCTGACCTCCACGGAGCGGACCATCGCGGCCGTCACGGAGGGCCCGAGGTACGAGGACGGCGCGCCGCCGACCGTCGACCAGGGCGCCACGGCCCGCATCACCGTGTGGGATCGCGACGGCCGGCCGCGCGGGCAGTACGCCTACCCGATCGACAAGCTCCCGGCGGCGCCGATCCCGGCGAACGGCAAGTCCGACAGCGGGGTCTCGGAGATCCTGGCGATCGACGACAACCGCTACCTCGCCCTTGAGCGCTCCTGGATCGAGGGCGTCAACTACAGGGCCAAGCTGTACGAGATCGACCTGCGCGGTGCCACGAACGTGCTGGCCCGCGACAGCCTGTCCGCCGCCCGCCCATACCGCCCGGTCACCAAGCGGCTCGTCTCGGATCTCAGCACGGTGCGGACGCCGGCGCAGAACTTGGAGAGCCTCGCCTGGGGGCCGCGCCTGCGCAACGGCGAGTGCACGCTGGTGGTCGGCTCCGACGACAACTTCGACAGCAACGAGGTCACCCAGTTCCTGGCCTTCGCCGCCCGGGGCTGCTGACGGTCTCCAACCTGACGGTCTCCACCCTGAAAGTCTCTACCCTGAAAGTCTTCGAACTGACGATCTCCGAAGCCGTACGAGACAGCCGGTGCCGCCGCTGACCGTGAGGTGACGACGGCCCGATCGAGGAAGAGCTCCGGCGTGGCCGGGACCCGTGACGCGGGTCCCGGCCACGCCCGCTGTCACGCGACGGCGACGGCCTGGACGGACTCTCCCGCCGCGGGATCGTCCATGCTGATGACGTGAACGAGGGACACCTGCCGATCGGGCGGTTCGCACGGCTGTGCCGGCTCAGCGTCAAGCAGCTGCGCCACTACGACGAGCTGGGCCTGCTGACCCCGGCCCACGTCGATCCGGACACCGGCTACCGCTACTACCGGCCCGACCAGGCACGCGCCGCGATGCTGATCGGCCTGCTGCGCTCCCTCGACGTGCCCCTTCCCTCGATCGGGCGGGTGTTGTCCGGCGAGGAGGGCGTGCTCGGCGGCGTACGCGACCGCATGGAGGCCGACCTGGCGCGCCGCGAGCGCAATTTCGCCACGCTCGAACGCATCCTGTCCGGTGGCCTGCCCCGGCCGGAGGTGACCGTCGTCCGCGAGCCCGCCCGGAGGGTGGCCGTCGTGCGGGACACCGCGCCGCAGGAGCGGATCGGCCTCGTCACCTCGGCGTGCGTGGCCCGGCTGCTCGCGGCGGCGGGCGCGCCGGACGGGCTGCTGGTCGGCCTGTTCCCCCTCGACATGGCGGACGAGGTGGCCGTGGCCGTCGCGCTGGAGACGTCCGAGGACGTCCCGGGGACCTCTCCGGACGTCCTGCCGGGTGGCCCGTACGCGTCGGCGACCCACGTCGGGGCGTACGACCAGATCCCTCTCACGACGCACGCGCTGCTCGCCTGGGTGGGCGAGCGCGGGCACACGCCCCGCGGCCCGCTGCGCGAGGTCTACGTCTCCAACCCCGCCACCACGCCACAGGACCGGCTGGTGACACATCTGATGATCAAACTGGAGGACCTGGAATGAACCGGTACTCGGCCGCGGGCGATCCCGAGGCGGTCGAGTTCGGTCCCGCCCGCGTGCGGCTCGTCACCTTCACCGAGGGCCTGCGTCGCGGGCCGTACGCGGAGGAGCCCAGGACCCTCGCCCGGCTGGACGCGCGGATGCGAGACACGGGGCTCGTCACCTTCACCGACGGCCCGCACCGCGAGATCTATCTGCCCGATGTGCGGGAGACCGATCCGGAGAGGACGCGGACCATGCTCCGCCGGCCCGTCCGGGCCGTCTGAAACGACGAGGCCTTCCCCCTTCCGCTACCACTCCGGTGGGGAAGGGGGAAGTCGTCGCGGTATTATGCCAGTCCCAAACTGCCAAAAATGCCCGTATTAAAGTCCCGTGGAGATTCACGGGGATTCACGGGTCCGCGCTTTGGAAGGTCGCCTGACCGGGGTTGTTCCAACTCTGAAGATCCTCCTCGGGCCGCTTCCCGGCGCTCGCCCGCCGCTGGCCAAAAATATGTAAATTCTTGGATTCGTCAGAGTTTTCGAGAAGCCTCTCGGCATAGCTCCAGGTCGTTGGCTATCTGTCCGTTTCTTCGATTTTCGTATGGCCGATCCATGCCTGACGCCAGAACTTTGTTCGCGTAATGACAAATTTAATGATTTAGCTATACGATCGCCGTTCGTGGTTGGAGTTGATCTTTCAGGAACCCGATTGGCCAACGACCTGTTCTTTGTCATGCATGACAACGCGACCGGCCGGATGAGGCTTCACGCCCGCCTGACCGGTCTGGGGCTGGCCGCCGCCGTCCTGGGGGAACTGATGCTCACCGGGCGGATAACCGTGGGATTGGCGGCGGGACAGATACGGCTCGTCGCCCTCGACGCGGCGCCGCCCGCGGACGCGCTCACCCGGACGGCCCTGGACCACATCGTCACCGAACCCTCGCATCGCTTCCGGACCTGGCTGCATTTTCTCGCCCGTACGGCACTCGCCGACGTGGCGGCCCGGATGACCGCCGACGGCCTGCTGCGCCCGCCCGGCAGACGCCCGTCGCGGAGGCGGGTGCCGGTCGACGTGAACGTCGCGGCGTGGCCCGCCGGACGCGTCAACCTGGCCATCCAGCGCCGTGAGCCGCTCAACGTCCAGGACCGCGTCCTGCTGGGGCTGCTCGTCGCGACCGGTGGCAACCAGCTCGTCCTGTGGGAGCAGAACCCGAGGTATCTCTCCGACGCGATCGCCACCCTTCCGGCGCCGCTCCAGGAACTGATCGCCCAGACCGAGGCTGCCGTAGGTGACTCCGTCATCAGCCGCCGGTGAACCCGCCCCCCTCACTTCAAGGACCCCCCAATGCCCGTGACAGAACGAAGGGCCAGCGCCGTCTCCGCGGCGCTCGCCCAGGACCGCCTAGGTGTGCCGTCGGTGGTGTTCTTCGTCATCTCGGCGGCGGCACCGCTGACCGTCATCGGGGGCTCGGTGACCGCCGCCTACGCCGCGACCGGCGTGACCGGCGTGCCGCTGGCCTTCATCCTGCTCGGAGCCATCCTGGGCCTGTTCGCCGTCGGGTACGTGACGATGGCCCGACACGTCGTTAACGCCGGGGCGTTCTACGCGTACACCGCGAAAGGGCTCGGCCGGCCGGTGGGTGTGGCGACCGCGTGGGTCGCGTTGCTCGCCTACAACGCGCTCCAGGTGGGTCTGTACGGCATGATCGGTTCGGCGGGCGAGCCGCTGATCGCCGACTGGTTCGGCAGCTCCCCGCCCTGGTGGGTCATCGGGCTGGTCGCCTGGCTGCTGACCGGGGTGCTCGGCCTCATGCGGGTCGACGTGAACGGGAAGGTCCTGTCGGTCCTGCTGCTGACGGAGATAGCCGTCGTGGTCGTGTTCGACATCGCCGACCTGATCAACCCGGCGACCTCGGGTTACAGCCTCGACGTCTTCGCCCCGGCGAACCTCTTCGGCCCCGGGCTGGGCGCGGTGATCGCGATCTGCATCGCGTCCTTCGCGGGCTTCGAGTCGTCGGTGGTGTTCTCCGAGGAGACCAAGGACCCGAGGCGCACGGTGCCGATCGCGACCTACGTCGCGCTCGCCGTCATCTCCGGGCTCTACGCCCTGTCGTCCTGGGCGATGACCGTGCCGATCGGCTCGGACAAGATCGTCGCGACCTCGCGGGAGCAGGGCCCGACCCTGCTCTTCAACCTGGCCGGGCAGTATCTGGGGGCGACCATCGCCACCATCGGCTCCCTCCTCTTCGTGACGAGCCTCTTCGCCGCGCTGATCGCCTTCCACAACACGATCTCCCGCTACGTCTTCGCCCTCGGCAGGGAAAGGGTCCTTCCCGCGGTCTTCGGCCGCACCTCCCCCCGGACCGGCGCCCCGGTCAACGGCTCGGTGGCGCAGAGCGTCATCGGGCTGGTCACGATCGTCATATACGCGTTCTTCGGCCTGGACCCGGTCGTCCAGCTGTTCTTCACCGTCGGATCGTTCGGCGGCCTGGGACTGCTCCTGATGCTGGCGGCCACCTCGCTCTCCGTGCTGGTCTTCTTCGGCAAGAACCCCCACGAGGAGAACGCTTGGCGGACCCGGATCGCCCCGGGCATCTCCTCGGTCCTGCTGGTCGTCGTCATCGTGCTCGTCATGGCCAACTTCGACATCGTGCTCGGCGTGGCCCCCGACTCCCCGCTTCGCTGGATCATGCCCGCCGTCTACTTCGTCGCCGCGGGCTTCGGCGTCATGTGGGGACTCGCCCTACGGGCCAACCGGCCGAAGGTGTACGCCAACATCGGGCTGGGCGCCCAGGCGGCCGTGGGAGGGAACGAATGACCGAGATCATTCGCATCCAGAACGCCCCCGGAGCCGCCGAGACCATCGGCGCGATCATCGCCACCTCCTTCCACGAGCAGGAGATCTCGGCCTGGATGATCCCGCCGGACGACGACCGCCGCCGGGTGATGCCCCACTTCTTCTCCATGATCACTGAGAGCGCCCTCATCCACGGCGAGGTCTACGCGACGGCCGACATGTCCGCCGTGGCCGTGTGGTTCCACAAGGGCGTCGAGCCGCTTCCCGAGATTCCCGACCGGGACGCCCGCGTGGAGGCGTTCGCCGGTCCCCACGCGGAGCGCATCGGGCAGATGGGCGAGGAGATGGAGAAGCGCCACCCCCACGACCCGCACCACTACCTGTCGTTCCTCGCCGTGCTCCCCGGATGGCAGGGGCGGAAAACGGGGACCCGGCTGCTTGAGGAGCACCACCGCGGGCTCGACGAGGCGGGGACGTCGGCGTATCTGGAGGCCAGCAGCACCCGCAGCCGCAAGCTCTATCTGCGCCACGGCTACCGGGACCTCGGCGGCCCGATGTTCATGCCCGGCGGCCCGCCGATGTTCCCGATGTGGCGTCCGCCGAACCCCTGACCAGGAAATCCTCCGGCAGGGAGAACCCCTTGACGAGGAGAATCCCGCCCCCGGCCCCGTCGCGGGCCGGGGGCGGGCGCGATTCCGGCCTCGCGTTCTCACGGCCCGCGCCACCGGACGTGACTTCCCCGCCGCGACATGAGGAACGCGGTGCCCGAGCCGGGCCGACTGCTCATCTCCCCGGCATCGGTGAGCCACTCCTTCATCAACTCGATGTCATGTGACGCTGTCAAGTTCGGATCGTAGGACGCTCTTCGCACCGAGGAGACCCATGTTCCGAAGGCTTGGCCTCACTGTCACGACCACGCTGACGATTCTGGCGGCAGTCGTCTTCCCGGCCGCCGCCGCGGCGCCCGCGGCGCCCATCGGCGTCGCCCACCGCGGGGCGTCCGCGGCGCCCATCGGCGTCGCCCACCGCGGGGCGTCCGCGTACGCGCCGGAGAACACCGTCGCCGCCTTCGAGCTGGCGGACGCGCAACGCGCCGACATGTTCGAGCTCGACGTCCAGGAGACGAAGGACCACGAGCTGGTCCTGATGCACGACACGACGCTGACCCGTACCACCGACGTCGAGAGGGTCTTCCCCGGCCGGGCCCCCTGGAGGGTCGGCGACCTCACGCTCGCGGAGATCCGCAGGCTGGACGCGGGCTCGTGGTTCGCCTCGAAGTACGAGGGCGAACCGGTGCCCACGCTCGGAGAGACGCTGCGCGCGATGGACGGGCGCGGGATCGGCCTGCTGCTGGAGGTCAAGGCGCCGCGGCTCTACCCGGGCGTCGAGGCCCGCGTCGCCGACGAGCTGCGGCGTCACCCCTCGTGGCTGACGCCCGGCAGGCTCGTCGTGCAGTCGTTCGACTGGGGCTCGATGCGCACGTTCCACCGGATCATGCCCAGGATCCCGATCGGCCTGATCGGCACGCCGACGACCGCCGAGCTCCCGGAACTGGCGAGATTCGCCAGCCAGATCAACCCGCCGTACGGCGGTCTCACCCCGGAGTACGTCCGGAGTGTCCACCGCCACCGCATGGAGGTCCTGACCTGGACCGTGGACGACCCGGGGGTCATGCGCCGCATGATCTCCTACGGGGTGGACGGCATCATCACCAACAGGCCCGACCTGATGCGCTGACTCGCGCCGGGCCCCTGATTCCGGGACGCCGATCCAGAGGGCGCGCCGATCGGGAGGGGGCGCTGATCGAGAGGGGCGCGCCGACCGGGAGGGGACGTCGGGAGATGTCCCCCACTGTTCATCCCGGCCGCGTGACGACGGTGGGCGAGCCGCTGGAAACATGAGCGGGCGAGAACGGGAAGCCACGACCCTGGAGCACGCACGGTGAGACCGACCAGCCCTGTCGCCGACGTCGCCGACGTTTCCGGCGAGACCTCCCTGCTCCGCGAGTTCCTGCGATCCCCGCTGCTGACGGCCACGGTCGCCCCGAGCTCGCGATGGCTCGCCGCGCAGATGGTCGTGCCGATCCCCGAGCGCGGAGAACCGATGGTCGTGGAGCTGGGGCCGGGCACCGGGGCGTTCACCCAGGTCATCCAGGATCGTCTGGGTGGCAGGGGCCGTCATCTGGCCGTCGAGCTCAACCCGCGCCTCGCCGGGCTCCTTGACCGCCGCTTCCCCGAGGTCGAGGTCGTGCACGCCGACGCGGCCGATCTGCCCCGGTTGATGGCCGAGCGCGGTCTGTCCGCCGACGTGGTGGTCAGCGGGCTGCCCTGGGTCGCGTTCCGGCCGGTGCGGGGCGTGCGGTTGCTGCCGCTGGTGGCGGGCTCGCTGTCCGCCGACGGGGTGTTCACCCAGTTCGCCTACCGCTGGACACGATGGGCGCCCCCCGCGCGGGAGCACCTCCGTGACCTCCGTACGACGTTCGAGGAGGTCCTGCTCAGCAGGACGGTATGGCGCAACCTGCCACCCGCCCTGGTGTATCTCGCCCGCCGTCCCCGGTGACCGCCGGTGACGCGGTCGTACGGACGGCTCTCGCGGTGGGGCGGCTTCGCGGCGCGGTCCGACGGTGTCCGGAGCCGCGGTCAGGCGCGGGACAGGTGAAGACGGAAGTGGGTGCCGGGCCGGCCGGTGCGGATCTCCAGCAGGTCGCAGACCTGGCGGACCACCCACAGGCCGTGACCGCCGAGGACGGTGGGATCGGGCGGCAGGTAGCCGGGAAACGGCGTTTCCATACGCCCGGGGTCGACGATGTCGCAGCCGATGGCCGGGCCGTCGGCCCACAGCCGTATCTCGCCGTGCCCGCCGCCGTGCTCGACGGCGTTGGTGGCGACCTCGTTGACGGCGAGCAGGAATCGTTCGGCCCGCTCACCCGACAGGCCGAACGTGGCAGCCCGCGCGGCGACCAGCCGTCGCATCCGGAACAGGTCGGCGTCGAATCGGATGGTCGTCACCTCGGTCCCGGCGGGCGGCGGCGGCAGGGGGTGGTGGTCGGCGGGGTGGGTGAAGGCCGCCGGATCGCTGTAGTCGTGGCTCACCCGAGGGTGGAGCCCGACCAGCAGGTTCGGGTGGGTGCGACGGGCGTCGGCGACGATACGCCCGGGTAGCGTCCGCGCGTCGTAGGGGCAGACGATCCAGGCCGGGCTGCCGGCGAAGGCGACGTTGAGCATCGACTCGTAGCGTGTCCACTCCGCCTCCTGCCGCTCGCCGAGGCCGTGCCAGACCGGCTCGCCGATGATGCGGATCCGCCGGTGGGCGGGCGAGTGGGTGTTGACGTAGGAGTTGTAGGCGGCCAGGGTCCGGCCCGGCGCCTCGTACCACT
This sequence comes from Streptosporangium sp. G11, assembly GCF_051192615.1. Lineage (NCBI taxonomy): Bacteria > Bacillati > Actinomycetota > Actinomycetes > Streptosporangiales > Streptosporangiaceae > Streptosporangium > Streptosporangium sp. G11. The sequence continues at coordinate 26,947 of NZ_JBPJUQ010000056.1, forward strand.
CCCGCGCGGCGACGAACTCCACCCGGCCCGCCGCGTCGCCCAGGGCGGCCCTCAGCAGTTCGATGTTGGCATCGGTGGTGACCGCCAGGACCTTGTCGTCGCGCGCCAGGCCGTCCAGGCAGAACGCGGTGGTGGCGGAGAGGAAGGCCTGGTCGGTGTCGTATATCAGTGCCTGATGGATCAACTCGGACGCCGTGTCGGCGGGTTGGGCGGTGATGGTGCTCATGCGGGGACAGCCTCCGAGTCGAGGATCAAACCGGGCGTCCGGTCCCAGCCGATCAGGCGGATGACCTCGCCCAGCATGGGGGCCAGATTCAGCACCAGGAGGCGCCGGCCGTGGGGGAGGTGGGCGGCCGCTCACCAGCTCGTAGGAAAAGGACTTTCCGGGAATTTCATATCATTTGTGGCCTTCGGAGGCTCTGTGGCCTTCGCGGCGTAAGCCTATACAGGCACTCTCCGCCCGGGGCGAGGCCCGTCGGCCGTTGAGAAGGTCGCCCCGCCCGGCCTGGCCTTCACCGCGTCCACCGGGCCGGGGACGCGCGCCGGCGAAAGCGTGGTCGGCCCGCGGCGGAGGGGTATCGCCGTCCTCGGTCGAGGCGTCGCAGGGTCCACCGGCGGTGCGGGCCGAGGTGGACGACCGGATTCCCGCCCGCCGGGGGCGGTGACGTGAGTGGTCAGGGACCGGTGAGGCGGCGGTCCCCACGGGTGGTGACCACGAACACCTGCCAATTGTAGTAGGCGTAGTAGTTTCTGATGTCCTGCTTGATCTGGCGCGTGTGCAGCAGCACCGCGTCGACGTACGCCTGGGAGTGGTTGTAGGCGTACAGCGCGCGCCGGTAGTCGCGCGGCGCCCCCGACGCGCGGAGATAGTTGGCCGCGGCGAGCAGGGAGTCGCGGGTGTCCTGGATGTCACCGCCCATCCCGTAGGCGGCCCACGTTCCGGGCATGAACTGCATCGGCCCCTTGGCGCCCGTGTGGCTCGGCGACCGTACGCGGCCGAACTTGGTCTCGACGAACATCACCGCCGCCAGCACCTCCCACTCCACGCCGAACCGCCGCTCGGCGTGCCGGAAGTGGCCGAGCAGGAAGTCGGCGGGCTTGGCCGGCTGAACGCGGAATTTCGCCGCCCCGCTGATGGGCCGGACGAGGGAACGCAGACCCCGGCCGGCCGTCACGTTGTCCTTCGCCTGCCCGGCCAGGGCCTTCGGCAGCCTGGCGTAGGTGCGGGAGGCGACTTTCGGGTTGAGGACCAGGTAGCGGTAGATGCGCTGCTGGTGCAGGGCCAGCAGCACCACCGGCTCGGGGGGCTCGCCCTTGCCGGGGTCGCCCTCGCGCCTCCAGGCGTCGATGGCGCGCCGGAGCTCCGCGGTGGTCGTGGTCAGGGAGCGGGCCAGCCGCGACGGGTCGGTGGGGATCGCCGCTTTCGGGGCGGGCAGGGCGGGCACCTGCCCCGCGGGCGCGGACTCCTTCGCCGGCGGCGGTGTCGTCTTCCGGCCGGGATCAGCGGGCGCGGGGGTACTTCGCGAGGTGCCGTCCGGTGCGGTGGCGTCCTGCGCGGCGCCGTTCGGTGCGGTGGCGTTCGGCACGGCGGCGCTTTGCGAGGGGGCGCAGCCGGAGATCGCGACGACCAGGCCGACGAGCGAGGCGACCACCGGCCTCCTGCGCGACCTGCCCGCGCGCATGCCCCGCGGCCCGTCCTCCGAGACGTCCGGCCGCGCGGGCATCGTCCGCTCGCTCGGCCGGTGGCCACGCTCCGGCCGTGAAACCTCCGCGTGCTGATCGTTCATCGGCCCCAACGTACCCGAGCGGCGACCTTCTGGACCGCCTTCTCGCACAACAGGACTCTTTCCCGCACAGCAGGGCTCATCGCACCGGCGCCGGAACCCGTCCGGCACGCCGACACGGCGAACACCTTCTCCCCGCGAGGCGTGCACGTGGTGCGGAGGCGGTGCGGCTCGGTCTCGTGCGGCTCGTCGATGAGGGTGCGCTCGGTCATGGGAATCCTTTCCGGCCGAAGGAATTCGGGAGCCTGTCCGGCACGACTCGTTTTCCTTTGAATTAGTATTTTCCGAAACGATGCGTCAAGCATATCCGTCACATATATCGCCCGGCCGGAAAATGCTCCGGCGCTGTGGAGTTCACGCCCCCGGCCGGTCGGAAAGATCGCCCAGGTGTGCGGGGGAGCCGTGGTGCGAAATCGCGGGAAAGGTGTCCATCGCCGACCGTCCGGGTCGGGTAAGGCGATATACCAGAGATATACAAGCTCGAAGCATCATTTCCTCATCCGCCGGAGACGAGAGGTCGACGGGGTCGACGGGGAGGAGACGAAGGGGCGACCGAGACCTGCTCCTGGCACGTCGATGCGGCCATCGCCTCCGCCCGTGCCCTGCCGCACCGGGAGAACGGCCCACCGGCCCGACGATCACACGCCATCCCGGCCGGTCGTCGGGAACGGATTCACGACCTGTCGATTCTCTCGACCGTGAAAATGCTGTCCCTTGAAACGTTGATGCGGGAAGGTGGGGGCTTTCTTACATGATACGGCTTTATGAATTTCCCGTCGGCGGGCGTCTCGATTTCCGGCGGGAGCCGGTCGCGCGATCGATGGTCTCGGTGGGCCACCCCGGCCCCGAATCCGGCGACTCCTGGGCCGGGCCGGATTCCGTCGACCTCGGCATCATGCGACTGTCACGGGTGCGGTGCGCGTCGTTCGAGGCACGACGCGCCCAGCACCGGATCCGCCCGTCCGGTTCCGGCCTGTACCGGCTCTCGCTGACCCTCCGAGGCCGATCGGGAACGCGGCAACAAGATCGTGAAGCCGACCTCGGGTCGGCGGAGCTGCTGCTGTACGACACCTCCCGCCCCTTCCACGCCTGGACGCCGACCGGCGGTCCCGGGCGGCCCTTTCACGCCTGGACACCGGTCGGCGGTCCCGGGCGGCCCTTCCATGCCTGGACACCGGCCGGCGGTCCCGGGGCACCCGACCCGGACGGACGCTCGGCGAACCCGGCTGACGGCCTGATCCTGCAGTTCTCCCGCGAGGTCCTTCCGGTTTCCAGCGCCAAGGTCGAACGGCTCCTCGGGGTACGGCTACCGGCGCGGGACGGGGTCGGCGCGCTGCTGTCCGGGCTCCTGCTCCAGTTGGTCCGGCAACGTGATCCGTTCCCGCCCCAGGAGGCGATCCGGATCTCCAGGGTCATCCTCGACCTCCTCGCGACCCTGCTGGCCCAGGCCCTCGACACGCGCTCGGCAGCGCCGCCGAACGATCCGCGAGGGCTCATGGTCATGCGCGTCCAGGCGTTCATCGAACGGAACCTGGGAGATGCGGGCCTGTCCCCTTCGATGATCGCCTCCGCCCACCACATCTCCACCCGGCACCTGCAGAGGCTGTTCGAGGAGCAGGATCTCAGCGTGGCGCGCTGGATCCGGCAGCGCCGGCTCGAACGCTGCCGGCGCGACCTGGCCGATCCCGTACCGGACGCCCCGCCGGTCCACGCCGTCGCCGCCCGGTGGGGCTTCAGCAGCGAATCGCACTTCAACAGAGTGTTCCGCGCCGCCTACGGCATGCCCCCGGCCGCCTACCGGCGCAGCCTGCGAGATTCGGCGGACCCGGCCGTCGCGTGCTGATCGATCCCGCTTCGAAGGCGTGCACGCGTGGAATGATCTCGCCCCCACGGCTTCCACGGCGGCGGCGTGAGGCCGATCGAAGCCACGAGATGTCCGGCCGGGGCGAGCGTCCGTCGTACGACGGACGCTCGCGGCGGCCGAGACTCGCGAAGGCCCGCGTCGAAGCCCCGGTCGAGCGGCGAGGTGACGCCAGGGTGAAACGGACACTCCGCTGTGCCGGAGCCCCGGGCCGACATCCGGGCTGGCTAGTATGCGGACGACCGCATCCGGATCATTGGCGCGAGATGTTGGAGTTGGAACCTGTGAGCAGCAGTTCGGCGCCGCAAGGATTCAGCGAGCTCTGGTCGAAGAACCGCGAACGGCAGAACGCCGCGTACGAGGAGATGATGAGGGCGACCGGCGATCCGGTTCCCTGGGCTTACGCGGTGTGGGACGAGGTGGTCGGCAACCTCGCTCACGAGGACAACCACAACCGGGCGATCGCGGCGCAGATCCTGTGCAATCTGGCGGTCAGCGACCCGGAGGAGCGCATTCTGAAAGACCTCGCCGCGCTGGTCGAAGTCACCAGGGACGAGCGGTTCGTGACGGCGCGACACTGCCTGCGGTCGCTGTGGAGGATCGGGCTCGCCGGGCCCACCCGGCGAACGGTCCTGGTCGACGCGCTCGCCGCGCGATTCGGTGAATGCGAGCCGGAGAAGAACTACACGCTCATCCGGAACGACATCGTCGTCGGGCTGCGAGATCTCCACAGGGCCACGGGCGATGAGACGATCGCGCGACGGGCGACGGCGCTCATCGAGACCGAGGACGACGTCAAATACCGGCGCAAATACGAGAAGTCCTGGCGTCAATGACCGCGGGTGCGGAAAACCCGTCCCCACGGGTCGCAGGAGCCCCGGGGCTCCTGCGGGCATTCACGTCACACGTGTGAGCGGGAGGGTTCTCCCGCTTTCTCCGGAGGGTGTTCGGCCGTCGCTCATCCGTTCCGCGGCCAGTACCAGCCGCCAGGTCAGCTCCCCGGAGGGAGGGACCACCGCGGCGTCTCCCGGCTTCGCCTCGGCCAGGTCGAAGACCGCGCCGAGCATCGGCTCCACGCCGATGCTGCGGTACGGCGCGCGGGCGGGGAATCCGCCGAGGTTGCGCCACAGGGCGGTGGACACCGGCACTTCCTCGGGTGCCTCCACGCGCAGGTGGAGGACGTCGGGGCCGTCCACCACCCGGACGGCGGCGCACCGGAGCACGGCTCCGGCCGCGGTGCCGTCACATGGGCCGAACCGGCCGAGCGGCAGGCCCAGCGGGTTGGGCCAGCGGCCCTCCAGATAGGGGACGCCGGAGGGCCAGGGACGGGCGAGCATCTCCGCGGCCTCGGGGAAGATCCTGGTCGGGGTCGCCGCGGGAGCGATGAGCCGGGCGTCGTCGCCGACGTCGAGCAGGGCGTGGGCGGCCCAGACGAACGCGTACCCGGGGTCGGCCGACAGGCGGTATTCGGCGACCACCGCCCCGGCCTCCTCGGTGACCCTGCGCCGCAGCTCGAAGCCGTCGCCCCGTACGGAGCCCTCGCCCGCCGACCCGCTCCAGGGGCGGCTCCACGCGTCGCCGTGATCGGGCAGGCCGCGCACCGTGGGAAGACACTCCTCCAGGCCGCCCACGTCGACGAAGTCCATGCCGGGGACCACGCCCTCCCTGGCCGGGTCGGGGCGCGACCACAGCCACTCGCGGCCGCCGCCGGCCAGCGATGTCCATCTGCCGCCGCGTCCGAGGTCGAAGAGGGGGCGCAGCGGGACCGGGATCGTCACCATTTCGTTCATCGCAGATCAGTCAACACGCGATGACCGGTCGCGAGGAATGTCCATTGTGCGACGCAGCCTGGACGATCCGATGGTTTATGCCATACTGATCCGATGCCGATCCAGGAGGGGTTCCTCAACCAGCGGCTCACCATCGTGCCGCGCCGTGTCGTCGCCGAGGCGCACGCCCGCCCGGTGACCAGGCGCCTCATGGTCACCGACTGCGGTTACTACCCCAAGGCGGCAGACCACCTGATGACTAGGCCGAACGGCACTGAGGAGACGATCCTCATCCTGTGCGCGGCCGGCACGGGATGGGCGAACGTCGGCGGCGCCCAGCATCGCGTCGGGTCGAACGCGGCCCTGGTGATCCCGCGGGGCTCCCCGCACTCCTACGGTGCCTCCGCCGACACCCCCTGGACGATCTGGTGGTGCCATCTACGCGGCAGCGACCTGGCCGAGCTCATCGAGGAGATCGGCGCGAGCGCGTCCAGACCGGTGGTCCCCATCCGGCACCTCGACCGGGCGGTCGCGCTGCTGGACGAGATCGTCACCACCCTCGAACGCGACCACTCACCGGCGAGCCAGATGGGAGCCGCCGGTGCGGCGTGGAAGCTTCTCACGCAGATCGTCGTCGACCGCGCCATGCCGGCGCCCGGTGATCCCCTGCAGCGGGCGATGGCCTATCTCGCCAAGCGGCTGGACAGCACGGTCAGGGTCGCCGATCTGGCGTCACTGGTCGGCGTCTCCCCCTCCCACCTGAGCGCGATGTTCCGCCGCGCGACCGGGGGCGGGGTGCTCGCGCACCACACGGCGCTGCGGATGGCGCAGGCGCGCCACCTGCTCGACACGACGGACGCGACCGTCGCCACCGTCGCCCGCGAGGTCGGCTATCCCGACCCGTTCTACTTCTCCCGCCACTTCAAGCGGATGCACGAGGCCAGCCCCACCGAATACCGCAACCGCGCCAAGGGCTGAGCCCGGGGCGCTCTCCCGCGGCTCGCGCGCGGGCGGAGCCTTCCGCGGCCCGCGAGCCCGGCCCGCCACCTCCCACGGCCCGCGCCCGGCGGCGCCGTCCAGGTCGCGACGTCGCCGGTGGGCTCGGGGCGCGACGCGGCCGCCATCCAAGCGGTGGGCTCACGACGCGGATCAGCGACTGCCCAGGTCACGGCTTCGCCGGTGAGCTCACGACGCGGATCAGCACCGAGCGGTCGACGTCCAGCGACGGCGCCTCGAAGCCGACGAGCCGCAGCACCCGCCCGGACATGGTCACACCGTCGTGCTGCCACGGCGGGAGCACGGTGCCGGGCGCGGGCGGGGAGCCCGGGTGAACGGCTTCGACGGTGTAGGTCCGCTCGTCGTCGAGACCGGGCAGCCGGATGCGCCCCGGCGGCCAGGTCGACGGGCGCTCGACGACGCTGAACGCGTAGAGCGCCTCGCTCCGGTCGCCGGCCACGACACCCTGGAGGCGCAACGCGGCGTCGGCGAGGTCGGCGTGCACGACCTCGCCCGAGTGCAGCAGCGCCCGGTGCTCCTTGTGGAACGCGATCCACCTCGCGAGCGCGGCGCGGGTCTCGTCGTCCACGGTGAGCAGGTCGACCTCCACGCCGAGGTGTCCCCACAGCGCCTTCTCCGCGCGGTAGTCGAGCGGATGCGTGCGGTGGGTCGTGTGCGTCTCCTCGGCTCCGATGTGCGTGCCCTGCATCTCCGGAGGCACCAGCAGCCCGGTCCAGCGCTGGATCTCCAGCCGCTCGTGCGGGTCGTTGCAGTCGCTCGGCCAGACCCGGTCGGTGTACTCCAGCACGCCGAGGTCGATGCGGCCACCGCCGCTGGCACACGACTCGATCTCCAGTCCCGGGTGGGCGGCCTTGAGGTCCGCCATCAGCCGGTACGCCTGCTGGACCTGCCTGCGCACCCCCGGCCGGCCGTCGGGGCCGTGGCCGGCGTCGAGCAGGTACCGGTTGTGGTCCCACTTGATGTAGCCGATGCCGAGCGAACCGATCAGGGCGCTCATCCGCTCCAGGAGGTGGTCGTACGCGCCGGGGTGGCCGAGGTCGAGAACATGCTGGTGGCGGGAGGGCAGCCCGGGGCCGTGCCCCGCGTCGAAGATCCATTCCGGATGCTCGCGGGCCAGGTCGGAGTCGAGGTTCACCATCTCCGGCTCGAACCAGAGGCCGAACTCCATGCCGGACTCGCGCACGCGGGCGACCAGCGGTTCGAGGCCGTCCGGCCAGACGGCCGGGTCGACCGTCCAGTCGCCCAGCGAGCTGGTGTCGTCCCGGCGGCCGAGGAACCACCCGTCGTCCAGCACGAACCGCTCGGCGCCGATCTCCGCTCCGCGTTCGGCGAGCGCGGCCAGGGTCGCGAGGTCGTGCTGGAAGTAGACGGCCTCCCAGGTGTTCAGCACGACGGGCCGGGGCGAGCGAGGATGCCCGGGGCGCGCTCGCAGATGCCGGTGGAACCGTGAGGCGAGATCGTCCAGCCCCACTCCCCACGAGCCGTACTGCCACGGGCTCTGGTACGAGTCGCCCTGCCCGAGCACCACTTCGGCCGCGAGCAGCGTCTCTCCCGCCGCCAGGTGCCTGGTGCCCGCCGGTGTCCGCTCGGCGGCGAGCACCTGGTTGCCGCTCCAGGCGAGATGGGTCGCCCACACCGACCCGTGCCGGAACCCGAACCCCTCCTCACCGGCGACCAGCAGCAGCGTGTGTTCGAGGCCCGGCTTGCCGCCCCGCGAGGCCCGGACCCACTCCCCGACGTGGAACGGGCGCCGCTGCGGCACGCGTTCGAGCGCCCAGCGGCCGGTCAGGTCGAGGATCTCCGACGCGTCCGGCGGTACGGGGAGGGCCGTTTCCAGGCCGCCGACGCGGTACGGCGTCGCGGCGTCGTTGGTGATCCGGGCCCGCTGGCGTACGAGCCCGCCGGCGGCGAGCACCTGGATCTCGATGTCGGTGGTCAGGCCGTACTCCGGGTCGCGCGCCGTGCTGCGCAGCACGGGGCCGTCGGCGTCCGCGTCGTCGAGGTGGTGCGTCGCGTGCCGGAACTTCGGCGCCCAGCGGCGGCCGTCACTGTCGCCGACGAGTCCCGGGCGCCCGAGCCAGCCCTCCGCCAGCTGCGGGAGCACGGGGACGGGCTGCGGATAGGTGACCGCGCTGTCGCCGATCGCGGGGAGCGCGGCCCTGTGCAGGTCCGCCAGGGCGCCGTCTCCCAGCGAGCCGAGGTCCGCTCCCCAGTGCAGGATGCGCGGGAGCCGGCCGCCGTCGACGGCGACGACGAGGCTGGTGCCTCCCGCGCGCAGGTGCACCGGTGCGCGCCGGCCGTCGTCCGTGGCGTTGTCCACCGCGTCGTTCGTGTCGTCGTTCACTGTGTGATCATTCCCTGTCTTCGCTGTTTTCTCTGTCATCCCTTGAGCCCGCTGCTCGCGATGCCCGCGAAGAACTGCCGCTGCAGGAGCAGGAAGACGATCACGAGCGGGATGGAGCACACGAACGCCCCCGCCATGAGGGTCGGGTAGTCCGTACCGAACTGTCCCTGCAGCCCCGCGAGGCCGACCGGCAGCGGCCGGTTCTCGCCCGAGGGCGAGACGATGAGCGGCCACAGAAGGTCGTTCCACGAGTAGAGGCCGGTCAGCACGGCGAGCGCGGCGAGCATCGGCCTGGCCATCGGGAGCATGACGTGCCAGAACACCTGGAAGGTGTTGGCGCCGTCGAGCCGCGCGGCCTCCTCGTAGTCCTTCGGCATGGTGAGGAAGGCCTGGCGCATCAGGAAGGTGCCGAACGCCGAGAACAGGCCGGGAATGGCGAGCGCCGGCAGGGTGTCCAGCATCCGCATGCCGCGGATCAGCTCGTACTGGCCGATCAGGAACAGCTGGCTCGGCACCATCAGCATGGCGATGAACAGGCCGAACAGCAGGTTGCGGCCTCGGAAGGGAATGCGGGCGAAGGCGTACCCGGCGAGCGCCGCGACCGCGAGCTGGCCGGCGACCCGCAGGACCAGCGAACCGACCGAGACCGCGAACATCGACCAGAACGGCACGGTCGTGAAGAAGGTCGCGAACGAGTGCAGGCCGAAGTCCTCCGGGAGGATCGTCGGCGGCATCCTGGTCGCCTCGGCGGTCGTCTTGAACACGGTGAGGATCTGCCAGACGAACGGCACCACCATGATGACGGCCGCGACGATGAGAACGACGTGGATCGGCCAGGTGGTGGCCGCGGTCCCACGCCGCCGGAGGCGGGGCCTGGGACGGGCGGTGGTCTCAGCCATAGAACACCCACGATTTCTGGAGGCGGAACTGCAGAGCCGTGGCGAGCATGATCACCATGAGCAGCACGATCGCGATCGCGGCGCCGTAGCCCTGGTCGAACTGGACGAACGCCTTCTCGTAGAAGAGGTACACGATCGTCTTGGAGTCGGCGAGGGCCGTGTTGTTCACACCGCGCAACATGACGAAGATCAGGTCGAACATCTGCAGGGCGGCGATCACGTTGAGGATCGTGACGAAGAAGATGCTCGGACTGAGCAGCGGCACGGTGATGTGACGGAACTGCCGTACGCGGCCCGCGCCGTCGAGGGCGGAGGCCTCGTAGAGATCCTTCGGGATGGCCTGCAGCCCGGCGCCCAGGATGATCAGGTTGATGCCGAGGCCCATCCAGATGCCGACCAGGCCGAACGCGTAGATCGTGAACCGGGGGTCGGCCACCCAGAACTGGCCGGAGACGCCGAACCACGACAACACCGAGTTCAACAGCCCGAAGTCGCCGTTGTAGATGAACCGCCAGACCATGCCGATGGCGACCGGCAGGGTGACCACGGGCAGGAAGAAGAGCACGCGGTAGACCGCACGCCCCCGGCCGACCTGCTCGATCAGCGCCGCCAGCACGATGGCGAGGGGGATGCCGAGCAGGATGATCGCGGTGTAGAGGGCCGAGTTGCCGAACGCCTTCCAGAAGTCCTCGTCGCCGACGAGGTTCGTGTAGTTGTCCAGCCCCACGAAGGTGGCGGGCCCGAACGCCGGCACGTCCTGGAAGCTCTTGATCATGGTGGACAGGAACGGCCACAGGTAGAGGGCGGCCAGGCCGATCACCGCCGGGGCGATGAACGCGGCCGCCCACCAGCCGCTGGGCTGGCCGGCGCCCGCACGGCGGCCGGTCGGCCGCCGCACGGGCTCCTTCGCCCGCACGGGCTTCGTCGTCATGGACGTCATTGCTTGGCGAGCACCTCGTCGACGGCGGCCTGGTACTCCTTGGCCGCCTCCTGCACGGGCTTCTTACCGTCCCACGCGGGGGCCAGGTACTGCGCGGCGAGTCCCTGCCACTCCGACGCGTTGCCGGCGACCGGGAGAGGGACGCTGTACTCGATGGCGTCGATGAACACCTTCAGCTTGAACTCGGGCATCGCGTCGAGCCACGGCTGCTGCGTCCCCTCGTAGGCGGGGAGCACCGTTCCGGTGGCGGCCTGGATCTCGGCGGCCTTGGTCCCGCCCAGGAAGGCCAGGAACTTCTTCAGCTCCTCCGGGTGCTTGCTGCCCGCGTACCCGGCGTTGCCGATGCCGCTGGTGACCGTGGCGCGCTTGACGCCCTGCGGCAGGGGCGCGACGTCGACCTTGCCCTTCAGGTCGGGGTTCTTGTGGAAGCGGAAGGCCCAGTACGCGCCGGAGAAGTACATGGCGACCTTCTGGTTCTCGAACATCGAGACGGCCTCGGTGTCCGACAGCTGCTGCAGCGTCGGCGACGAGCCGGCCGCCTGCAGGTCGGCCCAGAACTTCAGGCCGGCGACGCTCGCCGGGCTCGCGAAGTCGGAGGCGGTGCCCTCCGCGTTGACGATCTGCCCACCGGCCTGCAGGATCGTGTTGTAGTAGCCGCCCTGCGGGTCGATCGGCGCCGCGATGCCCCACACGCCCTTGGCCTTGTCGGTCAGCTTCTTGGCGGCGTCCTGCACGTCCTGCCAGCCCCAGGTGCCGTCGGGGTAGGCGACCTTCGCGGCGTCGAAGAGCGCCTTGTTGTACCAGATGCCGTTGGTGTCGAAGTCCTTCGGCAGCGCGAACAGCTTGCCGTCGTAGGTGTAGGAGTCGGTGACGGCCTTGGGGTAGACGCCCGTGTCGATCCCGCCGGCCTTCACCGTCTCCGACAGGTCGAGCAGCTGGCCGCCCTTCGCGTACTCGCGGAAGTGGTCGGCGAGCATCCAGAACGCGTCGGGCGCGGTGCCGCCCGCGGCGCCGACCTGGAGCGTCGACCAGTACTCGGTCCACGGCAGCGTCTGGACCTTGACGGTGATGTTCGGGTTCGCCTTCTGGAACTCCGCGGCGATCTGCTCCATCGCGGGAGCCTGGTCCTCGCTCCAGTTGGCGTAGGTGAGGGTGACCTTCTCGTTCGGCGCGGCACCCGACCCTGAGCCGGATCCGGCCCCGGACCCGCAGGCCGTGAGAAGTGTCGTCGCCGCGGCCATCGCCACGGCCGCCATCCACGTGCTTTTCATGGTGTTCCTCTGATCGTGCTGTGCACCGGTCGCCGTGATCGGCACGGTGTCATCGGCTGGTGGATGGGACGTGCAGGGTCGTGTCGACCCAGTCGACGTGCACACCGGCGTCGTCCGGTGTGGCCGTCTCGCTGCGCAGGCAGAGGGTCTGGACGCCCCGAACCTCCAGGTCGAAGTCCGTGACGGGCTTTCCCGCCTCGACGACGGCGGTGAACAGCTCGCGGCCGTCGCCGAGCACGTGGACCCTGGCGCCGCCGGTCGACTCGTCGTCGACACCGACCGCGCCGGTGAACGTCTCCACGCGCCCGCCGAGGTGGAAGCGCGCCTCCGAGTACGGCGCCGTGCCGAGGCCGCGCTCGAACCCCTGGCCCGCCACGCGCATGGGCCGGCCGTCGCCGGGGTTGCCCGCCCCGTTCGACTGGTCGCGCTCGACGGGCCCGTCGTCGTTGACGAAGGCGATCATCGGCAGGTCCGAGAGGGCGTGGCCGCCGGGCGTCAGCGGGCGGACGACGCGCGCGTGCGAGACGACGGGCACCTGGCCCTCGCCGTGGCGATGACCCTCGCCGTCCCGCTCGACCGTCACGACGCCGAGACGCCCGGGGCGCAGCGAGGCGTCGGGGCGGACGGCCCAGCCGGTCTCGCCGACGCGGTCCGCCGACCAGCCGGGGGGAAGGCGCAGCCGGGCACCGGCGTCGGTCGTGATCGACGCGGTCCCGTCCGCGCCGACCTCGGCGACGGCCGGGTGCACGACCGGCACGGCCTGACGCGGCCGGGGCGTGGCCCGGAACAGGCCGGTGCCCGCGGGCGCCACGATGGCGACGAAGCCGCCGTCGCGGGCGACCTCGACGTCGATCGCGTCGCCGGCGGTCGTGGTCGTCTCCGCGAGCCCGGTCGCCGCCACCTCGCCGGTCGTGGTCGTCTCCGTGTGTCCGGTCGCGGGTGTCTCCGTACGTCCGGTTTCCGGCACCTCGCCGGTCGCGGGTGACGCGTCGCCGACGATCCACACCTGGGCGTCCGGCCCCACCCTGAGCACGTCGAGCGGCACGCGGATCGTACGGGCCTCCCCGGTGGCGATGCCGCCCACGAACCACCGGTCGCCGGCCCGGCGGGCGATGACCGCATGGCTGTCGGGGTCGCCCGCCAGCAGCACCGTCTCCGCCCAGTACGGCGCCAGCTCCGCCAGGAACCGGGCCGCGAGCGGGCGGCCCGCGTAGGCGTCGACGTGGTCGGCGAAGTGGGTGATCCCGCATTCGAACGCCACCGACAGGCCGAGCTCGTGACCGTCGCTGGTCGTGCGGTTCGCGGCGCCGAACGCGACCGGCGTGGCGTCCATGCCGCCCACGACGTTGCGGGTGAACGGCTGGATGACGTTGTGCGCGGCGGTGAGCGCCTGGTTCTCGAAGAACACGTAGTACTCGGCGCCGCGGATCGCCTCGTACCCGATCACCTGCGGGAACGTGCGTCCCCAGCCGCGCGGGATGACCGAGCCGTGGAAGTTCACCATGAGGCCGAGCCGCGCGGTCTCGGCGAGGATCGTGTCGTACCAGCGGTAACGGTCCTTCGACTCCGACTCCATGAAGTCGACCTTGATCCCGGCGACGCCCCAGGACCGCCACAGCGCCAGCCTCCGCAGGTCCTCCGGGCTGTTCAGGTCACGCCAGATCGTCCACAGGTGCACCTGGACGCCCCGGCTGCCGGCGTAGGAGACGATCTCCGGCACCCAGGTCTCCTCCCACCCGCAGTCGATGAGCAGGTGTTCCCAGCCAAGGTCGGCGGCGACGTCGACGAAGTGCTTCTGCTTGTCCAGCTGCGCGCCCGAGTAGAAGTCCGACCACCACGACCAGGCCGCCCGCCCCGGCCGGACCCACGCCGCCCCCTCCAGCTCGGGAGAGGCCGCGGGCGCCAGCTCGTCGACGAGCAGCGAGGACACCAGCTCCGCCGGCGTTCCGACGAGGAAGACCCGCCACGGCGTGACGACGCCGCGGGTGACCTCGACGCCGTCGTCGGCGAGGGTGAACCGCAGCGTCCGCCCGCCGTCCGTCTCGGGCTCGCCCGCCACGACGTGCGCGCCCGCGAACCGGCCGTCGATCCCCGACTCGGTGATCAGGACATGCCTCGCCGCGTCCAGCCGGACCAGGAACGGGAGCCCGTACGCGCCGCTCGCCAGCTCGGCGCTGTCGGCCCCGAAGCGGGGCGTCTCGTACCAGGTCTGGTAGTCGAGCACCCAGCTCCTCGACCCGGCGGGAAGCGTGACGGCGGTGCGGTCGCCCGTGACGCGGGCGGTCCCGTCCAGGGCGGGCATCGCGTAGCGGATCGCGACACCGTCACGCGCGACGCGCAGGATGACCTGCCACTCGACGCCGACCTCGCGGAAGGCGTACACGCTCTCGCGGTGCTCGTAGTCATGCTCGCCGACCGACTTGCCGGAGCGGGCGCGGAACCGGTCGCGGACCGTACGCTCCGAGACGCGCACGAGCTCCGCGTCCGTCCCCAGTTCCGTGCCGTCGAGCACGAAACCGAGCCGGATCCGGTCGAGGACGACCTCCTCCTCCTGCTCCTCCTGCCAGGTGACGGTCAGCCGCACTCCCGCGCCGGTGTTCTCGACCCGGGCGTCGACACCGCCCGCACTCGTCGCGGGTCGGGAGCGTACTTCGTTGGTCACCACGTTCTCCATCAGATGCCGTCCGGCTGCTTGGGGGGCGGGGGGCACCGCCACATATCAATGACGCTATCGGCCGTTTGATTCTTCGTGAAATGGGCTTTCACAGGTAGGGGATGGACGATCCGACGGTATGAGTGGGGCGGCGCCTCGCCGGGCTCGCATCACCGTGCCGATCGATTTCGACGGGCACCGCCCCACCGGCTTCACATCACGGTGCCGATCGATTTCGACGGGCACCGCCTCACCGGCCTCACATCACCGCGCGGATCGAGCCGACGGTCACCGCCCCATCCGGCTCACATCACCGTGCCGACCGAGTCGACGGTCACCGCCGCCCCGGACGCGTTCCCCAGCACGATCGTGTTCGCGCCGGGGTTCAGCGGGAGCCCGACGGTCACCGTCGCGGGGGTGTCGTCGCTTCCCGTCGCGTGCAGCGGCACGGTGACCGCGGTTCCGCCGTTCACCGCCACCTCGATCGAGCCGGCGGTCGCCGACGCGTAGTTGATCCGCACCGTCTTGTCGCCGGCCGAGACGGCGTCGACGCGCACCGAGAGCGACCCGTTCGCCAGAGCGGACACCCCGGAACCGCCCTCGCATCCCGAGCACGCGTCCACGGCGGCGCCGCCCTGCCGGGTGTTCGCCGGCGCCTCGGCCTGGACCGTGCGCGCGATCGTCAACGCGTCGATGTCGGGGGCGTGGGCGCCGTCGTTCAGGAACGTGACGGTGTTCGCGCCGGCGTTGAGCGGCACGTCGAGCGACCACTTGCCCACGTGCTCCCAGCCGCCGGAGTCCTTGACGTTCTCCGTCGAGACGGTGGCGCCGTTGACCCGTACCTGCACCGAACGCGGGTCGCCCGAGGTGTAGGTGAAGGTCAGCCGGTGCGTGCCCGCGGTCGCGGCCATCACGCCGTTGAACCGCACCGAACCGCCTGCCCCGACGTCGCCGACCTTCTGCCCGCCGGAGCATCCCTTGCAGGTGTGGATCCCGGCGCTGCCGCCGCGCGTGTTGGACGCGCTCTCCGCCTCGTACCGGGTGTCACCGGACCCGATCTTCGGCAGGGGGGTCTTCGAGATGTGCACGGAGACACCGCCTGTGGCGATCATCGGCAGCGAGAGCGTGGTCGCGTTCGTGACGGTCTGGGTCGACGTGGTGAGCCGTCCCGAACCGTTGTCGGAGAAGATCGTCGCCGTGTGCGCGCCCGCGCCGAGGAACGACAGCGGGACCGTGGCGGTCCTGGCCGGCGACGTCATCGCGCCGACGAACCAGTCGCCGCCCGAGCGGCGGGCGACCGTGATGTGGTCTCCGGGGAACCCTTCGACGACCTTCGTCTCGTCCCACGTCGTCGGGAGCGCGCGCATCAGGTGACGGCCGTCCCACTGCTCGTAGGCCGCGGCGGAGTCCGCGTAGTTGACCATCGCGGAGGTGTACACGACGGCCTGCGCGAGCGTGTGCCCCTGCGTGAGGATCGACCCGTTCTCCGAGATCATCGTCGGCGTGTAGTCCATGCCGCCGAGCATGTTCCGGATGAACGGATAGGTGACATCCTGGCGAGCGGTCGTGGGCGGCGGGTACAGGTAGTGCTCGGTTCCGGCCACCGCCTCCGTCGTCACCAGCCACGGCCAGGTACGGTTCTCCCCGCCCGGCTTGGTGTTGCCGTGGAAGGTGATCATCATCTCGTTGTCGCCCGCCGCCTTGCCGATCGACTGGTACCAGCCCATCGCCTCCTGCGAGTCCCGCAGGAAGAAGTCCACCTTGAGGCCCTTGACGCCGTAGCCTCTGTGCTCGGCCATCAGCGCGTCCGCGACGGCCGGGTCGGCGAACGGCTCGGCGTTGACCCAGGCGAACATGTCCACCCCGCGCCGCTTGGCGTAGGAGGCGATCGCCGGGAGATCCGTCGCGCGGTCGTAGCAGCAGTCCATGGTCACGTACTCGAAGCCCATCGACTCGGCGAAGTCGACGTACTCCTTCTGCTTGTCGAGGTCGGCGGCGCTGTCCTCGTCCGCGTACCACGACCAGGCGGCGCGCCCCGGGCGCACCCAGGAGGCGGCGGTCGTCGACGGCGGGTTCAGGTGCTGCACCAGATCCGAGTTGTAGAGCGGGTCGACGCCGCTCGCGATGATCGCCACCCGCCACGGCGTCTGGAACGGGTACGTCGCCGAGACCGGGAACGCCTGGTCTGGCGTCCGCTTCAGGTTCAGCAGCCCGTCACCGGCGCCGCTGCCCTTCAGCAGGGACGGCACGTAGGAGGCGTTCGCGTTCATCACCTCGGCCTCGGTGATCACCGTGAAGTAGGCGTTGTCGTTGATCGACGCCAGCAGC
This sequence comes from Streptosporangium sp. G11, assembly GCF_051192615.1. NCBI lineage: Bacteria > Bacillati > Actinomycetota > Actinomycetes > Streptosporangiales > Streptosporangiaceae > Streptosporangium > Streptosporangium sp. G11. The sequence goes on from NZ_JBPJUQ010000056.1 coordinate 43,813, forward strand.
GGCATGGTGAGTTCCGTACCGGAGTTCAGCTGGGAGGCGTTCCGGTAGGTGTAGTCCTGCTCGTAGTTCCCGTTCCAGGGGGCGGCCCATCCGCCGGTCGTCGTCGGCAGGCGCCACCCGCCGACCTCGTCCGTGATCGACACCGCGCCGCTTCCCGGCAGCCGGTACCGGTAGGCGACGCCGTCGTCGTAGGCCCGGATCACCAGCTCCAGCGTCTGTCCCGACCTGGCGTACCGCAGCACCAGCTCGTTCGCGTGGTCGCGGTACGACGGCTTGGTCCCGGCGGGCAACGTGTAGGTCGTGTCGATCGACCTGCGGGACTCTCCCGTGAAGCCGAGCCCGGACCGCAGATCGACCGCCGAGGTGGCGATGCCCAGGGGTGACTCCCCGAAGACCGAGGTGCTTCCGGCCGTCACCGCGAACGTCAGCGCTCCCTGCGCCTGCTCGGTGACGTTGAAGGTGATCTGCCCGTTCGGCGAACTCACACCGCGGGTCGTCAGCGCGAACGCGGGGGGCGTCGCGAGAAGGCTGAGGAGCATCGCCGCCATGGCTACCACGGCGACGAGGGCTGGGTTGCGAGGTCCGGTTCGTTGCGGCATTTCGCCTCCGGTTAGAACGGGGACTGGACTTCACCATGGCGCGTCCGCTCAGGTGAGGTAACTATGAGCCCAGCTCGAGGCCGCAGGAATGGTGGAATCGGTGGACTGGCTGGACGATCCGACTATCCGTCGATATGCCGCGGAGGGGCGCGGGGCCGGTACCCGACCGGCGCCGGACCGGCATGGGATCGGTACGGCACCGGAGCACCAGGTCGAAGGAGCGATGACACGACCGGCGGAGGTCGATCCGGCGGGTCATGGGGGCAGGACCCTGCCGGCGCGGGCGCCGAGTCCGAGGTCCTTGACAGGGTCGAACCCGGCACGATACAAAACCAGCTAGTTATAGAACCGAAAGGTAATCAAAGTGGCTGCCGACGTTCTCGACGCGACATTCGCCGCGCTGGCCGACCCGACCCGGCGAGCGATTCTGGCCCGGCTGATGGAGGGCGAGGCCACGGTGACCGAGTTGGCCGCGCCGTTCGCGATGAGCCAGCCGGGTATCTCCAAGCACCTGCGGGTGCTGGAGCGCGCCGGGCTGATCTCTCGCGGACGCGACGCGCAGCGCAGGCCCCGCCGCCTGGAGGCGGGCCCGCTCAGGGACGCCATGGACTGGCTGGCGAACTACCGCTCCTACTGGGAGGAGAGCTATCAGAGGCTGGACGATCTCCTCGGCGAGCTTGAGCCCGGGGGAGCGAACGCCGCTGAACGGGAGAGCCCGTGATGTCGGGGCAGGAGCAGACCGAAGGTCTGACGGTGCGGGCGGTGTCCGACACCGACCTCGTGCTCACCAGGACGTTCGCCGCTCCCCGCCGGCTCGTCTTCGACGCGTTCACCCGGCCCGAGCTGCTCCGGCGATGGCACGGCGCGCGCGGCTGGCACCTCGTCGTCTGTGAGATCGACCTGCGTCCGGGCGGTGCCTGGCGCTTCGTGTCGCGCGGGCCGCAGGGTGCCGAGCTGGGCCAGGGCGGGGTGTTCCACGAGGTCGACGCGCCCGGCCGGCTGGTCCAGAGCGAGGTCCACGACGGCTGGGACGAGGGCGAGGCCCTCGTCACCACCGTTTTCGACGAGCGAGACGGCCGGACCGCGATGACCACCAGGGTGCGCTACCCCTCGCGGGAGGTCCGCGACAGCGTGCTCCGCACCCCCATGGAACGCGGCGCGGGCGAGGGGTACGACCGTCTCGCCGAGATGCTCGGCGAGACGACCGCGAACGGGGAGCTGTGATGACCGACCGTGGAAGGTGGGTCGTAGTGACCGACCCTGAACGGCGAGCTGTGATGACCGACGTGAAAGGCCAGCTGTGATGACCGACGCCCAGCCCACGCAGACCGAAATCCCGACCGACCTCGCCGACATCCCGGCCGACCTCACCTCACCGCCCGTCCCTCCCGGCGCGCTTCTCCTCGAACTCGTCCCGGTGCCCGTCACGGACATCGACCGGGCCAAAGCCTTCTACGCCGACCGCCTCGGCTTCCACGTGGACGTCGACGTACGGCCCGCGGACGGAGTTCGATTCGTCCAGCTCACTCCACCGGGCTCGGCCTGCTCGATCACCCTGACCGAGGGCATCCCGTCCCTCGACATGCCGGTCGGCACATTGCGCGGCCTGCACCTGGTGGTGAGCGACATCGAGGAGGCCCGCGCCGCACTCCTGGAGCGCGGGGCGGACGTGGGCCCGGTCGAGGATCTGGGCGGCGTCTACTACGCGCGCTTCGCCGACCCGGACGGCAACACCTGGACTCTCCAGCACATGCCCTGGCGCGTCTAAGAGAGGTGATCGCCGGGCCGTCTTGCCAGGTGGGTGCGGGGGCATGACGCGAGACCGGTTTTCACCCCTCTGATCTGACCGATGAGCGGTGCGCGCCGATCGAGCCGTTGCCGCCCGTCCCGCACCGGGACGGGCGGCCGGACAGGCATCCACGGCGCGAGGTCGGCGTACCGGGTCGTCGGCGGACCGGTCTCCGATGATCAAGCCCTTGCCGAGTTCCACGCTGGTTCGCCGCCGGTGCGGTCCACAGGGCCCTGTGCGCCGCGCTTCCGCGCGCCCGGCATGCCGGCCGGTGTCCGTGGTCACGTACACCATCGACGCCCGACCCGGGTGATCGAGTCAATGACCTCCGATTCTTGATCGGGGATCGGGGCCGGCCAGGTCCTGCTTCGGCGTTTCCGGGCGTTCGATACGGGTGGGGTCGCCGCGTACGAGCTCGTCGTGGATGCGCCGGCGGGCGGTGGTGACGGCGCGTCCTGCCACCTCGTCGCCGTGCTCGATGCGCTGTCGCAGCAGCCGCATGGCGATGCGGCGGTTGAGGCTGAACTGCCGCTCGGTGTCGACCACGACGACGATCCCCGAGGGCCGGTGGGTCGCCCGTACCGCCGTGCTGGCCTTGTTCCGATGTTGACCGCCGGGGCCGCCGGTGCGGCAGGCGACGATGTCGACATCCGCTTCCGAGAACGTCGTGCGCGGGACGTCGACCTGGCACGGTCGGGCGATGACGTACCAGTTCTTCCGGCCTGCGCCGGCCCGGTACGGGCTGGGGGCCTGCCAGCACAGGGTTCCGGTCCACGAGGCGGCGAACGCCTCGGCGCCGGCTCCCGAGATCTGGATCAGGACCGACCGGTAGGTGTCGGGCAGGTCACCGGGAACGGTCTCGGCCCGATGGGTCTCCAGGTTCTGCCGGGTGGCGTCGACCTCCAGGCGGCGCAGCAGCCGGGCCAGCGCCCAGGCGCACTCCTGCGGGCCACGCCCGACCGACAGGAGCAGGTGGACGCTCATCGCCGGCCTCGCTTGCGGCGTTCGTCCCGCCGGGGCGTGGACCCGAGGTCGGGCGTCTTGTAGGTGACCAGGGGGACCGTGGTGGCCACGGGCGTGGCCAGGTCATGGTCGACGAGGTCGGCGATCACCTGCTCGATGCGTTTGTAGGCCGTCGGCGCCTCCTCGAAGAGCAGCTGGCGGTCTCCGCACACCACCAGCGACCCCACCGGCGTGCGGCGCAGCTCCTCGACCGTGTGCTTGGCCCGGCCCCGGCGCAGGGCGTCCGCACGCGACATCTTGCGGCCCGCGCCGTGCGCGACGGAATGGTTGGCGTCCGGCCCGGCGTGGGCGGCCACGAGGTAGGAAGGGGTGCCTCGCGTGCCGGCGATGAGCACGTCGTTGCCGTCACCCGGCGCCGCCCCCTTGCGGTGCAGGTAGGCCCCGTCGCGGATCTCGACCAGGTTGTGGCACTGGTCGACGAGCGGCTCGGCGGGCTCGGCCCCCAGGGCATGGGCGACCCGGGCGGCCATCAACCGCCGGTTGAGCGATCCCCAGCGTACGGCGTCGTCGTGTATCGCCAGGTAGGCGCCGGGATCGGGGGCGGGGCCCGCGCCGTGGACCTCGGTGTGCGCCCGCAGGATCCGTTCGCCCAGCCCTCGGGAACCGCTGTGGACGATGAGGACCAGGTCGTCCTCGGCGAGTCCGAGACGGCTCGCGTGGCCCGGCTCGAAGACAGTCCCGATCCGCGCCAGCTCGACGAAGTGATTGCCCCGGCCGACCGTCCCGAGGCCCTCGACGTGACCGGCGGGGATGTCGCCCTTCACAACGGCCCAGGCCGGATCGCCGGCGTCCCGCTCGGGATCCAGCGCGCGATCGAGGTCGGGGAAGCGGGCGGCGAGCTTCTCGGGCACGGCGCGCTTGAGCTTCATGGGGAACACGGCGATGCCGCAACCGATGTCGGAGCCCACCAGGAACGGATACAGCACGGTCGACGCCATGGCGGCGCCGATGGGGGCGCCCTTGCCGGGGTGCAGGTCCGGCATGGCGGCGACGTGCGTCATGCCGTCGAGGGCGGCCACCTGGTGGCATTGCGCGAGGGCGTCGGACTCGATCCAGCTCGTGGGGGAGGCGAACACGGTGACGGTGGCCGGACCCACGGCCGAGGTGGACGGCAGCGGGGACTCCTGCCGGGAGCGTTGCTGAGACAAAAAGGCTCTCTTCAAAAGGGTATGGGCTGACAGCGTCACGGGGCGCGTCGGCGCCGTGGCATCTCGGAGTGGCGGGGTGCTGTCCGTCAGAGCGTCATGGACACCACGTTCCCTGAGCCCACCACACGAGGCAAACGGTTTTCGGCCGTACGGGCCGGGCTGCGAGGACCGGTTCCCAGGGAGTTTTCAGGCGGAGTTTGTAGCACTTTCAACTTAAATTTATGAGTATGGGGCGATGGAGCGTGTGCCGCAGGAGGCCGACGCGGTCGAGGCTCAGGGAGCCGTGACCGGGAAGGCCCGGCGGTTCGTCGTCGGAGGTGGCGCACTCGTCGTCGTGGCGCTGCTCGCGTACTGGCTGGGAAGCGGCGGTGGGAACGGCGAAGAGGCCGCGGCCGGGCCGAGCGCGACGCCGACGCCCAGTGCGACGCTCACGGTGCCCGACGTCTTCAGGAGGGTCGGGCCGTCGGTGGTGGTCATCCAGGCCGGGAAGTCGCTCGGAACCGGGGTGATCGCGGCCGAGGACGGGACGATTCTGACGGCGCACCACGTCGTCGAAGGTACCTCGAACAAAGGCACCTCGAACAAAGGTACTTCGAACAAGGGCGCCGAGGACATCACCGTGACGTTCGCCGACGGCACCAAGACGAAGGCCGTTGTCGCGTCGTCGAATCCCAAGCTCGACGTCGCGACCCTCAGGCCCGCGAAGCTGCCGGAGATCGTCGTCCCCGCGACGCTCGGCGGCGCCGCGACCGTGGGCGCGCCTGTCGTGGCGATCGGCAATCCGCTGGGCCTGACCTACAGCGTCTCCACCGGCGTCGTGTCGGGCCTGAACCGGACCGCCAAGGACGGCGACCTGAACGGGCTCATCCAGTTCGACGCCTCCGCGAACCCGGGCAGCTCCGGCGGTCCCCTCCTGGACGCCCGCGGCCTGGTCATCGGGATCGTCGTCTCGATCGCCGACCCGGGCGGCGACGAGGCGTTCGCCGGCATCGCGTTCGCGGTGCCGATCGGCGCGGCCCTGGGCGGAGGCGAAGGCGACGGGCCGCCGGGTGGGCCCCAGATCTGACCGAAGCGTCACGAGAAGGAACACCATATGACCTCGACCAAGTCCTCCGAGTCGGCCCATCCGCTCGAACATGTGCTGTTCGAGGTCAAACGCACGATCGTCGGGCAGGACGTCCTGCTGGAGCGCATGGCCGTCGCGTTGATCGCCGACGGTCACCTGCTCGTCGAGGGCGTGCCGGGCCTGGCCAAGACGCTCGCGGTGAGGTCGCTGGCCGCCGCGATCGCCGGCAGTTTCCAGCGCGTCCAGTTCACCCCCGACCTGGTGCCGGCCGACCTCGTGGGCACGCGGGTCTACCACCAGCACTCCGGGGAGTTCAAAACCGAGCTCGGCCCGGTGTTCGCGAACCTGCTGCTGGCCGACGAGATCAACCGCGCCCCCGCCAAGGTGCAGAGCGCCCTGCTGGAGGTGATGCAGGAGCATCAGGTGACGATCGGCCGCGAGACGTTCCGGGTGCCCGAGCCGTTCCTGGTCATGGCGACGGAGAACCCGATCGAGTCGGAGGGCACCTACCCGCTGCCCGAAGCGCAGGTCGACCGTTTCATGATGAAGGTGATCGTCGACTATCCGACGCAGGCCGAAGAGCAGGCGATCGTCGCACGAGCGCTGCGTCCACCCGAGCCGCCGCGGCCGATGGTGGCGGCCGAGGACCTGATCGCGATGCGGGCCCGCGCTCAGCAGGTGTACGTCGATCCGGCGATCGTCGACTACGCGGTACGGCTGGTCTCCGTGACGCGTTCCCCCGCGACGGCCGGGCTCGGCGAGCTGGAACGGTACGTCACCTACGGGGCGAGCCCGCGGGCGTCCATCGCGCTCGTCACGGGCGCCCGGGCGCTGGCGTTCCTGCGCGGCCGCGGCTACGTCCTGCCGCACGACCTGTCCGAGCTCGCGCTCGACGTGCTGCGCCACCGCCTCGTGCTGTCCTACGAGGCCCTCGCGGACGACGTCGACGCCGACACGATCATCACCAGGGTGCTCGGGGCCGTCCGGGCGCCCGACGTCGTCCTGCAGAACCGCTGAGCTGTCATGGCCACCGCCCCCGAGAGGCTCCTGCTCCGCCTGGAGTGGAAGGTCGTCCGCAGGCTCGACGGCCGGCTCCAGGGCGCCCACCGCACCGCGCACCGCGGCTCCGGGATCGACTTCACCGGGTTACGCGCCTACAGCGACGGTGACGACGCCCGGCACATCGACTGGAACGTGACCGCGCGGCTGGACGAGCCGCACCTGCGAGTGTTCACCGAGGATCGTGAGCTGACGGTGTGGCTCGTCCTCGACCGGTCGGCGTCGATGGCGGCCGGCCGGCCGGGGCGCGGCAAGCACGATGTGCTCGCCGAGCTCGCGCTCGTCCTCGCCCGGCTGTTCGGCCGGGGCGGCAACCGCGTCGGCGCCCTGCTGTTCGACACCGGGACGCTGCGCGTCGTGCCGCCCGGCACCTCCCGGCGGCACGCGCTGCGGATCGGCGCCGAGCTGGAACGCACCTCCAAGACGCGCGGCGGCACCACCACCGACCTGGCGGAGATGCTCGACGCGGCCGGACGGCTCGCGCGCCGCCGCGCGCTCATCGTCGTGCTGTCGGACTTCATCGGCGACGGCGACTGGGAGCGCTCGCTCCAGCGCCTGGCCCGGCGGCACGAGGTGGTCGCCCTGCGGATCGTGGACACGGCCGACGACGTGCTGCCCGAAGCCGGGCTGATCGTGGTCGAGGACGCCGAGACCGGCGAGCAGCTCGTCGTCGACTCCGCCGACCCGCTGTTGCGGGTCCGCCTCCGCGCCGCCGTCGACGCCCGCGACGCCCGGCTCAAGGCGGGCATGCGCCGGGCCGGGGTGCCCGTCCACCGCATCGACACCGACCGCGATCTGGCCGAGGCGCTCGTCGAGGTCGTCGCCCGAACCGGGGACCGGTCGCCATGACCGGGCTCGTCGAGGTCGTCACCCGGGCCGGGGACCGATCCACGACCGGGCTTGCCGAGGTCGTCGCCCGAACCGGGGATCGACCCACGACCGGGCTTGCCGAGGTCGTCGCCCGAACCGGGGACCGATCCACGACCGAGTTCGCCAAGGTCGTCAACAGACGCATGAGACCGGCGAAGGAGGCCTCATGACCCTGTCCTCCTCGCTGCCGCTGGTCGTCGGACTGCTCGTCACGGCGGCGCTCACCTGGGCGGCCGTCGTCTCGGCGCGCCGCCGGACGGCCGCCCTCACCGCGGCCGGGGTCGCCGTGCCGGGCGGACGCCGGGCGTACCTCGGAGTCGGCCTGACGATCGCCGGCGTCGGGGTACTCGCGATCGCCACCGCCGGACCGGCGGCCATGGTGCCGGTCCCGCGGACCGCGGGCACCGTCATCCTCGCCATCGACGTCTCCAACAGCATGGGTGCCGACGACGTCGCGCCCACCCGGCTGGCGGCCGCGCAGCGGGCGGCCCGCGCGTTCGTGGCGGCGCAGCCCGACAGCGTCGACATCGGAGTCGTCGCGTTCGAGCGGGGTGCGCTCACCACCGCACGGCCCGACGCCGACCACTCCATCGCGCTCAAGGCCATCGACCGGCTGAGGATCACCGGCGGCACCTCGCTGGGGACGGCCATCACGGCCTCCCTGTCGGCGATCACCGGCAAGCAGGTGGCCGTCGGCCGCGACGGCACCGCGCCCGACATCGGCTACTGGCCGTCGGCGACGATCGTGATGTTCTCCGACGGCCAGAACCAGGGCGCGGACGTCGAACGGGCCGCCACCGTGGCCCAGCGGGCGAACGTCCACATCCATACCGTCGGGGTCGGCACCACGGCCGGGGCGACGGTGAAGGTCGACGGCTACCACCTGCAGACCTCGCTCGAAGAGGACACCCTCACCTCGATCGCGCAGACCACCGGCGGCACCTACCACCCCGCCTCCGACACCGCGCGGCTCGACGGGATCGCCGACACGGTCGACCTGCGGCTCACCGTCTCCGACGAGCCGCTGCCCCTCGCCGGCGGGCTGATCGGGCTCGCCCTCGCGCTGCTCACCGCGGGCGCGGCGCTCACCGTGCTCCGGTCTGGACGGGTGATCTGAATGTCGTTCTCATGGCCGTGGGCACTGCTGTCCATCCTGGTCATCCCGCTGATCTTCGCCATCCGGGAGTGGGCGCGGCGCCGCCGCCGGCGGGCCGCCGTGCGCGTCACCTCGATCGCGCTCGTACGCGGCGCCCTGCCCGGCCGCACGCGCTGGACGCGGAAGATCCCCGCGGCACTGTTCGTAGCCGGACTCGCGCTGCTCGCGGTCGGGGCCGCGCGACCACAGGCGTCGGTCCCGGTGCCACAGACGTCGGTGACGATCCTGCTCGCGCTCGACACCTCCGGCTCCATGTGCTCCACGGACGTCGACCCCAACCGCCTCACCGCCGCGAGGAAAGCCGCCGCCGATTTCATCGAGTCGCAGCGGGGCGGGCCGCGCATCGGCCTGGTCACCTTCGCGGGCAGCGCGGGACTGCTCGTCCCGCCCACCGACGACACCGACTCGCTGATCGAGGCGCTGGACGGCCTCACCGTGTCCCGCGGCACCGCGATCGGGCAGGCCATGCTCACCTCGATCGACGCCATCGCGGAGGTCGACCCGTCGGTCGCCTCCACCGGGGCGAACCCCGGCGGCGGGTCGGGCTACGCCGGTGCCGCGATCGTCGTGCTCACCGACGGCGCCAACACCCAGGGCGTCGACCCGCAGCTCGCCGCCCAGGAGGCGGCCCTGCGCCGCGTACGCGTCTTCACCATCGGTTTCGGCACCACGAACCCGGCCCCGATGGTCTGCGACAACTCACAGTTCGACGGCCGCGGCTACGGCGGCTGGGGCGGCGGCTCCGGCGGCCGCGGCGGATTCGACAGGGGCCGCAACCCCCGCACCATCGACGAGCCCGCACTCAAACGGATAGCCCGGACCACCGGCGGCTCCTACCACCGCGCTGAGAACGCCGACCAGCTCCAAAGCGCCCTCGACGCCCTCCCCGGTAGCTTCACCGTCATCCACCAACGGGTCGACACAGCCGCCGCCTTCGCCGCCGGCGGCGCCATCCTCATCACCGCGGCCCTGTCCCTCTCCCTCTGGTGGAATCGCCCCCGGACCCCGGCCCGCTGACGTACCTGTAGCCGCGACGCCTCAGCGGTCCCCGCCGGTTCGCGGCCGTCCACGTCCGCCGGGGGGCTGGACCACACGACCGGACACGTCGGTGTCGGCCCCAGGAGGCAGGCGGGCACACGGCCCTTCAGCGGCCGATCTCCTCGGCGCCGGAACCGATCAAGGTTTGGACGACCTGCGGCGGCCCGTATGCGGACGTCAGGGCTGTTGTAAGCGCCTTGCAGGCGGCCCGGCCTATCAATGGTGATGCAAGCCCCTCGACACAGCGCCCCCAACCGCACGGTTCACACGATCGCATAGGAGATCCCGATGAGCCGCACCATCCGCACCCTGATCGGAGTCACCGCCACCGCCGGCATCGTCGCCCTGGGCGTCCCGGCCCTCAGCGCCGCCGCGAACGCGTCGACCACGTCCGCCACGGGCGTCACCAGCACGACCTCCGCCGGCTTCCTGTTCAATTACACCTTCAACGGCCATCTCAAGATCGCTGGCGGCAATTTCACCGTCGGCCGCCGCGTCTTCCTGGTCGTCAAGTACAACACCGGCCGGACGGCGTTCTCCAAGTGGGAGACCGCCCGGCCGCATTCCATCACTCCCGGCGGGACCATCTACGTGGAGACGACGATCGCCGCTCCCTGCGCCGGGGGGAAGAACGGATACGCCCGCGCGTACGACGACACCACCAAGACGTGGTCTCCCCGGCTGCCGGTGGCGATCTGCCAGCGGATCGACTGACCTCTGGCGGCTCGGCCGTACGACCTGCGCCACACCGCCGTGTCCTGTGGCTTGATTCCGGGGTTTCGGCGAAGCGGGCCGGGCACGGCGTTGACGTGCTCGTGAGGATCTACGCCAGGTGCGTCGAGGGACAACGCTCCCGCGCCGACCGGCAGAGCTCCGACGCCCTCGACGACTGATTCCTGATCCATACCGAAGGCCCTGGACCTGCTCCGGGGCCTTCCGCGTGCCGGGGTGCCTGGTGACACGTCGGCCCACTTCGCGAACAGCGCCATGGGGACAGCGATCATCCAGAGCCGGAAACCTCTCGGGAGAGACTTCGCTCTCAAGAGCACCGGATCGAACAGCCGTGGCACGGGGCGAAACCGTACAACCGCCGAACAGGTTTCCTGAAATCAGGATCTCAATTGGACCGGCCGCGATCGCGCGGAGACCTCGCCCGCGATTCGTCGCTGACCTTCCACGGCTTCAGCCGCGCCATCCGTCGCTCCTCTCGCCGTCGCTACAGCGAGAGGCCGAAGCGCGGCAGAACTCATTCCGTTAAGCGCCGCACAGGGAATATCGAAGGTGGATTCTCTTGCCGCGAGATAGGGCTTTTGCAGGGTGGGCGGCCTGCTGCTCTCAACGCTCCGAGCCGCAAATGCGGTATATCGCCTTAGCTGTACGCCCATGGTGTTGGACACTCATATTGGCGGATGCGGTCGTCCTTAATCGGCCCATATTGGCATGCATCCAGCATTGACAACATTGCAATCGTCCTGCAATCCGAACCCTGACCTGGAGAGACGATCGAGGTAATTCGGATTACCGAATCCTCGACTTCGCAGATGACTTGTCGGCCTGACTGCTTCTCAAACTGCTCTTGCAGGTAGCTATTCAGTCAACGTACGGTTCGTATCGCACGAACAGCCATACGGCACCTACCTCATATCAATCGTCTCAAACGGAAGGAGTTTCCGGTATCAGGCTCCGTTGGCGACCACGAGCAGGGAGTCGGTCAAGCACCGGTGGCTGGCATATGCCGTGCTACAAGAAGTACGTCCTCAAGAACGATGGCAACGGCACGTGGAACTACTACGCGATCGACTCGTGGACCTCATGCCAGTCCACGGCGGGATGGTGGCTGACGTCATGCGGAAAGGGTCATCAAGTAGACAGCGGAGGTACTCAATGGCACGACTACGCCCCTCAGGACAGTAGCCCGAACATCAACTGCCGCACCATTGACCTCAGCATATCGGTCGAGGTGTTCGGCCTCGGCGGCTCATATACCCACTGCGAAGAGCAGCGAGTATACCTTTACCCCGAAGGGGGTAAGATGAGCACCTATTGGAAGGGGGCGGTCCTCCCCGACCGCCTGCGCACAACGCGACACAGATCTTCCATCAGGCAGCCGCAGGCCAACGCTCGACCGGACTGGTCGAATTGGTTCAACCAAGAGACCGTTATCATTCTCTGAGCTTGAATGATAATACCGAGAGAGCGTGTGACCGACGGCTCGGGAAGTGTTTCATGGCATAAGGCGCCCCACCTGCCTGGATAGTTCCTGGGCCTTGTTCGACATTCGCTAGCCCTCCTCGAAGGATCGGCCTCGGACGCATGTCACATGCGTCCGAGGTTCGCTCGTAGATTGGATTGCGTACATGAGGCGCATCAAAGCCGTTGTGGCTGTCGCCGTTCTCGCGCTGGGGGCGGGATGTAGCGGCAACACCTCGGGCGGAAGCTTGATCCCACTGAACGACGAGAGCGCGAGGGCGGCATTCAACAAACTCGTTACGGGAGTTTCCGAAAAGGGCATGACGGACTTTTGTGAGAGATCCGTCCGCGATCAAGATCAATGCAAGCAGACACTCGAGGATTCATTCGCATACTGTCTTCTCCCGAAGGACAAGCCAAGAATATTAAGATCCGCGGCACTCAAGCGTAGCGGCAACACGGAAGACGGGTGGGTGCTGGAAGTCGCCGGCCTGACGATGGACGGCCAGCAGTATGTTTCCGAAATTCTTATGATTTCCTTCCAGGGTCGGGTGCATGCGTCCATAGGAGTTTACTGGACCGGCCTGGGGGTGATAAATTCACCGTTCGGGCCCAAAAATACAAAGATTCCGCAGAATGCATGCCCGGAGAACCCCCGACCTCAGTGAGCGGTAGACCTCACCACGTCCAGTCGTATCCGGATGGGTGCCGTAGAGCGACAACTCGCGGGTGTGGCGGTGACGGTGGGCCGGCGGCATGCCGTGCCCGTTGTCGTGTCCATCGGGTTCGACGGTCGGCTTCGCCCGGTCGTGGAGCGGGCGCCCTTGGCGCCGTGGCCGGTGCGCGGCCGCTGCCGGCCGCCATCGGGGATGAGTCGAGCGGCTTTCTGTACGCTCATCGAGCTTGCGGCGATCCTCACCGGCCGATCACGTATCGGGCCCGGCCGGTCGGCGGCTGCCGGCGCAGTTCAGATGACGGCTTCACCGGCAGATGATCCAGGTCCGGCTCGGTGGTACCAGCCGCCTTACTCCGCCCGCCACTGTGGGTTCGAGCTTGAGTAAACACCGTGGGCGCTGTTAGCTTCGCCCGGTGGAAGACATGCCTGTACGGACGGAGACGATCGAGGACTTCGCGGCGGCTCTGCGAGAACTTCGCAAATCGGTCGGAAACCCACCTTTCCGGGAGATGTCTGGCCGGTCGGGGGCGATCTCGCACACGACATTGCACGAAGCCACGAAGGGTAACCGGCTCCCGAGCTGGGAGACCACCGTCGAGTTCGTCAAGGCGTGCGGCGCGGACCCGGCCGCGTACCGCGAACGCTGGGAGAGGGCGAACCTGGCGGTCAGATCGGCGAGCGCCGGAGATCCTTCAGTCCGCGTGGACACCTCGGTGGCCCGTCCGCCCGGTGGACTCACGGCCTCGGTCCCGGGCGCCGCGGAAGGTCGTGCCGTGCACATCGCCATCGGGTCGCAAGCGCCACGGTCGGCCGGTGAGACCTCGGCACCTGTGGCCACGCCGCCACCACCGCCCGACGAGATCGCGGGCGACGTCCAGCAGGTCCTCCCCGCGCCGGGGGGCCGAGGGCGATTCCGGCTGACTCACCTGGCCGTGGCCGCGCTCGCGGCGGCGGCCGTCGGCATGGGGACGGCGCTCCTCGTCGCGGCCGCCGTCAATCGCGGCTCCGGGACCGACGAGCGCAGCCCGAGACCGTCCGGCAGCCCGTCGAAGACCTCGCTGTCGGCGGCCGACTGCCCGGTGCGCGCGACCAACCCGCCGTGGAGCCCGCCCGCGCACGAAGGTGATTCGGCGACGTTCATCGGGGACATCACGCTACCCGACTGCACGCGCGTCGGCCCTGGCCAGACCATGACCAAGGTATGGCGGCTCAAGAACGCCGGGACCGTGTCGTGGAAGGGATATTCGTTGCGTCGCCTCGACCCCCAGGAACCTGATCAGTGCCAGACCATCTCCGACGTACCGATCAAGGACACGCGACCCGGAGAGATCGTCGACATCAAGACCGGCGTCACCACGCCGAGGAACCCGGGCCTGTGCTACGTGCGGTTCAAGATGATGGACGGTTCGGGACAGGTCGCGTTCCCCGGAGGCCGGCCGCTCAACTTCCAGGTCATCGTTAACTGACAGTGATGATGTTCATGGTGACGCTGCGGCGGGTCTGACCCACCGACTGACTGACGTCTCGACTGACGCCTGTTCCCCGCCGTGCGTCACACGGCGGGGAACCAGGGGCGGATGGTCTGCGGGGGCTCAGGACGTGAGGGCGATTCCCCTGTAGTAGGACTTGAGGATCCTGGAGGAGCTCCAGCCCGCCTTGGCCTTGTCGCGAGAGCCGGTCTGCGACATCCAGTCGCCGGTGACCCAGTGGCCGCACGCCGTCGTCGTGGAGCAGTACTGGGCCCTGAAGATGTTCCCATTGCGCGTCATCCGGGTGCCCCACGTCGCGTCCACCGCGGCGTTCGTCGCCGCCGTCGCGGAGCCGGGCTTGTACACCTGGCTGGAGGTGTAGTCGGTGACGTCGTAGCACTGGCCGCTCGGCGTCTTGCTCGCCGATCTCAGCGCCCAGTACCAGCCGAAGTTCTTGACGGCGATCGCCCCGGCCCTGAGGGACTCCTTCGGCCAGTACGACGGCCATTCATTGGGCAGGACATTCTTGATGTACGTCTTGAACTCCACCCGATCCACGCGATTGAGGGATTTCCGGTAGACGAGGATCGTCGTGGGCAGCCTGCCGTGCGTGCCGTCGGTCTTGCACCCGGTCGACGGTGTGGAGCCCAGGAACCGGTGTGAGGCGTTCTGGTTCTTGAGGGCGGCGATGAGGTTGCCCTTGGCGCCGGGCTTGAAGTCCTGGTAGGTGCTGCTGCCGTAGTTGCTGTTGAAGTAGACGCGGACGGTTTTGCCGCTGCGGTTCCAGGCGGAGGCGGCGGCGTTCTTGATGCACTTGGCCTTGCCGTTGCCGGGTCCCTTGTAGTCGAAGCAGGAGGGCTGTGTGGTGCCGTAGTCGCCGACGGATCCGGTGAAGTCGGAGAGTGATCCTTGGTTGTTGCTGTTGAAGTAGTAGCAGAACTCGCCGGTCTCGCAGGCGCCGTTGCGGACGGCTGCCGAGGCGGGTGGCGCGGTGGCGAGGACCGCTCCGCCGAGCGTCATCGCGGCGGCCGCCGCGGTGAGCCGCGAGATCAGCCGGGTGGTTCGTGGGGACACAGTCGCTTTCCTCCTCATCAAAGACCGCGGTGTTAGCGGAGGTTGTAGCCCTGGGAGCTCCAGAACGAGTTCGGGTTCGGGTTGCTCAGCGTCGGGTCGCCGACGCTCTTGGAGGCGCGCGTCTGCCGTCCGGGGCGCACCTCGACGTGGGTGTGCGCGGACCCACTGGACGACACCCCGCGCCACGCCTCGTTGGCGATGAGCTGGCCGCGCGAGATCTGCTGGCCCACGCGCAGGGAGGAGCGCGGAGCGGAGTGCAGATAGATGACCGTCTTGTTCAGCGAGGCGTTGTAGATGGCGATCGTGGAGAGCCCCGAGCGGCCGTTGCTCCCGCGCGCGAGGTTGATGACCTGACCGCTCACCAGGGAGTGGACATTTGAGCCCACGCCGCGGGCGAAGTCGATGCCCTCATGCCGGCCGGGCGTGTTGGTGTAACCGTCGAAGGCGCAGCTGATGTGGCCGCCGCCGGCCTTGTACAGCGCGTACGTCAGGTTGACGCGCGTCGATGACGGCGGCGGTGTGGAGCCCAGGAACTGGTGTGAGGCGTTCTGGTTCTTGAGGGCGGCGATGAGGTTGCCCTTGGCGCCGGGCTTGAAGTCCTGGTAGGTGCTGCTGCCGTAGTTGCTGTTGAAGTAGACGCGGACGGTTTTGCCGCTGCGGTTCCAGGCGGAGGCGGCGGCGTTCTTGATGCACTTGGCCTTGCCGTTGCCGGGTCCCTTGTAGTCGAAGCAGGAGGGCTGTGTGGTGCCGTAGTCGCCGACGGATCCGGTGAAGTCGGAGAGTGATCCTTGGTTGTTGCTGTTGAAGTAGTAGCAGAACTCGCCGGTCTCGCAGGCGCCGTTGCGGACGGCTGCCGAGGCGGGTGGCGCGGTGGCGAGGACCGCTCCGCCGAGCGTCATCGCGGCGGCCGCCGTGGCGAGGATCTTGTTAAGCGTTCTCATGATGTTCTCCTTGTGTCTGTGCGTGTCTGAGCATGTCTGTGTGTGCCTGTGCGTGTCTGTGCGGCCTGGGTTTCGGATGGTCAGCGACGCTGGTACTCCTCCCAGGTGCGGATGGTCACCTTCGGGCCGTCGTCCGGGCCACGGCCGGAGAGCCCGTTCAGGCCGAGGTAGTAGTCACCGATCTGGTGCTGGGCCTGGCTGGAGAGGTCGGTGTCGTTGATGGCGACGGCGTGGATGTGCCACGGCCAGTCGGCTTGATCGGGGCTACGCACCCATGCCGCGAAGCCGACCCGTCGCAACGCGTGGATGACCGCGGTGCGGGTGGCGGAACTCATCCCCTTGACCGAGATGTCGACGACGCCGCCGCCGTCGTGGGTGCCCGCGGACGTGGGGTCGCCGCCGCGGTTGTACGAACCCTGCAACAGCACGAGGTCGCGGCCGAGCAGCCGCTTAGCCTCGGCCAGCATGCTCCGCGTGCGGGCGTCGACGACGACGCCGCCGACGGACACCCGGCCACCCGGGCCGATGATGTGGGTGACCCTGAAGCGGCCGGCTCCGAGCTTGGTGAGCGACGCCTTGCCCGGCAGGCCGTTGGCGGCGAGACCGGTGAAGCCGAGCGACTTCTGGAACTTCACGAAGGCGGCGACCGTGGTGGTGCCGAAGTAACCGTCCACCCACTTCGCGTCGAGCAGGTGCCGGTCGCGCAGTGCCCGCTCGACGAGCAGCACGCCGGCCTTGGCGCCCGGGGTCAGCTTGTCGTCAGGCCGCCGCGGGTCGATCTGGGCCGCCTTGACGGTGGCCTCCATGTTCACGCTCGGAAGGGCCTTGACGGTGGCTTCCACGTTCATGCTCGGAAGGGCCCTGGCGTCGGCCGCCTGTGCCACCGACATCCCGGACGCTCCGGTCAAGGAAGCGAGCAGGGCGGCCGCCACGAGGGCAGCGGCGCATGAGGGCAGCTTCATTGTTTCTCCTGGTTTCGGACACTGAGGGGGGATTCCTGCGGCGGAATCCACAGTTTCGGATCGCTCACGCTGTCCACAAGAAGATCGTGTTGTCAGCCTGTTCGACAGGCTTTCCGTACAGGCGTACACGCCGCCTGACAGGTGATCCGATGGCGGGCGAGACACACGGCCCGCAACCGCGTAGGGCGGTGTCCGGGCAGGTCGACGTGGCCGTTCGGCGGATGGTCAGGCCGAGCGGGGGAGCGGCCCACGGCCACCGGCTTCACCTGCCTGCCACGCCGGCAGGCGCCCCCGGCGGTCGTGGCGGCCAAGCCGGTGCAGGTGCGTCGCGCCCAGATCCGGGATGGTTCGGTGAGTGGTTTGTCATGGCGCGGAGCCCGCCTGGGGGAGCGTGGTTCCCCCGCATGGTTCTTGCCGGGGCCGTTCAAAACAATCGACTGGACGTGCCCCTCACACTCCTTCACGCTGCGGTTATGGATGATCATGCCTTTGAGACCGCGGCCGCCACTCCCTCGGTTCTGTCGAGCGAGCTGCTGGGCTTCCCTCCCGATGCCCGGGTGCTCATCGTGAACAACGACGACTTCGGGATGTACCACGCGATCAACGCCGCGGTCGTCGACTCGATCGAGGAGGGGATCGCCAGTTCGTGCAGCCTGATGGTGCCGTGTCCGTGGGCGCTGCACGCCATGCGCCTGCTCCGCCAACGGCCGGAGATCCCGTTCGGGATCCACCTCACACTGGTCTGCGATACGACCCACTACCGGTGGGGGCCGCTGACCGCGAAGGAGAAGGTGCCCTCGCTGCTCGACGACACGGGCGAGCTGTTCACGCCCGCCGAGGTTCCCGAGCTTCTCGCCCGGGCCCGTCTGGACGAGGTGGAACTCGAGTTCCGCGCACAGGTCGACGCCGTGGTCGACACCGGGCTGACGCCGACCCATCTGGACTGGCACTGTCTGGCCGATGGCGGACGCGACGACATCTTCGACCTGACCGTGGCGCTGGCCGAGGAGTACGGCCTGGCGGTGCGGGTCTGGCTCGAACCTGGACGCCAGAAGTCGCGACGACGGGGCTTGCCGGTCACCGACAACGATTTCCTGGACAGCTTCGGTCTCGACATCGACGGCAAGGCGGCGCGATACGCCGAGTTGCTGCGCGACCTGCCGGTCGGTCTGAGTGAGTGGGCGGTGCATCCCGGCCTGGGCAACGAGGAGTCGCAGGCGATCGACGGCGGTTGGCGCGTGCGCCGGACCGACTACGAGTTCCTGACATCGCCGGAGGCCCGCGAACTCATCCAGCGGGAGGGAATCGTCGTGATCGACTACAGGACTGTCCAGCAGGCCTGGTCGCAGACCGGTGCACCCCGTTAGTTCGGCAGTGCGCCTCGCGGCGTGACGGCTCCTCGCGTTCGGTGATCAGGTGGTGCGGTCGTGTTCGACGTACGGCGGGTGCGGCGCTCGGCCTCCTTGAGAGTGGCATGGGTGTGGTCGCGCGGCGCGCGATGGACGAGCTCCACGCGTCGTACTCCTGCTCGGCCCGGCGGTTCAAGCCGGAACCCTGGGGTGACCAAGGCGCCGGGGACGGTGAGATCGGTGGGACGAAAGGCACGCCCGCGATCGTATATCGGCTGTACGGGCGCCTATACAGAATATCTACGCGCCCCCTCTACGGTCCGGACATCGAACCTTACGAGGGGAAGCACATG
This sequence comes from Streptosporangium sp. G11, assembly GCF_051192615.1. Lineage (NCBI taxonomy): Bacteria > Bacillati > Actinomycetota > Actinomycetes > Streptosporangiales > Streptosporangiaceae > Streptosporangium > Streptosporangium sp. G11. The sequence continues at coordinate 62,575 of NZ_JBPJUQ010000056.1, forward strand.
GCACGATCGAGGTTCTTGGCGGTCCTCCTGTCCCTGGCGGCGGGCATGGCGCTGATGGCGTTGCCGCTGCCGTCGAGCGCGGCGGCCGACCCGCTGCTGAACCGGGACGTCACGTTCTTCTCGGTGGCGCACGGCACCTATGTCTCCACCGAAATCAGTTATCCCGAGGGCGACACCGGCATGCTGCGTACCCGCGCCACGGCCGTCGGCCCGTGGGAGAAGTACCGCATCGTGTCCGGGGGCGCGACGGGCGTCTACGCGATCTGGTCGTACGCGGCGTCTCAGTACGTGTCGGTGGAGCTGGGGCACCCGGACAACCGGGCGGGCGAGCTGCGCGCCCGGTCCGCGGTGATCGGGCCGTGGGAGAAGTTCTCGATCGAGGTCAGCGGTGACGGTTCGCTGGCGTTGCTGTCCATAGCGAACTACAAGTGGGTGTCGGCCGAACTCGGCGAGAACGGCATCTACAAGGGCATGCTGCGGGCCCGCGGCGATTCGGTCGGGCCGTGGGAGAAGTTCCGGATCGACGGGCCGCCCAAGCGCGCAGACGGGCTGACCAAGCCGGTGTACCTGATCCACGGCTTCTCCCCCATCCCGCAGGTCGGCGGCCCCGTCAACCCGAACGAGAACTGCGCCTCGACCTGGGCGAAGGTGCGCAACGACTTCGCGAACGGCGCGGAGGGTCCGCGCGTCACCGGCATCATCCACACCGTGGGCTTCTACACCAACGACACCAACTGCGACCGCCGCCTGGTCGACGGCACCCGTGACACGGGCCTGCTCGAACTCGGCAAGCGCATGGCGAACGAGATCTACCTGACCTACTCGCAGTACGGCCGGCCGGTCGACGTGGTCACCCACTCCATGGGCGGCCTCATCATCCGTGAGGCCCTCGCCGGAGTGGCCGCGCGCAAGACGGGCTTCCCGCCCGTCCTCTACGTCGAGGACGTCGTCACCATGGGCACGCCGCACAAGGGCTCCACCATGGCCGGGTTCTGCGGCAGCCTCGGCTACCAGCAGTGCAAGGACATGACGTCCGGCAGCTCCTTCCTGAACCAGCTCCCCGAGAACCCGCAGTCGGTCATGGGCACCGACTGGACCATCATGGGCGCCGACGACGACGAGACGGCTGCCGCCAACTCGGCGGTGGGCGTGCTCGCCCAGCACAAGGTCCGCTACCCCAAGCCGCAGCCGCCCGGCACCCCGGGGATCGAGCACGGCAGTTTCCGTACGCTCGACGGCTCCAACGGCTACATCTTCAAGCTGCGCTGGTGCGGCAACCCGGCCTGCGGGAACCTCTCCTCCCCCGACCCGCTCGGCGGTGAGACGACGGCGGCGACCGAGTCGCCGATCTACGTCGCCCGCCTGGCGCTGTACTACTCGACGGCGCGCTGACCGTCGTCGCATCGGGGCGGGTCCTCCTGGAAGGGAGGACCCGCCCCTTGCCATGTATACGCGGGCCGCCTCGTCGTCGGCGAGGATCCGATTCCACGCGGCGCGCGGCTCCGGCACCGGCAGAGAGGGCTCAAAAAGGACTAACAGGCATAATTCGCATCAAAGTTACTTCCCGGAACCGCTTCCGGATGTACGGCTCGCACCACCCCCTGCCGACGGCATCCCCCTTTTCGCTTTCAGGCCGTGACTCGTTGTTTGACTGGAGTGGAGGTTGATCACCAGACTGGGTACCTCACAGCGTTTCATGCAGGAGCAACGTGGATTTCGCTGTTCTAGGGCCCCTCGAAGTGAGTGTCCAAGGCCACCCGCTACTTCTGGGCGGGCAGAAGCAGCGGGCGATGCTGGCGACCCTGCTACTCCACGCCAACCGGGTGGTCGCCGACGCCCTCCTGACCTACGCACTCTGGCGCGACGACCCCCCGAAGACCTCCGGCGACAACCTCCGCCTGTACGCGTCCCGCCTGCGCCGCCTGCTCGGCCCCGACCGGGTGATCCGGCGGCACGGGGGTTATCAGGTCCTCGTTCACCCCGGTGAGCTGGACGCGGCGCGTTTCGAGGAGCACGCCGACCGCGGCCGGCTGGCCCTGCGGCTGGGCGACCACGAGAAGGCCGCACACGAACTCCACGAGGCGCTCCGGCTCTGGCGCGGCCCCGCGTACGCGGACCTGCGGGTCGCCGACGAGCTGTCCGGCGAGGCGGCACGGCTCGACGAACTGCGACTGCAGGCTCTGGAGAGCCGGATCGAGGCCGACCTGAAACACGGCATGGGCGGCGAGCTGATCGCCGAACTCACCGGCCACACCCGCGAGTACCCACTGCGCGAACGCTTCCACGAACACCTGATGACCGCCCTGGCCGGGGAGGGCAGGACGGCCGAGGCCCTCACCGTGTACGCGGAGACGAGCCGCATCCTCGCCGACGAACTCGGCGTCGACCCCAGCCCCGACCTGCGCCGCCTGCACCAGAGAATTCTCACCGCGGACGCCCGGCCCATTCTCGGGGACGCCCCGGCCGAGCTGCCGATGAACGTGATCGACTTCGCGGGCCGGGACGACCATGTGGCCGAACTGCTCGACCGGCTCGGCGATCGCAGCGCCGTCCCGGTGTCGGTGATCACCGGGATGGGCGGCATCGGGAAGACCGCGCTCGCCCTCCAGGTGGCGCACCGGGTCGCTCGCCGGTTCCCCGGCGGGCAGCTCTACGTCGATCTGCGGGGGACGCACGAGGAGGCGCAGGCAGACCCCGGCCAGGTACTCGGCCGGTTCCTGGTCGCACTCGGCGTGCCCGGCTCCAGCCTGCCCGAGACGATCGAGGAACGCGCAGCCGTCTACCGCAGCCGGGTCGCGCATCGCGCCGTGCTGGTCGTGCTCGACAACGCCGCCTCCGAACGGCAGATCAGGCCGCTGCTCCCCGGGGTGCCGGGCTGCGCCGTACTGGTCACCAGCCGGGCCAGGCTGTCCGGGCTGGAGGGGGCTTGGCGGGTGGACCTGGGGGTTCTGCGGGAGCATGAGGCCGTGAGCCTGCTCACCCAGATGATCGGACAGGGCCGGGTGGCCGCGCAGCCGGCCGATGCCATCGAGCTGGTCCGGCTGTGCGACCAGATGCCGCTCGCCGTACGCATCGCGGGTGCTCGCCTGGCAGCCCGGCCGGAGCGGCCGATCGCCTGGCTCGTCGGACGGTTGCGCGACGAGCGGGGAAGGCTCAACCAGCTCGTGGTCGGTGATCGCGCGGTCCGGGCCAGCCTGGCGCTCAGCTACGTCGGACTCTCCCCGCTCGCCCAGCGCGCGTTCCGCCTGCTCGGCCTGCTGAACGTGCCCGACTTCGCCGGCTGGGTGCCGGCCGCGCTGCTCGACCACCCGCAGGACGAAGGTGAGGCCCTGCTCGACGAGCTGGTCGACGCCCAGCTCGTCACCCTCTCCGGGCTGGACACGGCGGGCCAGGCCCGCTACCGCTGCCACGACCTCGTCCGCCTGTACGCCCGGGAGCGCGCGGAAACCGAGGAGGACCTGCCGGCCCTGCGGCTGGCGATCGCCCGCGCGCTCGGCGGCTGGCTCGGCCTCGCGCGCCGGGCGGCGGCCCAGGTGCCGGGCGCGTGCTACGCCCTCCTGCACAGCTCGGCCCCGCAGTGGCCGGTCGAACTGGAAGCCGGCGTCGAGCCGCTCGCCTGGTTCGACGCCGAACGGGCGGCGCTGGCGAGCCTCGTCGAACAGGCCGGCGCGCTCGGCTTCGAGGAACATGCCTGGGATCTGGCCGGCTGCATGGAACGTTATTTCGACGTACGCGGCCTCTTCGCCGAGTGCCGCAGGGTCAACGAGCTCGCCATGCTCGCCTGCAGGGCGGCAGGCAACCCGCTCGGCGAGGCGGTGATGCTGCGCGGCCTGCTCGATGTGACGACCTGGATGGGCATCGGTCACGAGGGCGGCGCGATGGTCGCCCTGCACACCAACGCCGCCCGGCTGGTCACCATGTTCGAGCAGGTCGGCGAGCGGCGCGGGATGTCGGACGCGTACGTGATGTGCGCCTGGGGGCTGGCCGCGCAGGGCTTCGTCGAGCCGGCGCTGGAGGCGGCGTACGCGGCCCTGCGCCTGGCCGAGGAGACCGGCCACTTGGGCGGGCAGGCCCGCGCGTATCTGGCCATCGGGCTGGCGCACGGCCAGCGCCGGGTGGCGGACGCGATCCCGTTCTTCACCAGCGCCCGCGGCCTCGCCGAACGACTGGGCAACCCGCGTTTCGAGGCGACCGTGCTGCAGTTCCTCGGCCTGGCGTACGTGGAGACCGGGCAGCTGCGGCCCGCCGAGCAGTGCCTGAGCCGGTCGCTGGTGATGGCCCGCGCGGCCAGCGACCCGTCCTCGGAGGCGATGACGCTGGTCTCCCTGGCCAAGCTGTACGCGCGGGACGAGGACCCCCGGGCGGTACCGACGGCCGACCTCGTGGCCGACCTCAGCCGCCGCTACAACCTGGCCCACCACCTGGCCGACGCGCTCTGGGTGCGCGGTGACCTCGCGCTCGCCGCCGGGGACGGGGCGCTGGCGGTCGCCCAGCTGACCGAGTCGGTGGCGCTGTGGCGTGCCCGCAGGTGGTCTGTCTTCCTGGCCGGCGCGCTCGTCAGTCTCGCCCGCGCACACCGGGCGGTCGGCGCGGACGAAGCCGCGTCGGCGGCCGGACGCGAGGCCCACGATCTGTTCACGGCGGTCGGCGACACGGACGGCGCCACCCGCGCGCTCGCCATCTGACCGCGGACATGCGGGAACGTTCCTGTGCGGTCGGCCCGAAGTGCGCCGCCGGTTCCGGGCCGCGCTTGGGTGCTCGAACGTGGGGCCTGGACCACACGACCGGACACGTCGGCATCGGCCCCAGGAGGCAGGCGGGCACACAGCCCTTCAGCAGCCAATCTCCTCGACGCCGGCCCTGCTGACGAGGCCCCGCACGGGTGATCGGCCTGCTCATCGACCGCACTGACCACGGCGTGGATCCCGGCACAGTTCGCCGGTCAGCCGTGTGTGTCGAGCGGGACATGCAGCGACAGGTGCGAGGACAGGGCGCGGAGGAAGTCCGGGGCATCGAAGATCGCGCCCGCGGAGGCGACGCCGGTGGTCCTGGTCCGGCCGGTGAGGATGCGGTCGACGGCCTCCACCGCGAGCGGCGCGCTGATGGCGTAGATGTCCTGACCGGTGGCGACCACGTGGCGTTCCGTACCGCCGGAGCGGACGAGGACGTCGACGACGAAGGTCTGCGCGGAGCGGCCGCGCTCGTCGACGGCGGTCGGTGCCGAGGTGTCAGGAGCGGACAGGTCCGCGGCCGCCTTGGCGAGCATGTAGGTGCGCACCTCCGGGACGGCCAGGTGGCTGGGAATGGTGACGACGTCGGCCATGGTGAACTCTCCGATGACGCTCTGAGGGCCGAGCGGAGCCGGGAAGGGCCACTCCAGGGTCGGCAGAGCGTCATCGTGGTACTCCAGCCGTCCGCCGGTGTAGCGGACACGGCGGCCACTCCGTCGCTGCCCCGAGATCGCGCCCGAAGCGAGCGTTCCGGCAGTGGGGTGCCAACTGCTCAGGCCGTAGGCGATGTGCGCCTCGTCCGCCGCCGTCCATTCGCCCATCGCGGTGGTGACCAACAGGTCGCCGAGGCCGCCGTAGAAGGCCATCGCCGGGACCACCACGGTGCCCGCGGCGCGGGCACGCTCCGCAAAGTGCGCGAACGTGTCAAGGTTCGCCTCGATCTCGGCCGCCACGTCGACATACGGGATGCCGGCACGCAGCGCCGCCTCGATCAGCGGGGCGGAGGTCGTGGCGAAGGGCCCGGCACAATTGATCACAGCGGCCGCGCCGTTCAGCGCACGGTCGAGTGAGGCCGGATCGTCGACCGACGCTTGCCGCGCCTCGAGCCCCGGTTGGGCCTGCACCAGTGCCAGCAGCTTGTCCTGGTCGCGACCGAGGAGCAGCGGGACGTATCCGCGCTCGCGCAACTCCGCGACCACGAACCGCCCGGTGTGCCCATAGGCGCCGAACACCGCCACGTTCCGATCCGATTCCATGCCTGTTCCCTCGTGCTCAAAGTGATCCACAGCGGAAATCCTGCCCCTGTTGACCCATTGGCGCCTAGTGTCTGAAACGACATGACCCGTACAATTCCCGACATGAGTTCCATTTCGCGCTCCGTCGCGGTCGCCGCTACCGACGGGATGCTGCACTTCGAGCTGGCCCTGGCCTACGAGGTCTTCGGCTCCGCCCCGGCCTCCCTGCCAGGCCCCTGGTACGACGTCAAGGTGTGCGGCACGCACGCCGTCCGGGTCGGCCGATTCCTGCTGGAGCCGGACTGTGGGTTCGAGTGGCTGGCGCACGCCGACACGGTGATCGTCCCCGCCTTGGCGGACATCGACGGGGATCCACCGGCCGGCCTGGTCGAAGCGGTGCGCGCGGCTCACGAGTCAGGCGCGCGGGTGGTCTCCCTGTGCACGGGCGTGTTCGTGCTCGCCGCCGCCGGCCTGCTGGACGGGCTGCGCGCGACCACGCACTGGGCCCACACCGAGGAACTGGCCGCACGCTATCCCCAGGTGGAGGTCGACCCGAACGTGCTCTACGTCGACAACGGTAGCGTGCTCACCTCTGCGGGCAAGGCCGCAGCGATGGACCTGTGCCTGCACCTGGTCCGCCGCGACCACGGCTCGGCGATCGCCAACGTGGTCGCCCGCCGCCTGGTCGTGCCGCCCCACCGGGCCGGTGGTCAGGCCCAGTTCGTCACCGCACCGGTGCCCGCCCAGGACGGCCATCCCCTGGCCGAGCTGCTCCCCTGGGTGATGCGGCGGCTGGACCAGCCGCTCACCGTGGAGGACCTGGCCCGCCAGGCGAACATGAGCTCGCGCCACCTGGCTCGTCACTTCCACTCGGTAACCGGCACCACCCCGCTGCAGTGGCTATTGACGCAGCGGATCCGCCGAGCGCAGGAGCTGCTGGAGACCACGGACGACAGCGTCGACACCATCGCCTCGACCGCGGGCATGGGTACGGCGACGACACTGCGCCGCCATTTCCACCGCACGATCGGCGTACCGCCGGACGCCTACCGTCGCACGTTCCGACCGTGAGGCTGCGGTCCTCGGCGCCCAGAAACGGGTCTGTCAATTATTAGCCGTACAGTCCCGGCCGGCAGATAGCGCATGTCGTCTTTTTGTTGTTGTGCCTGGGCTTGCTGGACCTGCTGTTGGGCAAGTTGAACAACATTGACCGATACCACAACGGTGACAGCCGTAGCGATGGCACCTGTCGCTGTCCCCACGCCCCCGACGAGGGTGCCGAGAGCCATCTGTCATTCGAGGGGGATCGGACGACGCTGGCGGCTGGTCGAACCGGCCTGATCGGGGGCCGCACCGGGCATCGAGTGTTCTTCCGTTGCTGGCATGCGGCTGCCTACGGCGACGCCCGGCTGCACATGATCGCTGAGAGGGGTACGCCAAGCCCCTGGTCAGGGGTTTAGCAGCTGGTCAAGAGAGTGCCTCCGGCATGATTCGAACATGCGAAAACCGCTTTAGGAAAGTGCGGACGAAGTCACACTGTCACTTCCTTTGACCTGGTCAAACGCTCTGTACGTTTCGTGTTACTTACATGATCATCCCATGCGTGTCCCGTACGCCGAGTCGATCATCACCTCAGGTGTCGGCTTGCCAGCTCAGACCATGTGAGTCGACCTTGGAACCTACTTTGGTGAGTCTGAGAACGTGTTTGAGAGGTGATCGTGAAGCCATCCCGTGAGGGGTAGGGGTGCAGGTATGACACGACGGCCCTTTCTACCCCTCTGATCTGACCGATGAGCAGTGGGCGCTGATCGAACCGCTGCTGCCCGCCCCGCACTGGGACGGCCGCAAGGAGAAACATCCGCGCCGGGAGATCGTGGACGCGATCGCCTATGTTGTGCGTACCGGCTGCGCCTGGCGGCAGCTCCCGGCTGATTTCCCGCCCTGGCAGACGGTGTACTGGCACTTTGTCCGCTGGGAGGACCAAGACGTGACCCAGCGGATTGTCGACGTACTGCGG
>NZ_JBPJUQ010000057.1:0-65085 GCF_051192615.1 Streptosporangium sp. G11
GCGCGCGTGGTGCTCATCGTCATGCTCCTGTGCGGTGGAGGGGTGTTGCCGTTCGGACACCACGAACACTAGAAACCGCCGACACTTCCTTCTGCGCAGGAATGCACACTCAACCCCCAAGGTGCACTATTACGGATTCGCGTGTCGGAATGTCATGGACCGCGTCCCGCCCTGTCGTCGTCCGCCCCGGGAGCGTTCCGTACCGGACCGGTTCCGGGCAGGCCGCCTCGGCCTGCCCGGAACCCCTTTGTCCTCGAAGCGGGTCATCTGGTCTGTTCGCCGTCGATCATGCTGCCCGTCCTGCCACCGCGCGTCATGGACCCATGGGGCGAGGGCATCGCCGGGCCACGGCCGGGGCGCTGGATCCCACCCCGCGACGAACATAACGAACACGACGAACACGACGGCGTACCTGACGGAGCGAACGGAACGAATGTGGACCTTCTAACGACCCTGACGCTCGTGATCGGTGTGCTGGTCCTGGTGACCGCGTTCACGGTGGCCGCGCGGCGCCTGCTCGACCTGCGGTTCGGGATCGTCCGCACGCTGCTGGCCGGGACCTTCGTGGTCCTGATCGCCGGACCGCTCATGAAGGCGTTCGCGGGAACGGTGGCCCCGGACGACCCCGGTGTCACCCCGATCTGGTTCTTCATCCTCGCCGTGGTCTGCGCCCTGCTCGCCGGGCTGGTACCCCTGGTGATCGCCGAGGCCCTGATACCGTCCGGATCGCTGCCGGGACCGCTGGAACTGGCCGGGGGGCTGCGCCGTCACCTGATCCGCTCGCGCCGCTACCTCCGCATCACGCGCATCCTCGTACGGCACGGTCTCGGACCGTACCTGCGCGGCCGGGACCCCGACCTCGGCGCGCCCTCCAGCAGGGCCCGGCTGGCCAGGTCGCTGCGCGAGGCCCTCGACGACGGCGGGGTCACGTTCGTGAAACTGGGCCAGATCCTGTCCACCCGGAGCGACCTGCTGCCGGTGGAGTTCGTCGAGGAACTGCGCCTGCTGCAGGACGGCGCGGCCTCGGCGCCGTGGACGGAGATCGAGCCGGTGCTCGTGGCCGAGCTGGGCGGACCGGTGGAGGAGACCTTCACCGGCTTCGACCGCGAACCGCTCGCCGCCGCCTCGATCGCGCAGGTCTACCGCGCCCGGCTGCGGACGGGCGAGGAGGTGGTGGTCAAGGTCCAGCGCCCGGGGATCGCCACCGTGGTCGAGCAGGATCTCGACATCATCGACCGCCTCGCCCACTCGCTCGAACGGCGTACCCGGTGGGGGCGCGCGTTCGGTGTCGCCGCCCTGTCCAGGGGGTTCGCCGACGCGCTGCGGGAGGAACTCGACTTCCGGATCGAGGCCGGCAACATGGCCGCCGTGGCGGCGGTCTCCGCGGGCGAGCCGGTCCACGTGCCGATGCCGTACCCGAAGCAGTCCGGGCGGCGGGTGCTCGTCATGGAGTGGCTGGACGGCACCCCGCTGGGGGCCGCCGCGCCCGGCGGGCAGGCCGGGCAGGAGCTCGCCAGGACCCTGCTCGACACGTTGCTGCGCCAGATCATGCTGCACGGGGTGTTCCACGCCGACCCCCACCCGGGCAACCTCATGTTCCTCGCCGACGGGCGCCTGGCACTGCTCGACTTCGGCTCGGTGGGGCGGCTCGACGGCTCGCTGCGCGACTCGCTGGGGCGCCTGCTCGGCGCGATGGACCGGGGGGACCCGCTCGGGGTGAGCGACGCCCTGCTGGAGGTGGTGCCGCGGCCGGACGAGATCGACGAGCGGGAGCTGGAACGCGAGCTCGGCCGGTTCATGGCCCGGCACCTGCTCGCCGGCACCCCTCCGGACGTGCAGATGTTCGGCAGGCTCTTCCGGATCGTCTCCTCGCACGGCCTGTCCCTCCCGCCCGAGGTGGCCGCGGTGTTCCGGGCCCTGGCGACGATCGAGGGCACGCTCGCCCGGCTGGCCCCCGGGTTCGACATCGTCGCCGAGGCACGCGCGTTCGCGCTCCGTCACCTCACCGAACGCCCCGACCACCAGCGGGTACGGGACGAGGTCACCCGGGAGGTGCTCGGCCTGCTTCCCATGATGCGCCGCCTGCCCCGCCGGATCGAGCGGATCGCCGACGCGGCCGAGCACGGGCGCTTCAGCCTGAACGTGCGCCTCTTCTCCGACGAGCGCGACCGGCGGCACGTCACCGGGATGCTCCACCAGGTGCTGCTCACCGTGCTGGCGGCCACCACGGGTCTCATGGCCGCGCTGCTGCTCGGGGCCGACACCGGCCCGCGCGTCACCCCGGGGGTCGGGCTCCACCAGCTCATCGGCTACAACCTCCTGCTCGTCAGCGCCATCCTGGGACTGCGGGTACTGGTGGTCATCTTCCGGAGGAACGGGTGAACGGCCCGCCGCTTCCCGCGATCGTTGGAACCGTTGGGGGAATCGGAGTAGGAAGGAACCCATGACTACCGAGCAGAGTTTCGTCATCGTCGGAGCGGGCCTGGCGGGTGCCAAGGCGGCGGAGTCCCTGCGCGACGAGGGCTTCGAGGGCGCGATCACGCTGATCGGCGCCGAGACCGAGCCTCCCTACGAGAGGCCCCCGCTCTCCAAGGGCTACCTGCTCGGCAAGGAGGAGAAGGCCAAGCTCTACGTTCACGACGAGGGCTGGTACGCCGCCAACTCCGTGGAAACACTGCTCGGGCGACGCGCGACGTCCCTCGACCGGGCCGCGCACCACGTGGAACTCGACGACGGGAATCGCCTCCGGTACGACAAGCTGCTGCTCGTCCCCGGCTCCTCCCCGCGCCGCCTCGACGTACCCGGCACCGACCTGGACGGTGTGCACTACCTCCGCGACCTCGGCGACTCGGAGCGGCTGCGCGAGGCCGTCCGCGACGGCGGCAGGAGGGTGGTCGTCGTCGGCGCGGGCTGGATCGGGCTGGAGACCGCCGCGGCCGCCAGGGAGTACGGCTGCGAGGTGACCGTCGTCGAGCCGAGGGCGGTGCCGCTGCACGCCGCGCTCGGCCCCGAGCTGGGCGCCTTCTTCGCCGGCGTGCACCGGCGCCACGGCGTCGACGTACGGCTCGGCCGCGAGGTGACCGGGATCCTCGGCGCCGGGCACGTCCGCGCGGTCGCCACCCACGACGGGGAGGAGCTCCCGGCCGACATCGTGATCGTCGGTGTCGGCGTCAGCCCCAACACCGAACTCGCCGAGCGGGCGGGCCTGGCCGTGGACAACGGGATCCTCGTCGACGAGTCCCTCCGCACCGACGACCCCGACGTCTACGCCGCCGGTGACGTGGCCAACGCGTTCAACCCCCTGTACGGCACCCGCATCCGCGTCGAGCACTGGGCCAACGCCCTCAACGGGGGAGTGGCCGCGGCCAAGGCCATGCTCGGGCAGAAGGTGGTCTACGACAGGCCGCCGTACTTCTTCACCGACCAGTACGACGTCGGCATGGAGTTCTCCGGCTGGTTCGCGCCCGGCGGCTACGACTCCGTGGTCATCCGGGGGGACCAGGAGTCGGGCGCCTTCCACGCCTTCTGGCTCGCCGGCGGACGCGTCGTGGCCGGCATGCACGTCAACCAGTGGGACGAGGGCATCTCGCCGGCGCAGGAGCTGATCCGCGGCGGCGCGACCGTCGACCCCGACCGGCTCGCCGACCTCTCCGTGCCGCTGGCCGGCCTCGCGAAGGGCTGACCCGCTCCCGCCCCTCACTCTCGCCCTCTCCGAAGGAACCGGGCGGCTAACCCACCCGTCCACGGGTAAGGAGCCTTCCCAGGGGAGGGCGGCGCGACGGAAGCGAGGAGGCGGGAATGACCGACACGACCCCCACCGACGAGATGACCGTAGAGACGCACGGCCACCGGGAGGCACTGGCGCTGGCCGGGACGATCTGTGATCTGTACGAGGCGGTGTTCTCGCTGCCTCCGTTCGACGGAAACGCCGCGGAGTTCGCCAACCAGCGCTCCTACTTCCCCAAGCTGGTCGACCGGCCCGGGTTCCGGCTGACCACCGCGCGGTCCGGGCCGGAGTTCATCGGGTTCGGGTACGGATACCTGCTGCCGGCCGGCACCCTGTGGTGGAACACGCTGGCGGAGCCGGTCGACGAGGAGTTCGCGGCCGAGACCGGGACCAGGACGTTCGCCGTCATCGACTACGGGGTGCTGCCCGACCGGCGGGGCGCCGGAGCCGGGCACCGGATCCACGACGAGCTGCTGTCGGGATCCGGGGCCGAGCGGGCCACGCTCGCGGTGCAGCCCAAGGCCGTAAGGACCCGGGAGATCTACCGGAGGTGGGGATGGCGGAAGGTGTCCCACAAGCTGATGGACCCGCCGATCCCCGCCCCGGTCTTCGACATCATGGTGCTGGAGGAGATGCCCAGGGCGCGCTGATCGATCGTGAGGGGCAAGGCCGGCCGTCAGGCGATGAGCTGGAAGGCGTGCAGCTTCTCGTCCAGGGCGGCGACCTGCCGGGTCCTCGCCCACGGATTCAGCGTCTCGCGGACCTCCACCACCGAGCGGGCCAGCCGCGGCGAGGTGTTCCTGCAGGTGAGGCGGGCGGCCTCGCCGATCTGCTCGCACGCCTCGTCGATGGAGCGCAGCCGCAGGTGCCCGCGCGCCAGGTCCAGGCGGCTGAACGCCATGTTGCGGACGAACGCCGGGTCGATCCGGGCCAGGGACCGGGAGGCCATCTCGACCGCGGTCTGGGCGTCGCCCATGTCCAGCAGGCACTTGGTCTTGGTCGACAGATACTGCCCGTCACCGTAGAAATAGAGCAACTTGGCCCCCACGTCGCCCTCGCCCGCGTGACCCAGCTCGCGGCGGGCCTGGTCGAGGCTGGTCATGCACCGGGCATGGTCGTTGTGGCGGTCGCTCTTGGCCGAGCGGCGCAACACCGCCGAATAGGCGCGGGCCCCCACGTCGCAGGCGTACGACACCAGCAGCTTGCTGTTGGCGCGCTGCCCCCAGGCCAGAGCCCCCAGCGCGTGCTCGACGCCTTGGCGGGGATCGCCCCGCCAGGTCGCCAGCTGCGACCAGTTGGCCAGGACGAAGCTGTTCATCGCGTCGTCGTCGGCCTGGTGCGCGGCCAGTTTGGCCTGCTCGTAGTAGTGGTTCGCCCCGTTGAAGTCGTTGAGGTTGAACAGCACCCAGGCGGTGAACCGGCAGATGTTGGCCAGCAGCGACAGCAGCCGCTCGCGTACCTCTCCGGTCGACGCGGCCGGGATCAGCGACCGCACCAGGTGGTGCTGGGCGAGCACGGTCCCCAGTACCGACTGGGGGCCGAGGCTGTCCTCCTGGCGCATGCAGTGGTGCAGCACGGCGTCGATGTGGTCGACGGTGGCCTCGTCCACCCGGGACGGTTCGGCGGCGATCAGGGCGAGCCGGTCGAGCTCGTCGTCGTTGAGCCTGGCCAGCAGCGGAGAGGCCGCGGCCGCGGCGGCGGCGGCCCTGATCAGGGCCAGGACGTCGCGTCGTTTCATGCTCGCCGCCCACTGGGCGAGCGCCTGCACCAGGGCGTCGTACTCCTCGTCGCGCGAGGTCCCGAACGGGACGGGGCCCGTGGGCAGGGCGGGCATGGCCGCCAGCACCCCCTGGATGTCCTCGGGGCCGAGGCTGCCCGCCGCCCCGGCCGCCACCAGTGCCCGTCCACGGGAGCGGACGGCCGGCGTGTTGTGCTCGTCGGCATCGCGGTGATCTTCACCGTCGACCAGGTCGGCGGTGCGGCACTGGTAGATGCGGGCCAGCCGGTTGAGGCCGGCGATCGGCGGCTCGTTGCCGGTGGGGCCGGGCCACGCTTCCCACGACCCGAGTTTTCGGGTCGTCAGCGGCTCGTTCGGCCAGTACTCGTTCCATAGATGACAGACCTTGGCTTGTGTCAGGCGATGCGCCTCACGGAAGCCCTGACGGGAGTTCAGGTGCCAGCGTCGCATGAACTCGGCGGCGACCTCGGCCCACGTGAAACCATGTTCGCGAAGCTCAGCGCTGAAAGCGTCCATCTGCTGTTTGACGCTGCGCGGTGCACGTGGCATCGGCTCGGCCCCTCCCGGCGGGTTTCTCCGGCGGCGATTCTTCGGGCCGAACGTTACTGGTCGATCACGTTCGGTGACTGCCGAGTGCAGGAATCGGCGACCAGATCACCGCTTCCTGTCGCGCCATCGCTCTGCGGGGCGACTTGACGCCCGAGAGTGACGAACAGACTCGGTGTCGTCACCTGTTTCCAGCACGCTCCGTGCAGCAGGGTGGAGGACAACGCCGGAGCCGTCAGATTCGCGTGGTCTCACCGCTCGGGCGGGGGCGTCCCCAACTGCGCCGGGGGCGCGTGACCGAACCTCCGTTGAACTCCCTGGAGCCATCAATGACCGTGCTCCCCGTCGAACGGCCGGGACCGATGCACTCACCGTTTCACCCTGATCTGGACGCCGCCGACCACCTGTCCCCGGACTCCCCGGACTCCCCGGACTTCCTGGACTTCCTGGACTCTCGGGACTCCCAGGACTTCCTGGACGCGAACGAGTTGCGGCTGGCGGCGCAGCCGGCCGCGGCCTCCCGGGCGCGCGACTTCACGCGCGCGCAACTGCGGGCGTGGGGCCTGGAAGGGCTGTCCGACCTCTGCGTCCTGGTCGTCTCCGAGATGACCACCAACGCCGTCAAGGCCACCGCCGTCCCGCCCATCCCGTACGGCTACACCTGCCCGCACACCTCCGCCTGCCCGCCCGCCTGCGCCCGCGCGCGAACCGCCGGCCCGTATCCGATCCTCCTGCGACTGCGCCTCACCACCGAGGGCCTGTTCGCGGAGGTCTGGGACAGCTGCGAAGGCTCGCCCGAGGTCGCCGAGGCCGGGGAGGACGATGAGAGCGGCCGGGGCCTGAGACTCGTCGGCCTGTGCACCGACGAGTGGGGTCACTACCGCTCACCGAACGGCGGAAAGGTCGTCTTCGGCCGCTGGGCCCTGCCGCCCGCCTGGCACGGCCCGGCCGAGGCGCCCTCGCGGCCGTACGCGTACTCCAGGGGCCGCGTGGCGCGGGGGTGATCCCGGATGCCTTCCTTCCCGCGCCGGCCCGCCCCGTCATCTCGCCATGTGTGATTCCTTGGGAATCGTCCGGAAGCCAGTGGCTCCGTCCCACCGGGATGCTCGTCGTACGGTCCCGGTCGTTCGAGGCATCGACGTCACCCGCCTCCGCGTCCGTCATCGCGTCCGTCACCGTCACTGTGTCCGTCAGTGTCGGCGTCACCGTGTCCGCTTCCGCTACCCGTGACGGTAACGACGGGTATCTCACCTGCGTGGGGCATACGGGGGGATACCCCGTCGGGTCCGCGTTCGCGTCCGGCCACCGGCGCCGCAGCGCCTGCGCCGCCCCGCGGGCCCATCCGGCCAGGTGGGGCAGAGCGCGGTGGCCCTCGGCGGCCCGTGCTCCTCGCACCCCCTCAGGAAACGACCCTGAGGTTCGGCTGCGGCCGCCGGAGCCCGCCACCCTGCTCGCGAAGGGCAGAATGCCGGGATGGATACGATCCTGCGCGCCGCGAGTGAAGTTGTGGGTGCCGAGCTGTCCGATCCGGTCGACCTCGGGGGCAACCCGCGCAGCGTCGTCCTGCGCTGCCGGACGGCCGCGGGCGGCAGCGTCGTCGTCAAGAGCTTCGGTACGGATTCCAAAGGCCTGCGCGCCTTCACCGCGGAGGCGGCCGGGCTCTCGCTGGAGCTGGCCGGTCCCGAGCTGCTGGGCGTGGACGCCTCGGTCCCGCTGCTGGTGATGGAGGACCTGGGGTCCGCGCCGACACTGGCGGACGTGCTGCTCGGCGACGATCCGCAGGCTGCCCTGGACGGCCTGTCGGCCTGGGCGCGCGGGCTCGGGCGGCTGTCCGCCGCTTCGGTTCACCGGCGCGCCGACCTGGCCGCCCTGTCGGCCCGGTACGGCCTGGGCGTGCCCTCCTGGGACGAGGAGCCGTGGCTCGCCCGGTACGCGGCCGAGTTCCCCTCGGCGCTCGCCGGGATCGGGGTCGAGGCACCGCCGGAGCTGGCCGGGGAACTGGAACGGATCGCGACGACGGGCGCGGACGAGTATCTCGCCTTCACTCCCGGCGACACCTGCCCGGACAACAACCTGCTCACCCCGGACGGCCTGCGGCTCATCGACTTCGAGTCGGCCTGCTACCAGCCGGTCTTCATGACGGCCGCGTACTGCCGGATGCCCTTCGCCACCTGCTGGTGCGTCTTCACGCTGCCCGCGGGGCTGGCGGAGAGGATCGAGGAGACCTACCGCGCGGAGGTCGTCGAGGCGTACCCGGAGCTGGTCAGGGACGAGATATGGCAGCCCGGGATCCGGCGGGCGGTCGCGCTCTGGACGGTGTACATGACGGCCGACCTGATCCCGCGCGTGGCGGAGGACAGGCCGGCGCACCGGTTCCGGCGTCCTGTCCCGACGCTGCGGCAGCTGCTGAGATACCGCTGGGAGACGGCGAGCACCCTGGAGGAGTTCCCGGCCTTCTCGGAGACGATGCGGCTGCTGCTCCGGGAGGTGGCCGGAGGCTGGGACGTCCCCCCGCTGCCGGGATACCCCGCTTTCGGCGGTTGAGGAACCGGCGGGAACCGGGCCGGGGGAACCGGAGGGCAGGACCGGTCGGGCGGAGCAGGTCGGGCAGGTCGGGCAGGGCGAGAGCGGTCGGGCGGGCCGCTCGCTCGCCGTACGGCACGAGACAGGGGCAGGGCCGACCGAGCTGACCTGGGCCGATCGCGGTCGCATCGGCTCGCCGTGGCCGTCCACAAGTCTGAGACGACAAGCCAACCGCATCTCAAATGTCAGATATTTGCGTTATTTCAGTTATATGGGTAATGTCGGCTATATGGACTACGAGGCCGAGCTTGCCTACGCCGACGAGGTCGGCCGCCACTTCGCACGGCAGAACGGCCTGCCCCCGATGACCGGCCGGGTGGCAGGATGGCTCCTCATCTGCGATCCGCCGCAGCAGACCATCGCCGAGCTCAGCGAGGCGCTGCGGGCCAGCCGCACCGCCGTCAGTGGCGCCGTCTCCATGCTTGAGGAGTGGTCCTGGATCCAGCGCTCACGCGCCGCCGGTGAACGCGTGGACCGCGTCAGCATCCATCCCGCGATCTGGCTGAGGATGGTCGACAAGCCCTCGGAGTACGTCTCGCTCGGCGCGCTCGCGCGCCAGGGCCTCAAGGTGCTGGACGAGGCGCCCGCGGCCCGCCGGGCACGTCTCCTGGAGGGGGCCGCCTTCGCCGAGTTCCTCGTCGAGCGGATGCCCGCGCTCGCGGCCGAGTGGCGCGAGCGCCGCGACGCCCTGCGCGCCTCCGGTGAGCTGCCCGACGACGCCGGGGCGAGCCGGCCCTAGCTCGACGTCACCGGACCGTCCGCGAGGGCGGTCCTCCTCAACCCGGAGCCACGAGGGTCATCCCCCTCGGGGTTACGACGAAGCGTCACCGGGCCGTCTCCCGAGGGCGATTCCCTACCCCGAACTCCGTCAGGCCGTCCCTGAGGGCGGTTCCCCCTTTCCAGCTTTCCAGCCGGTGCTCCGACGGCACCGGTGTCGTCCGCATGCCCCGGCTCGCGTTCCCCTTCGACCGGTGGACGCCTCGCCCGGCATTCGAAGCCCGGCATTCGAAGCCCGGCATCAGAACTGAGGAGATCCCCCATGACTTTCGACTCCGCCCGCTGGCAGGCCCGGCTCGACGAGCTTCGCGCCGCCCACCGTGTGCCCGGGGCGTCGCTGGCCGTACTGGTCGACGGGAACGTCCACGAACTGGCCAGCGGTGTGCTGCACCGGGCGACCGGGGTGGAGGTGACGACCGACTCGGTGTTCCTGTCCGGCTCGCTCGCCAAGGTCTACACCGCCACGCTGGTGATGCAGCTGGTCGACTCCGGCGAGCTGGACCTCGACACGCCCGTCGTGAGCGTGCTGCCGGAGTTCGCCACCCCGGACCCGGAGGCCACCAACGCGATCACGATTCGCCGGCTGCTCAGTCACACCGGCGGGCTGACCTGCGACTTCACCTATGACTCCGGTCGCGGCGACGACTGCCTGACCAAGTACGTCGAGGCCGCCAGGCAGGTGGCCCTGGACTGCCGGCCCGGCACGGCGCTGTCGTACAGCAGCGTCGGGTACGCCGTGCTGGGCCGCGTCGTCGAGGTGCTGACCGGTCTGACCTGGGACCAGGCGCTGAAGGAGCGACTCCTCACCCCGCTCGGGCTGGAGCACTCGATGACGCTGCCCGAGGAGGCGCTGCGGTTCCGCGTGGCCATGAGCCACCTGGGGGAGCCGGGAGCCGACCCCGACCCGGCCCCGGCCTGGGACCTGATGCCGCGCTCCGCCGGGCCGTACGGCAGGGTCATCATCTCCGCGGGCGACGTCGCCCGGTTCGCGCGGGCGCATCTGGACGGCGGCGTCGCCCCCGACGGCACCCGCGTCCTGTCCGCCGACGCCGTCGCGGAGATGCGGCGGCGCGTGGTCGACAGCCCGGACAAGTGGACCGTCAGCGCCGACGGCTGGGGCCTGGGCTGGACCCTGTACGACTGGGACGGCGTCCCAGGTTACGGCCACGACGGCGCCGCGATCGGCCAGTACTCCTACTTGCGCGTCATCCCGCACGCGGGGGTGGCCGTCGTCCTGCTGGCCAACGGCGGCCGCACCGGCGGGCTGTACGCCGACCTGTTCCGGGAACTGCTGGACGAGCTGGCCGGGGTGCGCATGCCGGACGCCTTCGGACCGGCGGCGAACCCGCCCGCGGTGGACATGACCCGGCTGGTGGGCACCTACCGGCGCGAGGGCGTCGTCACCACCGTCACCCAGGACGACGACGGCGCGCACATCCGGTACGAGTTCGTCGACGGCATGAAGGACTTCTCCCCGCCCCTGGAAATGGACCTGCTGCCGGTGTCGGAAACCGTCTTCGCCGCCTCGGGCGGCCCCTCCTTCGGTGAGGACCACATTCCCGTGGTCTTCTCCACCCTGACCGACGGCACCGAATGCGTGTACATCGGCATGCGCGTCACACCCAAGGTCGCCTGAATCCCGGCCCGGCTCCCATGCCGCCCCGCCCCGGCCGAGAAGCCGAATTCTGCGGACAGGAATCCGCCGACTTTTTATAAATCGCCGCAGAATGAATACGCGTATCCAATCTCCACGTTGGAAGGGGGCGCGATGGGGAGCAGGGCGCTGGTGCTGGGCGGCGGAGGCATCACCGGAATCGCCTGGGAACTGGGCATGCTCACGGGCCTGGCCGAGTCGGGCGTCGACCTGGGGCAGGCGGACCTCGTCGTCGGGACCTCAGCCGGAGCCGTCGTGGGCGTGCAACTCCTGTCGGGCCTCGATCTGGAGCAGCGGTACGCGGCCCAGCTGAGGCCACCCGGCGGGGAGGCGAAGCCGCGCATTCCCCACCTGTACCTGACCCGGCTGGTGTGGACCACGATCCGGGCCGGCGATCCGGCGGAGTTCCGGGTACGGATGGGCAGGATGGCACTCGCCGCCAGGACCCCGTCGGAGGCCGAACGGCGGGCGGAGATCGTCCGGTGGCTCGGGGGCGTCGTCACATGGCCGGAGCGCAGGCTGGTGATCACCACCGTGGACGCGAAGTCAGGAGAGTTCGTGACATTCGACGCGGCGAGCGGTGTCGATCTGGTGGACGCGGTGGCGGCCAGCGCGTCCACCCCCGGAGTCCGGCCGCCCGCGACCGTCCGTGGCCGTCGTCATATCGACGGCGGGATGCGTTCGGCGGCGAACGCGGATCTGGCGGCGGGCTACGAGCGGGTGGTGGTGCTGGCGCCGGTGACACGCGGGGGCGGGCCGATGCCCGCCGTGGCGGACCAGGTCGCCGAACTGGGGCCGAACGCGCGCGTCGCGCTGATCTCCCCGGACGAGGAAACCCGGCGGTCGATGGGGTCAAGCGCGCGGAACATGCTCGATCCGGCCCGTCGTCCCGCCGTGGCCCGTGCCGGCCGCGCCCAGGCGGCCGAGGCGGCCGGACTCGTGGCCGACGTGTGGCGAACGACCGGTTAGACCCAGGCGTGGAGTGGGCGGAGGCGCGCTCGCTCGGGCCCGCGAGAAGGTTCGCGCCGCCGGCACCCGTGCTTTCGTGATCAGCTCCCGAAGATCAACCAAAGGTTCCAGCCGCCGCCGGATGCCAGGCATTCGTAGTCATCGGCCCCGCCGGGATTGTGGGGCCACAGATACTCCTCGCCCACGGCGACGCACTCGCCGTGGGTCTGGTGGTGGCCGTGGTACTGCCAGTAGTCCATCGCGCTGAGGCTCGTGTCGCCGGCGCCCTGGCCAGCCGACGCGGCTGTCGCCACACCACCGGTGAACGCGAAGGCGACCACCGCGAAAAGTCCCGCCGACAGCGTGCGCATACGAATTCCCATGGGAAGACCCCTCCGAAGTACGATCATCGCCGCCCCTCATTGAATGGAATATTCACTTCTCTCGTAAGAGGACGGCAAAGGAGGCCCGAAAGGGCTAATAAGGTCTTTTGATAATGGGGTCGCAGCGTGAGGCCGGGATGGAACGATCCGTTTCCAGCTCGTTGAGCGTGCCGCGATGAGACCGGATCCGAAGAATGAAATGAAACTTTCCTCATCGGCCACGAGCCGCCTGAGCCGGTCCCGTCCGGAGACCGGAGCGGAACAGCCTCGCTCCCGGCCTCGCCGCGTACGAGGGGCATGCCCTCCACCCGACAGGCCCGTTCACCCGGCAAAACCCGTTCACCCGACAGGGCCCCGCCGCCTGGCAGGGCCCTGCCACGGTGCGTCTGGAGCGTGTACACGTACGCCCGGACTTACCCGGCACGCGGGCGGATCCGGGCGCTTTCGCACCGAGCCCGGCGAGGAACCGGCCAGCCGATCCGGCTGGCCGACCGATCCGGCCGACCGATCCGTTGCCGTCGGGCCCGCCGGGCTCGTCCGTTTCCGGTTACCTCAGCCCGAAGGCCCGCACGATGGTCTGGCTGATGCTGTTGCCCGCGCTGTCCCGGGCGCCGGCGCGCAGGGTGACCGTGCGGGCGTTGCCCGGGGCACGCAGCTTCGTCGCCCAGCCCTTCTTGTCGTGGTCGAGGCTCGCCCTGCTCCAGGTGGCGCCGTCGTCGTAGGAGACGTCCAGGGTGACGGTGCCGATCCGGCCCGAGTCCACCGCCGTCGCCAGGTGCAGCGGGGTGACGGTCAGCTCGGCCCGGCGGTCGGCCCGGCCCGCCCGGTCCACGTCGACGTCGTAGTCGAGCTGGATCAGCGGCAGGTCCCTGGTCGAGTTGCTCTCGACGTACCCCGTGGTGAAGTTCCACTCGGTCAGGGTGCGGGTCGAGTACGGATACACCGAGGCGCTGCGGGACGCCTCGTTGACCAGCCGGTAGGGAAGCCGGTCGGGGCTGACGATCGGCGCCAGCATCAGCGTCCGGTCGAGCCGCTCGGTCTTCGCCTGCTCCAGGAGGGTGTCGCCCTGGTAGAGCGAGAGGGTCTGCGTGGCGTCCGGGTTGAAGAGCGCCTCACCCGCGTGGCTGCCACCCGAGTCTCCCCAGGAGGGCACGATGACGACCAGCCCGTCGCCCGCGCGGGTCGGGAGCAGGGACGCCCCGTTCATCCGCGGGCGCTGGATCGGGCCGAGCCACCGCACCTCGCTGGTCGTGCCTCCCCGGTAGGTGAGGATGTCCGAGCGCTGCTGGGTCTCGTCCGGGATGACGTAGAGCGACTCGTGCCAGCGGACGGAGTCGTCCGTGGAGACCCAGTCGGTGCGCCTGCTCTGCGCCGGCAGCGCGCTGGTGTAGCCGCTGAACCCGGAGCGCAGGCCGTCCTGGAGATCGATGCGGATCTCCACGGCCGCGTCCTGCCTGTAGTTGTCGAGCGAGACGTCGACGCGGGCCAGGTCGTCCTTGCGGGGCCGGTAGGTCGGGTCGGCGGGGATGGCCCCCTCCCACTTGTGGACGAGGTCGTAGAGGTAGGCGACGGTCGGGTGGGAGACCACGCGCAGCGGCACCGAGCCGCGCTGAAGGCGGGTGATGAGCTGCTCGCCCTCGTCGCGGGTGATCGACGCCACGGCCAGCGGGGCGTCGGTCTGCACCGCGTCCCAGGCGTCGAGCCGGCCGCGACCGGGGTTGACGATCAGCAGGAGCTTCGCCCCGGCCTTCGCGGCGGCGTCGGCCTGTGCCTCCGGCGTGACGGACTCGCTCCACCGCACCACGGCGACCTTGCCCGATGCCCTGACCTTGGCGAACTCCGCCGCGGATCCCTCACCGGCGAAGACCGAGCCGTAGATCCAGCGTCCCTCGGGCAGCGGCTTGGAACGGGTCTGGATCAGCAGGTCGTCGAAGTCGTGCGTCTCCGAGGAGACCGCCAGGCGGGGCTGCTCGTCGCGCCAGCGCGCGGCGAACGTCAGCTTCCCGTCGGTGACCTTCTCGCCGGTGGGCTGTACCCAGAGGCTGTCGTGCTGCACGCCGAGGAGATAGGCGTCGGCCACGGCGCCGTTGCCGAAGCCCCGGTAGAAGTCCATCCTGGCCAGCGTCGTGGTCCGCGCCTGGTCCCTGCCGGGCGGCAGGACGGATTTGACCTGGCGCGCGGTGGAGGCGTCCAGGGTGATCTGCGTGTCACCGGTGAGGGAGATCTTCGGCTTGCTGAGCAGGACCCTGCCCAGGGAGTACGCGCCGTTGACACCTTCCACGTCGCCCCACATCCAGAGGGCGTAGTCGCCGGTCGGCAGCCGCAGCTCGGCGGTGCCGGACGGGTCGACCCCGTAGTACTCGAACGTCTGGTGACCGTCGGGCAGGTCCCGGGTGATCAGCAGGTCTCCGGCGAGGGGCTTGCCCGCGCGGTCCTTGGCGTGCACGGTGAGCTTCGCCCGCTCGCCCTCCTTGTAGAAGCCGATCGCGGTGTGGGCCAGCAGGGTGCCCTCGGCGTCCCTCGCGTCGAGCCGTGCACTGAGGTGGCCGTCGAGCTCGGCCTGGTCGACGTTCAGGATCACGTTCACCGTGGCGGTGCCGCGCGCCGGAACCGTGACCTGAGCCGCGGACAGGTCGAACAGGCCCTCGGGTGCCCCGCCGGTGACCGCGAGGTCGAGGGTGACCGGGTTCTCCCCGATGTTGGTGTAGGTGACCGGCCGCTCGCCCTTCTGTCCGGGGGCGTAGGGCCACCGGACCTTGACGTGGGCGGTGGCGGTGGCGAAGACGGTGTTCCGCGTGGCCGCCGCGACGTCGAGCATGCCGCCACCGACCTGGTAGGCGCTGAACTGCTGCAGCAGCTTGCTACTGCTGACCAGGGCGTCCTTGAGCTGCTGCCCGGTCCATTCGGGGTGGGTCTTCGACAGCAGGGCCGCCGCTCCCGCGACGTGCGGGGTGGCCATCGAGGTGCCGCTCATCGTCTGGTACGAGCCCTCGCCCTCGGTGGCGTACTGCGACCTGGCCGCCAGCACGTCCACGCCCGGCGCGGAGATCTCCGGCTTGAGCCCGTAGTCCTCCACGCGGGGGCCCCGGCTGGAGAACGGCGCCAGCGCCGTGCCCTTCGGGGCGACGCTCACCGCGGCCACCGACAGCGCGGCGTCCGCGGTGCTCGGCGCGCTGACCGTGCTCTCGTCGGGGCCCGCGTTGCCGGCCGCGATGGTGAACAGCGCGCCGGTCTCGGCGCTGAGCTCGTTGACGGCCTGGCTGAGCGGGTCGGTGCCGTCCGTGGGCCCGCCGCCGAGGCTCATGCTGACGATCTTGGCGCGCTGGTCGCGGGCGGCCCACTCCATGCCCGCGATGATCCAGGAGTCCTGGCCGCTTCCCAGGTTGTCCAGGACCTTGCCGACCAGCAGGTCCGCGCCCGGGGCGACGCCCTTCTCCAGGCCCGCGGAGGCGGCGCCGGTACCGGCGATCGTCGAGGCCACGTGCGTGCCGTGGCCGTGGTGGTCCTTGACGTCCTCGCCGGGGACGAAGGTGGCGGTGTTCTTGACCCGGTCCTTGAGGTCGGGGTGGTCGGCGTCGACCCCGGTGTCGAGGACGGCGACCTTCACCCCCTCGCCGGTGTTCCCTGCCGCCCACACCTGGGGGGCGCCGGTCTGCGCGACGGTGTCGGCCAGATTCGCCTTGACCTTGCCGTCGAGCCAGACCTTGGCGATCCCCGAGGTGAGGGAGGGAGCGGTCGTCGCGGTACGCGACTCCGCCCCCGGGGCCGAGCCGGTGAGCGAGGTCCAGAAGCCCGCCGTGCCGTCACGGTCGGCGGACAGCGCGGCGCCCTGGATGCTGCTGAGCGCGCGGACCTTCTCCGCCCCGGACGGCACCTTCTCGGCGCGCCTGCCCACCGCGTCGTCGGTGTAGGTGACGATCAGGGGGAGGTGGTCGCTGTGCGCGTCGTCGTAGCCGTCCGCGACGAGCCGCGTGACGTCGAACAGTCCCTCGTCGAGGAGCCCGGCGCCGACGTATCGCACGGCCGAGTCGGGATATACGTAGATGTGGTCGTCAACGGTGCTGACCCGGGCGCCGACGCGCCCGCCGTCCGGGCCCGTGATCGACACGACGGACAGGACACCGGCCACCCGCGCGAGCGTGACCTTGTCCCCGGTGATCAGGGTGACGGTGAACTGGGTCCCGGCTGCGGCCTCGACAGCGAGCTTCGCCGGGGTGTCCCCGGGAGCGTTCGCGGAGGCGGTCGCGGACGTTCGCGCGAAGGCTTTCGTTGTCGTGCCGGCGGATCCGGTGACGGCAGCGGCAGAGGCCGACACCGGCGAGGCCGCGAGGAGAACCGTGAGCGCGGAGGCGAGGGCGAGCAGCCCGTGCCTCCGTGGGGGAGTGCCGTGCAAGGAGTTTCTCCCGAAGTGGCTATGGTACAAAAAGATCAGGGGCCATGATTCGGGATAAAACGGGCGTATATCAACAATCCTGTATGGCTAATTTAGGACATGTCGTAATCCCGACAGGGGGATGGCGGCCGGGGAAACCACAGACGGCGCGACCGGACGTCCTGGAACGATGTCCCGGAACATGGGCGGTCACCCCGGCGAAGCGTCCACCTGATTGTCCGTTTGCCCACTTGGCCACGTACCTGGCCGTGCGTCTAACTAAGATCAACAGATGCTCAAGCCGCCCTCCGCAGCGCAGGTGACACCGCCCCCGAGAACGCGTCCGAGGGTGGGCCGGGTGCTGCGGCGGGTGGTCGCCGTCGCGGTCAGCGTCTGCGCGCTGCTGGGCGCGGTACGGCTCGTCGTGCCCGCCACCGCGGGCACGACCGACGAGCCGCCCGGGGTCCGGCGGCAGCTGACGTTCCTGCGCGCGGCGCTCGACGGCGGCGCCGGTGACCAGGCGCAGGGCCTGTTCCCCGAGGGATACTTCTTCCTGCACGCGCTGTACGGCCTGAGCTGGGTCGAGCTCGGCATGCGCGCACCGGATGGCGAGCGGTCGGCGGCGCTGCGCGAAGCGCGCTGGGCGCTGGCGAAGCTGGAATCGCCGTCCGGCCGCGCCCCGTTCAGCCCGGACCTCACCCCGCCGCACGGCGTCTTCTACCGGGGCTGGACCAACTGGCTGCGCGGCGGGACGCTCGCCCTGCAACCGTCCACGCGACGCGACCCGGCCGAGCTGCGCCGGTTCGCCGACGACTCCGCCGCCCTCGGCGAGGCGTTCGGCGCGTCGGAGTCGCCCTACCTGGAGGCCTACCACGGGCAGGCGTGGCCGGTCGACTCGACCGTGGCCATGGCGTCGCTGCGGCTGCACGACACGCTGCTGCCGCCCAAGTTCGCCGGCACCGCCGACCGGTGGCTCCAGGCGGTACGCCAGCGGCTCGACCCCCGCACCGGCCTGCTCCCGCACGAGGCCGAACCCGGCACCGGCGCCCCGGCCGAGGTGGCCAGGGGCAGCTCGCAGAGCCTCGGCCAGCGCTTCCTCGTCGAGATCGACCCGGCCTTCGCCGCCGACCAGTACCGGCGCTTCCGCGACCACTACGTCGTCTCCCCGCTCGGCATCGGCCCGGCCGTACGCGAGTATCCCGTCGGCATGGACGGCCCGGGGGATGTCGACTCCGGCCCCCTCCCACTCGGCGTGAGCCTCTCGGCGACCGCGGTCGCCCTCGGCACCGCCCAGATCCACGGCGACGCCCCCCTCGCCGAGGCGTTGGCGAACTACGGCGAACTGGCCGGCCTCCCGATCGACACTCCGTGGACCAAGAGATACGTCTTCGGTCTGCTCCCCATCGGTGATGCCTTCCTGGCCTGGTCGAAGACGGCCCGCCCCTGGGTGTCGTCAATCCCTTCCCCGCCACCGGCGACCATCTCGTGGTGGTGGCGCATGCCGCTGCTGGCGTTGCTGCTCGTCATCGGCGTCGCGCCCTGGCTGCCCGCCCTGCTGCGGCGCTACCGAGGAGGTCGAGCCCATCCCGGGGTTGCGGACGAGTCGGGCGGGGCGGCAACCGAATGAGACCGGCCTGAGCACTCCTGACAGAATGAGGTCGGCCACGTCTAAGAACATGATTGGTTTTTGGAGTGGGCTGTCTACTCAAACCAGGGCAACTCTGGAAGTGCCCTATACGATCTTCCGATGCCGACGTGGAAGAGTCCGCCAACGGCCCGTGGTTCGTGGGCGTGGTTCGTAACGGCGATAGGCGCTTCGCTGGTGCCATGGGCGTTGCTCGCTACGACGGAGGGCGAACGGTCCTCCCCTCCCCTGCCTTTGGCAATGCTCGCCACTTTCTTCCCCGGAGTCTCGAACCGGGAGTTCATAGCTTTCGATCTCTTCGTCATCGGCGTTCTGCCGCTTCTGCTAGGCGTCGCCGCCATGAAAAGATCTCGCACGCTGATCGGCACCGCCAGCGTGATCTGCGGTGTCCTGGCCCTGCTCCATCTGTGTCTCGTGCTGGGAGCGCTGCCGATAACCCTTCCGCCGGCGGACGCCACCCCGGACATGCTCGCCGGCAGCCAACCGGACTACTACTTCGGCACGCTCCCGGACGGAGGGCTCTGGGCTCTGGCTCCCGTCGCCTACGCGGTCAGCGTTATCGCACTCCTTGTCGCCGCCAGACGGAGAAGTCGCGACTCGATGCATCGCCGGCTTTGATGGGGGACGATCCATGGTGGCCGCTCACCCTTCCTCACAACGGTCCGACAATTGATCACGGTCTCGGATGCTGCGGACCTCGTTCTGCCAGGAGTTTTAAAGACCGGGATGAAATCCGCGGCCCGGGCCATCCGCTCGACGGTGTCGCCCCACCCACAATGAGGCCGGTCCGGAGACCGGGGAGAAACTCACTTGTTCAGTTTGCGAGTCTTGGCTGGATTCGTCCCGCAATGAGACCGGTCCGTAGACCGGGGTGAAGCATGCGGGCTTCGAGCCCGTGCTTGCCGTTCGTGCTGGTGAGAGCGACGGAGTACTCGATCGTGAGAGATGTTCTCCTTACTGGTCTGGGTCAGCGATCTCGATGATGTGCAGCGGCGCATCCAGGGTGCTCGACAGCCACGCCCACTTGGAGGCTTTGAGCGTGAGGATCGGGCAGATCGCCACGTCAGCGATCGCGGCCGCGTGGGCGTCGAACGAGTTGAGCTCGGTTGACGACATGAGATTCACCATGGCGGCGAGTTTCGCGGCCTGGGGGATGCCGTCAAGCGGAGCAACGGTGGTGCGTTCGAACGCGGCCAGGCCGGTGAGGAGCGCCTGCGCGTCCGGGAGGCCCTGGCTGTCGAGCAAGGCGCCGGCCGCCGTGAGGGACGGGATGACCAGGGAGTGACCTGCCTGGTCGAAGTCCTGCAGGAAGCCGATCAGATCGGCGTCACCGCGGGCGACATCGACGAGGACGCTGGAGTCGAGGATGTATGGGGTGGGGGTGAAGTCACTCACCGGGCGCCGCCGGGAACCCCTGCTCGGCGAGTTGGAGGTTCACGTGCCGCCGCATGCGCGCCACCCGGTCGGGGTCGGCGCTGCGGGCGCGTTCCCGCAGGAGGGCCAGGCCGTGCTGGTCGGCGATGCGTTTGGCGGCGACGGAGTCGTTGAAGACGGCGGCGACGCTGGTTGCTTTGCCGGTGGCGACCAGGTGTTCGGCGTATCTGGCGACGTCGGGGTCGACGGTGATCGTGATTCGTTCCTTCTTCTCTCCGCTCATACTCGGCATCATACCTAAACGGTGTTGGCTGGGCAGGAGCCGCAATGAGACCGGGGAGAAGATCGAGGCCGCCCAGGCGAAGCTCAACCCGCAATGAGACCGGTCCGGAGACCGGGGTGAAACCGAAGCTGTGGGAGAAACTGGCTCATGCCGACAAGCCCGCAATGAGACCGGTCCGGAGACCGGGGTGAAACGGTTCGCGAGCTGGCCATACAGCGAAAAGCAGTCAAGTCCATGTTGGAAAAGTGTCCGGTTTGACCCCATGACTGTTTGTCTGGGGTTAGGAACCCTCCAGGGAAAGCGTGCGTGCTTGGGGTTCCTAACCGCTGCCAGAAGTCGATGGCGTGGACCGAGGAACTCCAGCAGGGCAAAGATCGAGACGCTGTGCGTTTTCAAATGGCGAGGAGTGCGTACGAGACAGGATGCCCTCGCGGACCTGCTCTGACAACTTGCATTTCCCCTACGCCGTGAAGCGACGCCGTAGCGCTCGGAGGGCAACACGTGCAGAGCGGGTGCGTAGGAGCAGGGCCGTCAGGACGATGAGGGCCGCACCGACGGAGGCGTAGAACCAGGGGTTGTCCGGTTCCACGACTTGGAGCAGTGCGAGCGCGATTCCGGCCGGGACGGTGATGAGTGTGAACACCACCACCGCGCTGTTGACGTGGCGGGTCTCGTCTTCTCGGGTGAGCCGGTTGGCGTCGCTGATCTCGGTCAGAATCTGCTCGAAGCGTTCACGGAGGCCGTGCTGGCGCTGGTAAGCGGTCAGGAGCCGATTAGGGATGCCGTGGCTGGTGAGGTGCTGGGCCCACAGGCGGCGCCGGAAGGAGCCGACCTCTCGTTCCAGTTCGGCCATCGCCTCCGGACGGGGAGAGTCGAGCGCGGCCACACTGTGTTCCTCAAGGTGTCTGAGTCCCTGGTTCTGGAGCAGGCCGAGCATGAGGGCGTCCAGATAGATGGAGCGCACGTACAACTCCCCGTACCCGAAGAACCGATCCTCGGCCCCGTCGTCGGTGCGGACGCCGATCACGCCCACACCGTCGCGTAGGACGGCGGCGTGCCAGTCGACGGAGAGCCTGATGATCTCGCTGTCGGCCGGTTCGAGGTTCTGGGGGTCGGGTGGATAGTCCGTCAGGGTGGTGCGTGAGGCCAGAGCCCACAGCCACTGGTGTGTCGCGGGCCAGCGCCAGTATCGGGTCTGGCGATAGAGGCGAGGGAGTCCTCTGCCACCAGGGGTCACGAAGCAGACCGTGAAAGGGCGTCCGGGCTCGATCTTCGCCTGACCCTCGACAAGGGACTGCGGGTCGAAGCCGACGGGCGGCGCGTCCCGGCGACCAGCCAGGCCGCGCAACAGCGACAGGGGCGCCCCTCGCCGGGGCCGCAGGTGAATGGCGACCAGCCCGCAGACGTCCGGCTCGTCGGATGCCCGCAGCGCCTCGACGCCTAAGACCTCGACATCGCCGACGACACGGTGAACGGGGTCGTGCCAGCGGCGGGGGGCGATCGTCCCGCCCGTACAGGACGCGGGTGGCCTTGTCGCTGTAGTACTCGCTGCGCGCCTCGGCGGTGGAGCGCATCTGCCGATGTTGAAGGACCAGCGGCCCGGGTGCCCACTCGGGTGTGGAGGGGAACCGGGCCTCGTAGACGGCGACAACGACCTGTCTCGCCAGCCGGGTCACCGGTAGTAGTCCTCGATGTCCGGGAGATCGAGCCGGATGACATAGCGTGCTCGTTCCGAATCGTCCGGGTCGACCATGAACCTCACCCGCTCGCCGGTCCGGATTGTACGGAACCCCTCGGTCACGATGTCGGAGTACATGAAGGAGTGGTGCGTCTCGGTCTCGATGTCGCGGACCACGTACGTGCCCTGCCGACCGTCGTGCCCGCTGCCCAGCGGCATGCGGTCGACGATGTGACCGAACCGCTGGCCGCTCGCCGCCGCGGTCTCCTCGATGCTCATCCGAGCTCCTCGACGCATCTGAAACCGACCGCGTTGCTGCATCCCCGGCGCCGGGACAACCCCTTGGAGGAGACCTGCAACGCCCGGTACGGGTTGTCGTAGGAGCCGCCGCAGATGACCACCTCGTTGAGGTTCTCCAGCACCGTGTCGGTGATCTCCCAGACGTTCCCGGCCATCTCCCGCACCCCGAACGGCGACACGTTCGCCGGATGCGCGTCGACCGGTCCCGGCATGGCCTGGCTGAGCCGCCCCCGGTCGAGTTCCTCTCGCCACGCCTCGTACGTGATCAGGGGCCGTCCGCTCCACGAGTCGGCGCAGTTGACGATCTCCAGGTCGATGTCGTCACCCCAGGGGAACAGCCGTCCGTCACCACCCCGCGCGGCGGCCTCCCATTCCAAGGAAGTCGGCAGGCGCTTGCCCTCGAAGCGAGCGAAGGCGTAGGCGCTCCAGTAGTTGACGCAGATCGCCGGATGGTTCTCGTACGCCGGGTCGGTGAAGTACTCCTGCACCTTGAGGCGTTCCTGCCACGGCTCGTGGGAGAACTCCGGTGGCTTGTTCGTGTGGTCCCACTGCTGCGAACCGTGCTCCCGTACGGCCTCCAGGAAGCGGTTGTAGCGGCCGACCGTGACGGGGAAGCGGTCGAAGCGCACCGGGCGCTCGACGTGCCGGAGCATCAGGTGGTGACTCGGCCCGACGAGGTACGCGCCCGCGGGCAGGACGCAGTCGTCGGCCGGAGCCTGCGGCACCTGGCGGGAACGCCGGTAGAGGAACTCCCGGACCTGCTCGGTCAGGCGCGGACCCTCCTCGACGGCCGACTCCCGGCCGGACGGGTACGCAGGTGTTCGGCCGCCAGCAGCTCCTGGTAAGCCGAGTGCGCGAACGCGATCCCGGACGAGTCGACGGGCCGGAAGAACTCCTTTAACCGGAAGGCGTCATAGGTCAGCCGCCCTCCCTCGAAGAGGGATATGCCCAGCTCGTTGACGAGCTCGACGAACGTGAACGTCGTACGGCCACGCAGGAAGGCCGAGCCGAAGTACGCGACGATCGACGGCAGGGCATCGGTAAGACCGGCGGAGGACGCCACCCGCCTCATGTGCCGCCAGGCGAGATCGACGAGCTGCGGGCGATCGTCGCCGCCGTCGAGTTCCAGCTCGCGTGCCAGGCGGCGTTCGAGGGGCGTCCCGGCGTCCGTGGCGTCCTGGAGCCGCAGCGCCGAGAAGCGGGGCACGCGCAGCGGGTTGACGCCCTGCGCGTGGAACTGCTGGACGAGCTTCTCCGACACCAGCGCGGTACCGTCCAGCAGCCGTCGTACCTGCGGGGAGTCCTCAAGGAAGGAAACCCGCGAGCTCGTGACCACCGCCGACTCCGCTGACAACACCTGGGCGAGCTCGGTGAACAGCTCCAGGAACCCCTCCTGGGTCATCGAGGGCACCGCCTCGTCGATGCCGTCCAGCGCGCACGCCACCGACCCCGACCGCGCGAAGTAGTGGAAGACATCGAAGACGTACGAGCTCTCGACGGCCATGTACGGCGCGAGCGTGCGCGTGACGAACTCCCGGAACTCCTCGTTGCGGCCCTTGAGGCTCATGTCGAAGTAGAAGCGGTAACGGCGCCGGCTCGCCGTCGCCGACCCGGCGACCAGCTGCTTGAGCAGCGTCGACTTGCCGCTTCCCGAACGGCCGACGATGAGCAGGTTCCCGCCGGAGGAGGAGACCTCGTCCAGTAGCTGGTCGGCGGCACCGACCCGGGAGATCCGCTGCTCGCCGGTACGTTCGTCCGTGGTGAGCAGGTCACCGGATATCGTCAGGCCCGCCGGGTCGAGCAGCTCCGGGTAGGCGCCGAAGACGTCCGCCAGATGCTGGTCCAGGTCGACGAAGGCGTCCATGAAGCGGTCGTAGGTGACGATCCGATAGTCCTCCCCGAGCGGACTCGGGACCACGTGGACGCCGTTCTCCTCCAGGATCAGGAACCGGGTGAGCTTGGGCAGCTGGGTCTGCAACAGCTCACCGCCGGTGGTCTCCAGCACCGCGGCCACGTCGTCGACGTTCTTGCTGAGCAGCAGCTCGACGTACTCGCTGCGCAGCCCCCGTTCGCGAAAGAAGAGCTGGTAGACGGTGTTGCGCGACAGCTCGAAGCGCTTGACCGGCTTGTAGTCGAGGGTCAGGTAGAGCCCGGCGAGAAACTCCGCCTTGAGCGCCACCTCGGGGGAGAGCTTGGGCACGTCCCCGGTCAGGATGCCGCTGCCGGTGCTGCCGAACCAGGCCAGCACGTCCAGCAACCGGCGTACGGCCGTCAGCCCGTCCTCGTCGGCGATCTCGTAGCCGTCGTGGGTGGACCGGTTGCGCAGGCGCTGGATGTCGCGCAGCGAGTCGAGCACGCTGCTGCTGCGGATGTGCGGCTGAGCTCCCTTGATCAGCTCGCTCAGAGCCTTCCCACCCGGGTCGCCGGGGACGTTGTGGTGCCGCCAGAGCTGCTTGAGGATCCGCTCGGTGATCTTCCCGACCAGCGCGATCGCGTTCTCGGGATAGCCGTCACCGAGCGATTTGATCGGCCGCTCGAAGTCCAGGCCGAGGTGACGGGCGACGCGGGAGTG
Source organism: Streptosporangium sp. G11 (assembly GCF_051192615.1). NCBI lineage: Bacteria > Bacillati > Actinomycetota > Actinomycetes > Streptosporangiales > Streptosporangiaceae > Streptosporangium > Streptosporangium sp. G11. The sequence continues at coordinate 24,581 of NZ_JBPJUQ010000057.1, forward strand.
ATCGTCCAACTCGTTGCGGAGCTGGTAGAGACGGCTGTCGAGCTCCACGCTGCTCACGCTTTCACCCCAAATACGAAGGCGAACCGGTCGAGGCACTGTAACTCGGCACCCGGATGCCTGCCCCGGATTTCCTCGATGCCCTTTTCCAACTCTGCATCATCGAAGCTGGAAAGCAGTGACATGTAGCGGTTTCGGACCATTTGCAGATAACGCTCGGTACTGAAAGTGAGCGGGAACTCGTCGTAGGTGAGCTCGGTGTCGAGTCCGCTGCCGCTCATCGCGTCGGCGATGCCGACGGGATCGGGCTGGCGCTCGCGAAACAGCCTCAGCGCCGCGTCGAACAGCGGGTAGTCGATGCTCGTCGGCAGCATGACCACGAGCATCCGTCCACCCGGCCGCAGGAGACGGGCCAACCCGTTGAGGACCCGTGGCGGATCGGCGACGTGGTGGATCACCTCCTTGAGCAGGATCGCGTCGTAGCCGTCGTGTGGAGGTCGTACGCGCTGCTCCGCGAGCTCCTCGGCCCCGGCGTGCAGCGGGACCAGACGCTCATGGGCGGGAAGCTGGTCGAGCATCGCGGGGGAGGGATCGGCGCAGACCACCACCTCGGCGTGCTCTGCGAGCTCCCGCGCGTACAGGCCGGTCCCGCCCCCGACGTCCAGCACCCGGTGATCCGGGGTGATCCGGAGCCGGTCGAGAATGTTTCCGGTCATCCATTGAATGAATTCCGGACTGTATGCCCAGTTCTCGTCATATTTGTCAGCGAGGCGATCGTAGTGGGCCCGCGTGACATCGCTCCGCACGAGACATTCCCTCCAAGCCGAGACACCAGGGCAAGTCAAGGGTCCAACGGACGGTGAGGTGGGTCAAGGCCGGTCCGAAAGCGGGATTGGTCATGCTCTTTTGGAGGGGTGTGGATTTGATGGGAGCGAATTCAGTAGTGGATTACCGTACGAGGCCATGCAGCAGGGCGATCCACATCGCGTCCGCTTCCTGGGCCTGCCAGCGGTCACTCTTGTCGATCGCATGATGCCGTCGCGTGCGGCGGATGAACCTCAGCCCGCCCGCCTGGCGCAGCTCGTAGAACAGGGTGTCGCAGTCGCAAGTCCACCTGGCGACCCGAGCCTGCCTGTCCCTGCGCAGAGGGTGCCAGGTCAGCGTCTCGGAGTGAGAGCGGGCGGGGAGGACGTGCGGGCTGATGCAGCGGGGCGAGTAGTCCCAGCTGATCACAATGTCACTGTCCGCTCAGCTGGAACCAGACCACGCGCCCGGCCAGGGTCTCGTACCAACCCCAGGCGGAGGACAGTTCCTGCACCAGCCAGAGCCCGCGTCCTCCACCGCTGTCGGGCCCTACGCCCGGGCAGAGGCGAGGCCGCTGCCCGGTCGATCCGGCGTCGACGATATCGATATGGAGCGTTCCAAGGTGGTTGGCGACGGCGATGATGACCCGGCCATCGGGGCACCGGCCGGAGTCGGAGTGGCGGATCGCGTTGGTGACGAGTTCGGTGACGAGCAGCAGTGCGTCGTCGGTGTGCGGGTGGTCGATCCCTTTCAGCAGGTCGTGGACGTAGTGGCGGGCCCGGGGAACGGCGGCGACCTGCGCGGGCACCTCGACCCGGCCCAGCAGCCCCAGCGCCCTCACCGCGTCCCCCGCGTGATCCGCTCGCAGACCTTCCGCGCCCTGGTCCGGGTGCCTTGCTCGTGCCTTCGGCCCCAGGCGCACCCCGAGACGCGGCCCCGCTGTTCGGTCGTGGGCCTTCGCTGTCCGGGCGACAGGAAGATCTCCATGCTCGCCTGCTGATCGGGAGGAAACCGCACCACGGAGTCGAACCCCAACTCGTTCAACTCCCAGGCCAGCTCGATCAGCCGCCCGCCCCACCCCCGAAGATCACGCACTCTCATCTGCTCGCTCACCCCTTCGTCGATCTTGAAGCCGCTTCACGGAACAGGTGATATGACCTTCCGTATCTGCGTACGCTCGAAGAGCACATGCTAAATCTGCACCTGCAAAACGGGGCCCGCAAGCACTTTCGCACTATCAGTCAAAGATTCATTACGATGTGTCATGGACCGGATCGCCTAGGAGGGAATCCCGTGGCCAACTTCTCGCCCACTGTCCGCCACCGGCGGTTACTGCAGGAACTACGGCAACTCCGCAGCTCAGCCGGTCTCAAACAGGAGGAAGTGGCCGATCACCTTGACTGGTCGACATCCAGAATGACCAAGGTCGAAAGCGGGACACTCCGGATCTCCGTCAACGACGTCCGCGCCATGCTTCAGCTCTACGGACTCCGCGAGGGCACAAAATACGAAGCGCTCCTCCAACTGGCCAGGCAGGCCAGGGAGCGAGGATGGTGGCATGCCTACAGCGACGTCATCCCCCAGTGGTTCCAGGTCTACGTGGGCCTTGAGGCAGAGGCATCATCGCTCCGCAACTACGAACCCGAACTCGTTCACGGCCTGCTACAAACCGAGGACTACGCTCGCGCCGTTTACCAGGCGGCAAGGATGACCGATGCGCCCAACGAGATAGAACGACACGTCGGTCTCCGCATGGCACGACAAGACGTCATCACCCGCTCTGAGCAGCCTATGAACCTCTGGGCGATCGTCAACGAGGCGGCTCTACGCCGCCGTGTCGGCGGTGCTCACGTCATGCAGAAGCAACTGCGACATCTCGCAGACATCTCAGCCCAGCCCAACGTGACCCTCCAGGTCCTACCGTACGAGATCGGCGCACACGCGGCGATGCTGGGATCTTTTGCCATCCTCTCCTTCTCCGAAGGAACTGGCGAGGTGGCCTATCTGGAGTACGTGACCGGCAGCCTCTATTTGGAGAAGCCCGAAGAACTCAGGGCATATACGCTGACATACGATCACCTACGCGCTTCGGCCCTCGACCCAAGGGCATCGACCACCATGATCGCGAAGCTCGCCAAAGAAGATCTCTAATGTTGCGGGAGGAAAGGATGCAGGTGTCCTGCGAAGAACTATCCAGAGCCGTTTGGCGTAAAAGCACTCGCAGCGGTGGCAACGGTGGAAGTTGTGTCGAGGTCGCCTCGCTGACCGCAGGCCGCGTCGGTGTCCGCGACAGCAAGAACCGAAGTGGTCCAGCTCTGATCTTTACGTCTACTGAGTGGCATGCCTTCATCGGTGGCATTAAGAGTGGAAAATTCGATGATTCAGTCATCTGATCCCGCAATGAGACCGGTCCGGAGACTAGGATAAAATAAATCTGGACCCACTCTGGAATCGCTTCAGACGCCTTGCCGCAATAAGACCGGTCCGGAGACCGGGGTGAAACGAAGACCAGAAGGGGGATATGCCGATCCCAACCTGACGCCGCAATGAGAGCGGTCCGGAGACCGGGGTGAAACGGTTCGCGATCTGGCTTTATGACCAAGAGTAACTAGGATAAATCGACGAGGTATCCGATTTGGTGTTTCAAGTCTTCGTTTGAACTTCGGAACCCCCCGGAAAAAGTGGGCATGCTTAGGATTCCTAACCGCCGCCGAGACGGGGGAGCAAGACGAGGTTCCCGTCGGGACGGGGATTAGGCGCTTTGTGGTTTTCAAATAGCGAGTCTTGCGTACGTGCCAGAAATCAGGTGACCGTCACGGAAAGCGGCGCCAAAACACCGTCGAAGGTGCGGCCGGGGATGCGTTGGCGTTCTGCGCCGTAGACGTTGAAGACGCCGAGGGCCGGCCACAGGGTGGAGTCGATCGTAGGGACGCGGTCACGAGGGGCGAGGGCGGGATGGTCGAGGAGACACCTCACGGAGGGGAGATCGAGGGCGGGGCGCCAGAGGGGCCACAGCATGACGGAAGTGGAGCCTGTTCGGTGCCAGAGGGTGGCGCGGAGGCGGTGGCCGTCGCCTGTGATGCGGAGGAGGGGCAGGGCCATGGTGGCCAGCCAGGTAGCTCCGGGGACGCCACTTTCTCGGCCGGGGCGGCCCTCGGGGTCGTCGCTGTTGCTGCGCAGCACCCGGTGGTCGAGGTATTCGCCGGTGAATCCCTCGATGCGTCGCCAGCCGACGAGGGCTTCCAGCAGTCGCTCCGGTCCGTTCCGTACCGCCTCCAGGGGTTTCTCGAAGAACGTGCGTAGCTTCTGCTGTCCGCTGGGGGCAGTGAACGGTGTGATGGCACAGCGTCCCTGCTTGTCCAAGGCAAGGTCGGTGACCAAGGACGGCAACCAGGTTTCCACCGCCTCGGGATGGCTTGCCATCAGCTGGTGGAAGTCCTCGCGGGATCGGCGCAGCGGGTCCTTTCCTGAACCCGACGGCGGTGGGAAACCGGCTCCGCCGTCGGGGAGGACTGCCGAGTCGGGGATCGACGCGACGACACCGCGCAGGGTGTTCGCTATCTCCTCGGCCGTCTCGTACGGGCTGTGCAGGATCGCGCAGGCGGTGGTGTCGGAGAAGGAGAGCGCCGTCGGTACGCGGCAGATGTCGGCGCAGACGCGCAGGAGGCCCAGGGCGGCGAGGAAGCCGAGCGGGTCTCGTCCGTCGAGGGCGGGGAGCTCCGTGCTGAAGGTCGTCATGTCCGCTCCTCGCTGAGGGCCGAGCACCAGATGTCGGCCAGCCGGACCACGGCTTCCATCCGGGCCAGCCCCCAGCGGCCATATCGCTGATTGAGGCGTTCGAAACGGCCCGGAGACGTCCAGTCGACCGACCGGGAGGTGTCGACCTCGATGGGCTGGCCGTCTCGCTCGATTTTGGTGGTTGGTGCGGGGTCGATGACCAAGGGAAACAGCGGGCGGCTCCGTCCGTGGTGGCTGGCGACGAGGTGCAGGACCAGGTCGTGGTCGACGTCGCGTACGTCGGCCAGCAGGGCGGTCGCGATCTGGACGGAGAGCACCTCGTGGCGCATTGAGCCCGGATAGGACGCCCTTCGGCGGGCCTGGCGAAAGGCGGCGCGGTCGCCGGGGTTCATGCCCGACTTCGCGAGCGGTTCGTCACTGGCTGCTGCCGCCCAGCGGTCGCCGCCGTGGAGCATGACCTGGAAGCGCGGATCGCGTTTGCCCTCGTCATGCCAGAGCGCGGCGAGCCCGACGGCCCGGATAACCTCCGGCTCCATGCCCAGGTTGCGGGCGAACTCCTCGGCCTTCTCCGCCACCTCTTGCTGGTGGACGGCCAGGGAGAGCTTCGCGGCAGAGATGGAGGACCCTGCGGCGGTGGCATCCTCGCGGAAAGCGGTGGTCCCGAACGACAGGAGGAGGGTGCAGGTGTCGATGTGGTGGATCAGCCGACCCTGAGGACGGCCGGTGAGCCGTCTGAGCATCACCAGGTGAGGCAGCTCGTCCTGACCCGGTTGAGGTTTGTTCAGTGTAGATCGGAGCGACAGCGTGGGGTTTGATGCGGGGGCGTCCTGGTGGTCGGTTCGCAGGCGTTCGACCCAGGCCGCGACCTCGGGGGCGATGTCAGGAGCGTAGGTCTTCATCGCGCGGACCAGGCTTGGGCCGACGCGGATCGTCATTCCTCCCCGGACACCGAACTGCGCGAGGTCGGCAATGTCGATCGCGGGCTCGCGGCTGTCGGGGTGCCAGCCGTACTCGTCGCAACCGCCGTAGGAGGTGGGGACGACGACGAGATCGGACGCGCGGATCTTTGCGGAGTCGACCACTTCGGCGCTGCCGCGTGGGCGGTAGCGCAGCACGGACCTGCCGCCGGGTGGGACGGTGACGTCGGGGAGGTGCTCGGCATCCAGGTCGCTGATGTCGTCTCCGCCGGGCTCGCCGCTGAGCCAGCGTTTCACGGCGGGGAGTGGCAGCTCGATGCTCTCGACCGAAGTCGGTGGCACCAGGCCGACAAGGTCGGGCCACAGCTCCTTGTCGTCGGGGAGGTCGCGCCAAACCACCGTCACCTGGGCTGTCTCCCGTTCGATTCCGTGCAGGTAGGGGGCCACGGGGATGTCGTTGAGGGGGATCGGTGAGGTGCGGGCCCAGACGTCCAGGTGGGTCCGGCCCAGGAAGGGGACGTAGGAACGGGGCTCGCGCAGCGTCGCCCACTGGCCGGGGGGCATGGCTCGCACCAGTGCGCGCAGTGCCGAGGGGAAGACGTCCATGCCCGCCGGTTCGGCGGGGAGCCGCGCCTTCTGCGAGTGAGTGAGAAGTGGGCCTCCCTGTTCGCACAGCCAGGCCCAGGTCGCCGGACGGGCCGTGTCGTACACGCCGTCGGAGTCCGCCGAGCCGTGCAGCACGACCGCCGAGGCGGTGGTCTTCTGGTCGCCGAGGCGGTTCAGGCGGCCGAAGCGCTGGATGAGCGCGGGCAGCGAGGACGACTCGGTCACGAGCGCGTCCAGGTCGATGTTCGCGCCGACCTCGATCGTCTGGGTCGCCACGACGTACATCGGCTCGGCGGTCGCGCGGTCGCGGCCCGCCCTGATGCGTTCGTAGTGGTCGGCCAGCAGGTAGTCGCGGTCCAGCGGACGGATTTTGCCTGTCAGCAGCACGCAGCGGCTCTCGCGGTCAGTGCGCAGGAGCTCGAACACGGCCCGCGCCCGCGCCACGGTGTTGACGACGACACCGACGACCGGGTGTTCGCGGTGAAGCTCTCGCGCCCAGTGGGCCAGGGCGTCGGGCATCACCTTCGCCGTGTTGGCCTTGGTGGTCGGCACCTCCACGAGGTGGAGCCGTTTGGACGCCTTCAACCGCTTGGACGCCTCCTGATGGTTCTCGTCCGCCTCGGTGATGCCGTGCACGTTGGTGATGTCGGCCTCGGGGCTGGCGGACATGCTGACCACGGTCGGACGGATCAGGGCCGGTGTCTCGTCGCAGGTCGTGGCCCCGCGCACGCTGGCCAGGAACGCCTCCGAGAGGTGGGCCTCGTCCACCACGATCAGGCTGTCGGTGCCCACCAGCGCCGCGTCGATCGGACGCAGGTGTTCCCCGACGCCGTAGCCGCGGAAGAGGAACCGGCTGCCCACCTGGTCGACGGTCCCGACGATGATCGCGTGCCGGTCAGGTCGCTCGACCCACCGCCACGACCAGTTGACCCCGCCGCGCATCCGGGTGACCTCCACCGGTGTCCCAGCGGTGTCTCCCTCCATCCGGAGGGCGGTGGCGACCTTGGCCGCGAGGCTCCCTCGTTCGGAGGTGCGGAGGGCTTCGGCGATGGTCTCGGCGTGCCGGTATGCCTCGTCGACGATGAGCCGGCGGTCGACGACGAAGAAGACGCGCCTGGGGACCCCAACGCGAGCCTGAACCCTGCCGAGGGCCGCTGCGAAGAGGGCGACATCGATCACGGACGTCTTCCCCAGGCCCGTGGGAACGTCGATCAGCTCTGGCCAGCCCTCCTGGACCACCCGGCCGAGCAACGCGGTCTGCCAGGGGAAGGGCTCGTACCCGTGAACCTCCTTGTAGAAGGCGGGAAAGTCGGTGACGGCGAGGGCACTCATCCGGAGACCCCCTCGGGAATGAAGAGGCCGAGGCCGAGGTAGCGCAGGGAGCCCGCGATCACCGGCCCCACCACCGGCCGGTCGAAGACGACCCGGGCGTGCACGATGGGCTTCTTCGGCCGGTTGGCAGGGAGGGATCCCGGGCGAGGACGCCAGATCGCCCCGCGCGTCAGCGGCGCCGTCGAGACCTCTACGTCAATGACATCGGGGAAACCGGCCCGGCGCAGCGACTTGGTGACCATCTGCTCGTACGAGCGGCCGGGACGGGCGAAGCTGTCGGTCATCATCGGGGTGGCCGTGACCCAGGTGCGGGTCCCCTCCGCCCGGCCGGACCACCGGCCGCGACGCAGGGTGCGCAGGTTCTGCCCCTGGCTGAGCCATACGGGCTCGCCCGGCCAGGGGGTGAGCCTGGTCAGCGGGTCGGCCATGACGGCCTTGGCCAGCCGGTTCCAGTCTTCGGCGGGCATGTGGCGAGGGAGTGCCAACGCCACTCCCAGGAGGTGGCCGTCGGAGTGCTCCTGCTCGACGTCGGGAAGCGCGAGGAAGGCGACGTGGGCCCTGTCGTCGGCCCCGTGCCCGCTCACCTGGGCGGGGATCGGCTCGGTGACCCTGGACATGACTGCCTTGCGCAGGGCGAGCGTGAGCCGGGCGACCTGGTCGCCACTGACGCGGGCACTGGGCCGCTCGAATCCCCAGACGATCAGGTCGTCCCAGGGGGAGAGGTGCGTCGGGACGGGTTCTTCCGCCACCACGACCGGCGAGTACGGCAGCGCCCGCGCGGCCTCCCACGCTCTCCCGCCACGGTCGTAGGCGTCTCGGAGCGCGTCGGTGTAGCCGACGTAGGGCACGCGCAGCTCGATCGCGCCGGGGGTGCCGAGCGCGACCGGGGCCAGCTCCGACCAGGACGGTTCGTCGTCGGGCAGGGAGCCGGTCACGGTCACCTCGGCCTGGCTGGTCGAGCGGCCGACGTACGGCACCCGCCGGGCCAGGGCGCCGAGCTTGGCCAGCACGCAGGGGTCGGGGTCGGCGCCCGGCCACACCACGGCGAACCGGTCGCAGGCCGGGGTGACGAACGCGCGGCTGCGCGCCCCGTTCGTGCGGCCCGGCCAGCTCTGGCTGCCGCTCTTCTGCTCGGTCTGGTTCGTCACCACGTAGGAGTCGGTCCGGCCCGGCCGCGCGTCGTCCATGGCCGCGCGCACCACCGGAGCCCCGGCGCGTTCCAGCCAGCGCAGGGCGTCCCAGTCATCCGCCTGCACCGCCGAGGCGGCGAGGGCGCAGAACAGCCGGGCCGGGTGAGGGGGCCATTCGGCCCGGCTGGGCCGCATGTCACCGGCGTCGTAGCGGCCATGACGCAGCCGCACTGTGAGAGTGAGCGCCACGGCTGCTACTCCTCGTCGGCGGCGGACTGGGCGAAGGCGAACTCGATCGCCTGCTGGAGCGAGGGGATCGGGGTGACCTCGATCGTGTCGTCGGCCATCGGCACGCCCAGCCGGGCCGCCTCGTCGCGCAGCTCGTGGTAGGCGTCCAGCGCCTCTCGTACCGACACCTCAAGCTCGTCGACGCTGCCGCCGGGAAGCTCCAGGCCGACCGTCTCGGACGCCTTGGCCAGGTCACAGCCCGAACGCAGCCAGACCGACGGGCGCCCGAACGCGAGCCGGTCGCCGACGAGGGTGAGGGCGGCGAGCGTGGCGCGGGCGGCCACGCAGGCTTCGGCCGAGGCGTCGCCGAAACGCAGGCGCTCAAGGCCCGCGAAGGAGATGCTCGCGATCCGGCGGATCTCCCTGACGGTCGCTCCGCCCGGCACCGGGTTGGGGGCGATGTTGCCGTGCCCGATCTCGCTGAGCTTGCCGCCCTTCTTCTTCTCGCCGTCGGCGACGAACTTCCAGTGGTTCTCCGCCTTGGCCTTGTCGTCGACCGAGCCGGTGAGGTTCTGCGGGTCGAGGCGCCCGCCGCGTCGCGCGGTGAAGCAGGGGGCCACGCCGTACATGGTCGCGGTGTAGAGGCGGGCGAACTTGGGCCAGCGACCCTTGCGATGGGAGTCCCACGCGCCGAGCACGAGGGACAGGGGCTCTCGCTCGAACAGCGGCCGGACGTCGGTCACGCTGACGGCACGCAGCCGCTCGCCGATCCCGCTCTGGTCGAAGCGGACCCCTCCGATCGTGCTGTCGCGCAGGTAGGCGTCGGCGTAGCGGTGGGGGAAGTCGAGCGAGGTCAGCCGGATCTCACCCCGGGACGTCTTCGTCCGAAGCTCGAAGATCGGCAGGGTGAGACGACCTCCGTCGCGGGCGTCGCGCAGGGCCTCCTCCAGCCGGTTGGACTGGGACTGCTCCTGGTCGATCGTCACCGTCCCGACCCGCTCGCCGTCGACCAGGCGATCGGCGACGACGTACTTCTTCGTGAGGTCCTTCTCGTTCTTGTCGACGGGGAAGGTGGGGGGCATCACGACGTTGCCCTCACCGCCGACCGGTTGGTATCCGGCCCGCACCACCAGCGCCGTGTGCTTCCTGTCATCGCCGAGCGCGTCCAGAAGACGCGCCGAAAGGCTCGTGCTCACCGCGAACACCTCTCTGTGTTGTCTGACCGCGAGAAATTGCTTCGGGAGAGAGTGGCAGGCGGGACCGACAGAATCGGACCCGCCCGCGATACCGGCAGTCAGAAGACCGCGGAAGCGTCCTGTGCGTCACCGCGGACAATCGCCACAGAGCCACAATGAGACCGCGAGATCGACAGAATTCGGATATCGCGGGAATATCGCCCATATGTGAATTGGTGTCGGTTTGACGGACGAAGAAGGTGGTTCTCTAGACGTGGACCGAGACCTGTATCGGCTGGTTGGGGCGGCGGCGCAGCCAGATCGCCGCCGAGATCGCCATCGTGACGATCGTCAGCGGCACGAGAATTTTGATCTTGTTCTGCTTCCTAAGGGCACTGTGTTCGCCCATAGCGACGCTCCGTCCTCGGAATCGTTGGGATATTTCCGAGTTGTGAGAGTATCGGGCAAGAGACGAGAAGGTTCGAAAATAGGAAAAGTGGCTTGCCTACACGTTGCCTCCGTACCATTTCCACAGAGAAGCCGTATTCTCCGGTCTGGTCGGGTGGAAAAGTCCGCTTTTTCAAGGTCGTCGGGTAGAGGCATGGCTGATCAGATGCCAGGCGGTGTCGATGTCCCGGCCGGCGGGGGCGAGATGGCCGAAGGCGGTGCGGGCGCCCTGGTCGCGCAGGGACCGGGCGATCGTGGTGAGCTTGGCAAGCGACGGAGTCGTCATCCGAGGAAGTGGGGGAGCGGATGACACCCCCGAAGCGCCGGACGCCTGATATTTTTCCGATCATGGCGGTGCCGGAACGCCTGGCCTGGGCGGTGAAGACGTTGGCCGTGGATCCCGCCGATCGCGTGCTGGAGATCGGGTGCGGCCGTGGCGTCGCGGTCGACCTGGTCTGCGACCGGCTGGTGGACGGCACGATCACGGCCGTCGACCGCTCGGAGAAGGCGATCGACGCGGCGAGACGGCGGAACGCGAGGAACGTGGCCGCGGGGAAGGCGGTCCTCAGCGTCGCGGCCCTGGAGGACGGTGCCTTCGAGGACGACTCCTTCGACAAGATCTTCGCCGTCAACGTCAACCTCTTCTGGTCGCGCTCCCCGGCGAAGGAGATGGAGCTCCTCAAGCGCTGGCCGGCGCCGGGAGGCGGCCTCTACCTGTTCTACGAGCCGCCCGGAGCCGGTCGCGCCAGGGAGATCGCCGAGAAGTGCCCCCGTCGTCGCCGCGCACGGTCTGGCCGCCACCGTGCTGGCGAATCCTCCCTCGACGCCGGCACACCTGGTGTGCGTCGCGGCCAAGGGGTGCTGAGGCGCCCGGACAGGGGCTCGGCGACGTGACACCGACGCCTGTCCGTCCTCGACCTCCGCCCGGACCGCGCACGAACCCGCGCATCGCCTCCGCCGTCAGCGCACGACCGGCGTTCACGTCATCGTCCCGCGAGACGGTCGGCCTGCACGAGGTTCATGGAGATGTAGGCGGAGAAGCCCGCCCGCTTCGCGAACCGGATCGGACGCCGCCGGAACTCGCCGAAGCCGAGCTTGGCGTACAGGCCGAGAGCGGGAGCGTTCGTGTCCTTGATGTCGCGGAGGACGTACTCCTCGTACTCCGGGAGCGCCAGCACGTGGCGCATGAGCGCGGTCGCGACGCCGCGTCCCTGGAACCGGGGCGCGGTGGTGACGAATCCGATCTCCGCGAGCCCCTCCCGCGCGCCGTCGTAGGCGCCGAGGAACTGGCTTCGGACGATGACGTAGCTCATCGTCCCGTGGACGGGACCGAGGTGCCGCCGGATCTCGTCCCACCGTGGGGCGAAGCACTCCTGCGCGCCCTCGGTGACGGAGGCGATGGCCGCCGGTTCGCCGTCCACGAGGGCGACGTAGAAGCGATCGAGCAGGACCATGTGCTCGAAGGCGTCCGCCAGGACCTGGGGGACACCGGAGAAGAAGGCGAAGTCCTCGGCGAATCCGCGGACGAGCACGTCCGTGATCCCGCGCCGGTACGACTCGCCCAGTTCGTCGCCGCGTTTGATGTCAGTCATCGTCGTTTCCCGCCGTGAGTACGCGAAGCACCAGGTCGGCGCCGGGCATGGTCAGATCGTCGTGCGGCGCGAGGCGCATCGTGGTGAGGCCTGCGAGCGTCGCGAAGTAGCACACCGTCATGCTCTCGGGGTCGCCGTGGGCGAACTGGCCCGCCTCCTGGCCGCGTCGCACGACCGCGGCGAAGGCCTGCCAGAGTGACCGATGCGAGGCCAGGAGCCGAGCCGTCGTCCCGGGCGGGGTATCGGTGTTGAACCCCTGGTTGACGACCTCGAAGAACTCGGCGGCGCCGTCGTCGCCGGCCAGGTCCGACAGATAGGCGGTCGTGAACTCGCGGACCAGGTCGAGCGGCCGGCCCTCCCCCCCGAGCCGCGTCGCCGCCGCGCCGAGACCGGTGACGGCCTGGTCGAGGAACTCGTCGAACAACTCGTGTTTCGTCGCGTAGTGGCGATAGATCGATCCGATGCTCAGCCCCGCCTCCGCCGCTATGTGGCGGATGCTCGCGGTGGCGAACCCCTCCCTGGCGAAGACGCGGATCGCCGCCGTCCGCACGGCCTCCCGCGTCGTCGCCCGCAACACCTCGTTCTGTTCGACCGTGCGCGGCATCGGGGTTTCCTCGGCATCCGGTGATCGGCAATTTTGAATGAACCAATGTTCACTCTACGGCATCCGCCCGCCGTTCCGCGTCGGCCGGGTGGACATCGTGACGACCGCGTTTCCTCGCGGCCGGTGGGGGAGCGGGATCGGCCCTTCCGGTCGCGATCGTCGGCCTTATAGGGTGATTACATGCTTACTTGATCTCTCTAAGGTGGAGATGATGATCGTTGAGTACATCCGTTACCGCGTCCCCCAGGCCGAGGAGTTCGAGGCCGCTTACCGCCGGGCGGCGGTGCCGTTGGGCAGAGCGCCCCAGTGCCTGGACTACGAGCTGTCGAGGTGTGCCGACGAGCCGGGCATCTACATCCTGCGCATCGTCTGGACCTCGGCGAAGGGTCACCTGGAGGGCTTCCGCGGCAGCGAGCACTTCACGGAGTTCTTCGCCGAGATAAAGCCGTACGTCGCGGACATCGAGGAGATGCGGCACTACGAGCCGGTGCTCCAGAAGACCGAGCCGGTGCTCGAGAAAACCGAGCCGACGCTGTTCGACTGGGCGGGCGGCGCGGCGGCGTTCGAGCGGCTGACCGAGACGTTCTACGGCCACGTGCGCCAGGACGAGGTGATCGGCCCGCTGTTCGCGCACATGGACCCGGACCATCCGCAGTACGTCGCGCTGTGGCTGGCGGAGGTCTTCGGCGGCCCCGACCGCTACACCCGCGAGCGCGGCGGTTACCCGCACATGCTCTCCCAGCATCTCGGCAAGCACCTCACCGAGCGGCAGCGTCGCAGGTGGGTGAGCCTGCTGATGGACACTGCCGATGAGGTGGGACTCCCCGCCGATCCCGAGTTCCGGGCGGCGTTCGCCGGATACATCGAGTGGGGCACCCGCCTCGCGGTGGAGAACTCCCGGCCGGGCGCCACCCCGCCCCCGCAGGCACCGGTCCCGCGCTGGGGATGGGGAGTCGCCCCGCCGTACCAGCCGTGACCCAGGCTTTCCTTCCCGGGCGGCGCGGTGGCGGCCTGGAGTGACCTTCAAGGTCGCTGAGTGGAGGAACGGCTGATCAACTGCCAGGCGACGTCGGTTTCCCGGTCGGCCGGGGTGAGGTGGTCGAGGGCGGTACGGGCGCAGCGGGCGCCCTGGTCGCGGAGGGACTGGGCGACGGTGGTGAGCCCGGCCGGGGCGGCGGCGTCGGAGTCGTCCCAGCCGCTGAGGGTGAAGTCGCCGGGGGCGGCCAGGCCCAGACGGGTGGCGGCCCGCAGGACGCCGAGGGCCAGCTCGTCGCCCATGGCGGCGATCGCGTCGCAGGCGTACGGGCCGGTGAGCAGCTCGGCCGCGAGTGTTTCGGCCTCGCGGGCGCTGTTGACGGAGCAGACGGCCACGCGGACCTGTGACCAGTCGCCGCCGGTCTCGGCCCAGGCGTCGCGGTAGCCGCGCAGGCGCTGGCGGGTCACCCGGAAGGTCGAGGCGTCGGGGTCGATGCCCGGGGACGCGTCGTCCGAGGTGGCTCCGGAGGTGGGCGGGGAAACTCCGGCGGTTCCGGAGGAGGCATCGCCGGAACCGGTGCCGGTGGTTCCTGGTGGCCCGCCGGAGGCACCGAAGGCGATGCTGGAAATCCTCGCGCGGTCGAGCGGAAAACTCAGCACCCCGGGCCGCCGCGCCCCCGCGAAGACCTCGCGGCCCACGGCCGTCGCCGCGGCGCGGTCGTCGGCGGCGACGAAGGAGAGGCCGTCGCGGCGCGGCCCTCCGTGGATCACGGCGGGCAGGCCGGTGGCGGAGATGGCGTCGATGACGGGGTCGTCGTCGGCGGTCGTCCAGACCACGAAGGCGTCGACGGCGGCCTCGGTGACCCGGTCGACGTCGGAGGGGCTTCCGGTGACGGGGACCAGCGTGAGTGCCATGCCGTGGTCGGCGCAGACCTGGGCGACGCCGGACAGGAAGCGGGTCGCCTGCGGGTCGTCGAAAGCGTAGGTGAGGTGCTCGCCGAGGACGACGCCCAGATTGCCGGTCCGGCCGCTGCGCAGCGAGCGCGCGCCGGGATGCGGGCCCGGGTAGCCGAGGCGCTCGGCGGCCTCGCGGACCCTGGCCCGCGCCTCGTCGGAGACCCGGCCCGGCCGGCCGTAGGCGTACGAGACGGTCATCACCGAGACCCCTGCCGCGCGGGCGACCTCGGCCATGGTCACCCGGCGTCGCCTCGCCCGTCCGCTCATGGGCCGAGGATAGCTGTGTATCGATACACAGCAGATATGTGTATCGTTACACGCATGTCAGGAGGAAAGAGCGGGGTCCGGGCGCGTACGGCTTATATGGGCTTTGCCGCATTCGGCACTTTCTGGGGGGTGTGGGGTGCCTCGGTGCCCGCGATCCGCGCCCAGGCGGAGCTCAGCGACGGGCAGCTGGGCACGGCGCTGCTGTTCGTCGGGGCGGGGGCGCTGCCCGCGATGCTCGTCACCGGCAGGGCGGTCGACCGCTGGGGGCTGCGGGTGGCCGCGTTCCTGCTGGTGACGCTCGGCGCGGTGGGGACGCTGGTGGCCGTGGCCGGGCGCGACTTCTGGAGCCTGTCGGCGGGGCTGGCGCTGCTCGGAGCCTCCTCGGGGGCGGCCGACGTCGCGATCAACGCGGCGGCGGCCTCGGCGGAGCGGGCGTCCGGCAGGCCGGTCATCACCCGCGCGCACGGCACCTTCTCCGCCATGGTGGTGGTCGGCAGCCTCTCCACCGGGCTGCTGCTCGGCGGCCTGGGGGTGCCGGTCGTCGTACCGTTCCTGCTGGTCGCGGGGGCCGCGGTCGGCGCGGCACTCAGCGTCGTGGCCGATCGGCGGGCGGCCCCGCTCGTCAAGGGGGCCGTCTCGGACGAGGCGGGGAACGCCTCGGTCATCGAGGTGACTGTCCCGGTCGTCGAAGGGGCCGCTCCGGTCGCTTCGGTCCTCAAAGGGACTGCTCCGGTCACCGAGGGAATCATCCCGGTCGCGGCGGGGGCCGCCCGGGACGGCGAGCGGCGAGGGTACGCCGTGGGCCTCTTCCCGTTGTTCGTGGTCGGCGGCCTGGGCGCGCTGGCCTTCGCGGTGGAGAACGCCCACCAGAGCTGGGGTGCGGTCTACCTGGCCGACGTGGCCGACGCGGGGCCCGCGCTCGCCGCGGCCGGTCCGGCGGTCTTCGCCGCCGTCGTGGCCCTCACCCGCTTCGCAGCCGGCGCGGTCGGTTCCCGGCACGCCACAACCGTGCTCGTCTCCGGCGCCATGACGGCCGCGGCCGGGACCGCGCTGGTTTCCGTCGCGACGGCCGTCCCGGTGGTCCTGCTGGGACTGGCCCTGGCCGCCGCGGGCACCGCGGTGCTCTTCCCCATGCTGATGGGCGTCGTCGCGGCACACGTGGGCGAGGAGACGAGGGGGAGGGCGACGTCCGTGGTGACCACCGTGGCCTACCTGGGATTTCTCGCCGGTCCGGTCTACGTGGGGCGCTGGGCCGACACGATCGGCCTGCCGGGGGCGATGGTGGCCGTGGCAGCCCTGGCCGCCGCCCTCGCGGTCCTGGCGTGGCCGTTGCTGCGCTCGGCCGTCGGCGCCGGATCCCCGTGGGACTCGCCTCGGGGCGACCTCGACCGCGTGAAGGACGTCACCGCTCACACCCCACGATGACTCGCCGGCTTTCGATCCGCCGAAGACCACGATCCGATCTCCTCGGGTGAGGAGGCCGCCGACCGCCGTTCCGGGTCCTCGCACACCCCCCGGCCCTCGCATGTGAGAAAGATGGCATAAGGTGGCTCGTCGGTGCGTTCAGGATGGACGCACACGATGACCGCACGGCGGCCGCGAAAGCGGTATCAACCCCGGTCGAAGCCCGCCTCCCCGGCGGGCTCCCGAACCGGGCGGAGTCTCCGTCTGGATGATGGACGGAGATCCGTTGACCTCATACTTCGCCGTGCTCGGTTCGCCCGGGGCGTGGCGCTTCCTTCTTCCCGCCTTCGTCGCGCGCCTCCCGAACGCGATGCTCCAGCTCGGCGTGCTGCTGCTCGTGCACTGGTCCACCGGCTCGTACGGCGCGGCCGGTGTGGCCGCCGCCGCCGCGGCGGTGGCACCCGCGCTGGTGGGCCCGCGGACCGGGCGGCTGGCCGACAGGTACGGACAGGCGAGGGTACTGGTCCCGCAGGTCATCGTGCACGCCTCCGCGCTGGGCGCCCTGCTGGTGCTCGCCTCGGCGCACGCCTCCGCGGTCTGGCTGGTGGTCGTCTCGGCGCTGGCCGGGGCCACGATGCCGCAGGTCGGCTCGATGGTCCGCGCCCGCTGGGCGCACGTGCTCGGCGGGTCGGGCAGGCTGGACACGGCCTTCGCCCTCGAATCCATCACCGACGAGCTGACCTTCACCCTCGCCCCGGTGCTGCTCGTGGCCATCTCGACCGGCTTCTCGCCGGTGTGGGCGCTGTCGGTGGCGCTCGTCATGGTCGTGGTGGGGACGCTCGCGTTCGCCGGGGTCCGCAGGGGCGCCCCCGAACCGATGCCGGTCCGGGTCCGTTCCCAGCACGGGGTGCTGCGGCTGCGCGGCGTGGCCGTGCTCGCGGCGGCCTTCGTCGCCCTCGGCAGCGTCTTCGGCAGCCTCCAGGTCGGCGTCACCTCCTACACCGCGGCCCTCGGCCAGGCCACCGCCGCCGGACCGGTGTACGCGACCTTCTCCGGCGCCAGCTTCGTCGGGGGCATCCTCTACGGCATGGTCCGCTGGCGGGTCGGCGCCCCGGTCAGGCTGGCCGCCGCCCTCGGACTGCTCTCCGCGGCCACCGTCGTCCTGACGCTCGCCGGATCCGTGCCGCTGTTGTACGCCGGAGCCGCCGTGGCCGGGTTCGTCATCGCCCCGGCCGTCATCACCGGCTACACCCTGATCGAGGGCCTCATCCCGGCCGAGGTCAGGACCGAGGCCTTCACCTGGCTCAACGGCTCCGTCGGTGTGGGCATCGCCGCCGGCGCGTCCGTCGCGGGCCAGCTCGTGGACCGCTTCGGCGCGGCGTTCGCCTTCCTCGTCCCCCCGGTCACGACCGGCATGGCCGCCCTGCTCGTACTGCTCCTCCTGCGCAGCCTGCGGCCGGGGGCCGGCGGCTCCCCGGCTCGCGAACTGGTCGCCACGGTCTGAGAGACACCGAGCCCGGAGGTCAACCACCCGTCAGCCGTGTCGCCGACCTGCCGGGACGGTACAGCCAGGTCATGTCCGACGAATCTGGCGGTGTTGTCAGAACGGCCGTACACGCCCAGTATGGGGATCTTCTATGCTCCGTACTCCGCGTACTCCGCGTGTTGCGGGGCAACGGGCACGACGACGAACGGACACCGGTGACATACACACTCCAGGAAGTCGGGACGAACGGGTCGCGTGCGCTGCCCGGAGAGCTGGTGGCGACATGAGCGGCCTTGGGAGGTGGAGCCTCGGTGTCGGCGTCGGGCTCCTGGTCGTGGCCGTGCTGTGCAGGGCGCTGAACCTGATCCCGGTCACGGTGATCACCGGCCTCCTGGGCCTGATCGCGCTCGGCATGGCGGGGTACGACGCGATCTACGAATGGCAGGGCCGGGTCAACCTGCGCCGTCGGGAAGCCAGGGCCCACCGGGAACGTGAAGGCCGCCAGGGCCGCTGAATCGCGGTGCGGGACCCACGCGGGCTGGTACAAATGCGGCATGAGCGAATCCGTCGGGTATCCCCGGCAGCCGAACGTGCCGTCGGCCCGGCGTGTCCGCAGCCGGACGTACCGCGTGTGGGCCCGCGCCCTCCTGTGGACGCCGATCGCGCTCACGGTGGCCGGTGTCGTCCTCGGCCTGGGGCTGTTCGCGGCCGCTGACGCCGACCCGGCGTACGGTTCGTCCGCGCTCGGCTATCTCGGCCTCTTCGTGTGGGGCGGCCTCGCGGTCCTGTCGCCGGTCCTGCTCGGGTCGTTCGTCGCCGGGCTGGTCATGCTGATCCGCGCGCGCGGCTGAGGTCGCGGCAGAGAGCGTGCCGGATGACCGGGCGACGGCGGTTGACGCCGGGCCACCGCGAAGCGGATGCCGCGGTAGCCCGGACAGGGATGCGGTACCGCGGAGAGGGACGCGGCGGCCGGAAAAGGAATCAGGCCCCGGCGGCCTGGCGGGCGCGGCGGGCCTCGCGGCGCTCGACGAAGCGGGAGGCGGTGGTCTCCAGCCGGCCGAGGAAGTCGGAGAGCTCCTCGCGGGCCTTCTCACCCTCGGCGCCGAGGTTCTTCATGTTGAACACGTCCCACTGGCGCAGGACCGGCTGCAGGACGTCGTCGATGTGCAGGCGCAGGTCGTAGATCCCGGCGTTGGCGATCGTCATGGCCTTGCGGGTGAAGCCCTCGATGCCGGTTCCCGGCATCTGGAAGGTGGTGACGACGTCGGTCACGGCGCGCATGGTCTGGTCGGGGGCGAGCTGGAAGGCCGCGTTGAGCAGGTTGCGGTAGAAGAGCATGTGCAGGTTCTCGTCGGCGGCGATCCGGGCGAGCAGCCGCTCGCAGTTGGGGTCCTCGGAGGCCCTGCCGGTGTTGCGGTGCGAGATGCGGGTGGCCAGCTCCTGGAAGGAGACGTACGCCACCGAGGCGAGCACGCCCTCGTAGGAGTTGGTGAAGCCCTCGCCCATGTGCACCATCCGGGCCCGCTCCAGCGCGACCGGGTCGACCGCGCGGGTGACCGTCAGGTAGTCGCGGATGGCGGTGCCGTGGCGGCCCTCCTCGGCGGTCCAGCGGTGCACCCAGGTGCCCCACGCCGCGTCGCGACCCAGGGTCGTGGCGATCTCGTGGTGGTAGCTGGGGAGGTTGTCCTCGGTCAGCAGGTTGACGATGAGGGAGATGCGGGCTTCCTCGGGAATCTTGGTGTCGGTCTCGACCCAGGCGTCCCCGCCGTAGAGGCCGTCGTAGTTTCGCCCCTCCGACCAGGGGACATACTCATGCGGGAACCACTCCTTGGCCACCTTGTGGTGCCGGTCCAGCTCCCCCGCGACGACAGGCTCAAGTTCGAGCAGCAGCTCGGTCTCACTGAACTCTCGCATCAGGTTTCTCCCTCGAAGACTACGCAACCGTAACCTACGTTAGCGTAGGTAAGGCCGTAATAGGTACGTGCCGCATGTCTCATTTACTGGCCCGTGGGCGATTCCAGGAAGCCCCTTCGTCATCAGCCGAGACCGATCGGCTGGCGAGGGTGCCGGGTGTCGTCCGGGCCGGGCTGCGCGGGGACCGTTATGCCCTGATGCTGCAGGGCCGACCGATGGGCGGGGTGACCGGCCACGCCGTCGCGATGGTCCGACCAGAGGGCGGCCAGGAGGATCAGCGCCATCTCGGAGAGCACCAGCAGCCGTTCCACCAGGCCGTAGTGGTCGGCGCCGTCGATCAGGTCCGAGGTGAGCGAGCCCGGGTGGGCGGCCAGGAACCAGGCGAGGAGCAGCGCCGACAGGACCGAGACCCCGGCCAGGGGGCCGTTTCCCGACCGGCGGCCGAGCATCCACCCCGCGCAGGGCAGCGCGGTGAAGACCACGGCCGCCGACCAGCGGTGGATCTCCCCGGCGATCGAGACGACGCCGGGCGCCGCGTCGGTGGGGAACGCGGCGGTGAGAAGGAGTCCCAGCGCCGCGGCCACGAACAGCGCCCGCGGCGCGGCGCCGCGCACCGGCTCCACCCGGGCCAGCAGGTACGCGACCCAGAGGCAGCCCATGGCCAGCGCGATCGTGCCGCACACCATCGCCCAGGCGCTGTCGTCGAGCAGCGCGTAGTCGCTGATCAGGCCGTCCAGCGGGCTCACCGTGTCCGCCGCGACCAGGTGCGCGTAGCCCATCGCGGCCAGGGCGAACAGCGGTCCGGCCACGCCCGGCCAGCGAGACGGCGGGCCCTCGTTCATCGGCGCGCCTTCCGCTGGGTCGCCTCGGAGTTCATCGCCCCGCCTTTCGGTGGATCGCCTCGGAGTTCATCGCCCTGCCTGCCGGTGGATCGTCTCGGAGTTCGTCTCCGCCCCCCGGCGAGCCGCCCCAGACGTCACCGCGCCACTTCCTGGTAGATCCTCTCGAACCTGCTCAGGGAGGTCTGGTGGTCGTGGGTCAGCGCGATGGCGCGGCTCGCGGCGCCCATCGTGGCGCGCGTTTCGGGCGAGGCGAGCAGGGCGCCCAGGTGCCGGGCCAGCTCCTGGACGTCGCCGGGCCGGAACAGGTGGCCGTTCTCGCCGGGCCGTACCAGGTGGGGCAGGGCCATCGCGTCCGCGGCGACGACCGGCAGGCCGCTGGCCATGGCCTCCAGCGTGGCGATGCTCTGCAGCTCCGCGACGCCCGGCATGACGAAGACGTCACCGGCGGCGTACACCTGGGGCAGCGTCTCGTCGGGGACGAACCCGAGGAAGGACACCCGGTCCCCGACCCCGATCCGGTCGGCCAGCTTGGCGAGCGCGGCCCGCTGGCCGCCGGTGCCCGCCAGCGCGATCTGCGCGTCGGCGTGGTTGAGCACGTGCGGCAGGGCGCGGATGACCTGGTCCAGTCGCTTCTCCTCGTCCAGCCGGCCGACGAACACGATCGTGTCCCGGTCGGGCAGGTCGAAGGCCTTGCGGGCCCAGGCCTTCGGCTCGGCGCGCGGCTGGAACCTCGCCAGGTCGATGCCGCAGGAGATGGGCTCCACCGGGGGGCCGAAACCCTTGCCCGTGAGCAGGCCGGCGGCGATCTCGGTGGGCGTGGTGACGCGGTCGGCCCTGGAGAAGACGCGGTTGAAGTCCTTCCAGGCCAGCGCGCCCGCCTTCTCGCGGAGCCGTCCGGGGATGTGCGCGAACTGGAAGAGGTTGTCGGGCATGAAGTGGTTGGTCGCCACGACGGGGATGCCGGCGCGCCGGGAGGCGGAGATCGCCGCGCGGCCGACGACGAAGTGCGCCTGCACGTGGACCACATCGGGGGCGATCCTGTCGATCAGCCGGTCCAGCCGGGTCGGCACCGTGACCCGCATGGTCGGGTGGACCAGCACCGGCGCCGAGCGCAGCCTGTGCACGGTCACCCCGTCCATGTGCTCGGTCCTGGCCGGTCCCTCGTCCGAGGCGCACACCACGTGGACCTCGTTCCCCCGCTCGGCCAGCCCCTGGGCCAGCCGGTGGGCGAAGTAGGCGGCGCCGTTCACGTCCGGCGGGTAGGTGTCGGCCCCGATCAGCACCCGGCGGGGCCGGGAGGGAAGGAGGGCGGGTCCCTGCACGGGGGTGTGCAGGGTGGTGACTGACATGGCCATCGAGGCTCCGTTCATCGTGCTATCACGTCGTGCGAGGGGGACATCGGAGTGGTACGGGCCAGCGCGACGGTTCCGGCGGCCGTGAGCGCGGCCGCGGCCAGCGCGGTGAGCGTGCTCGCCGCGCCCGTCGGCAGGGGTTCGCCGAGCAGGAGGGCACCGAAGGCGACGGCGGTGAGGGGGTCGGCCACCTGCAGGGCGGCGAACGCCACGCCGAAGTGGCCGACGGCGTAGGCGCGCTGGAGCAGCGCCAGCGCGATCAGGGCGGGCATCGGGACGGCGAGCAGGAACCAGAGCTCCCAGTTGCCGTCGACCAGGACCCGGGTGAGCGTGGCGGTCGCGCCGTACAGCACGCCCGCCCCCATGGCGAGCAGGCAGGCCCGCGCGGCGGGGGAGACCTGCCTGGCGAGGACCCACAGCACCAGGGCGGCGGTGGCCGCCCCCGCGAGCAGGGTCACCGCCTCCCCGGTGCTGAGGTGCGGTTTCCCGCTGTGCTCGGGCACCACCATCACCAGGCCGATCAGCCCGATGGCGATCACCGCCGCCGAGGCCAGCTCACCGGCCCGCGGCCTGCGGTGTTGCAGGGCGGCGGCGCAGGGCAGGGCGAACAGGAGGCTGGCCACGCCCATCGGCTGCACCAGGGTGAGCGGGCCGTACTTCAGCGCGACGATGTGCAGGGCCGTGCCGCCCGCGATGGCCAGGCCGCCGAGCAGCCATCGGGGACGCCTGACCAGATGCCCGAGGCCGGCGCCGGGCGTGCCCGCCGCCTCGAACTGCTGCAGCGCGGCACCGAGTGCGAAGAACAGGGAACCCAGCAACGCCAGGCCGGCCGCCAGCACAATCATGCGCACTCCTCCCAAGCAGATGAAGACATGGCGAGATGACCGGATCACCTCGTGGAGGCGTCCGTTGAAGGGCTTGCGGTGAACAGTCGAAGCGTCCCCCGGCGGAAGGTGCCGGAGCCATAGGGGTTCACCCTGACTTCGCAGGGAATTCCCCGAGATTCGCGTCGGGGCTGTTGACCTGCTGGCTTTTCTTATCGTAGTTTCGCGGGCATGAATCTCGTGGGCGCCTGGCGCCTGGTCGAGTGGCGGATCGTCGGTGCCGGGGGAAAGGTCTCGCATCCCTTCGGCACGGACGCGGTGGGTCTGCTCTGCTACACCCCCGACGGCCACATGAGCGCGACCATCGCGCGGGCCGGGCGCGCCCCGCTGCCCGGCGTCAGTCCCCGGCAGGCGCCCCCGGGGGCGCTGGCCGAGGCGTTCACGTCGTTCTTCGCCTACGCGGGCCGCTACGAGGTCCGCGACGGCCACGTCGCCCACGACGTCGAGGTGGCGCTCAACCCCGCCTTCGCCGGCACCGTCCAGGTCCGTGAGCTGAACGTCGACGATGACCGGCTGGTCCTGGCGGCGGCCGAGGACGACCGGTGGCACACCCTGATCTGGCGGCGGTCGTGAACACCGGGCGTTCGGTACGGGCTCGCGCGGGCGGTCGAGGCCCGGCGCGCCGGGGAGGGCCGGGGCGCCTGGACGACGCCTCCGTGGCCGGGCGCCTCCGTGGCCGGGCGCCTCCGTGTCACGGGTCCGCACGGGTCCGGGCGCGGTCCCGCCGTCAGTCGCGGGAGGCGACCAGCTGCGTCTCGGCCTCCGGCGCGGTGCGGCGGTGGCGGAGGTAGCGGACGACCTCGACCACGGCGGTGATCGTCAGGGCGATGCCGAGACCGAGCAGCAGCCCCTTGATCGGATCGTTCTCGAAGGCCGCGCCGCCCACGTAGCCGATCAGCCCCGAGTAAACCGCCCACGACACCGCGGCGACGGCGTCGAAGAGGGCGAACGAGCGCCGGGGGTAGGCGACCGCGCCCATGGTCAGGGTGCAGGCGGTCCGGCCGCCGGGAATGTAGCGGGCCACCACGAGGACCAGCCCGCCCCGCTCGGCCAGCGCCCGCTCCGCCCAGGCGAACGCCTTGCGGCTGCGCCTGCCGTTGCGCAGCCGGTCGTTGGTGGTACGCCCGATCGCGTACGAGATGTGGTCGCCCGCGAACGCGCCCAGCGCGGCCACCACGATCACCGGGAGCAGGTCGGGCGCGCCGGTGGCCGCGGCGAACACCCCGGCCGTGATGACGGACGTCTCCGCCGGGACCACGGGAAAGAACCCGTCGAGCATCGCCAGCGCGAACAGCACCAGGTAAATCCAGGGGGATGTCATCACATCGTGCAGGGCGTCGAGGATGGCCTGTGTCACGTCGGGCTCCAGCCGGGGGGTCGCGGATGTCTCACGCAGCAGGCTGACGGCCCGGTGATCCCGGGACATCGGGGAGGAACCCCGGTGTTCTCAGAGCACGCCCCTGAGATCACCGGGGGTCCGTCGTGTCGACCCTAGGAACCGGACGGAGTCGCTCACATCGCTCGAACGGCTTGAGCCACCCCCTCCTTTGGGCGGGGGCCTCTCCTCCTTACGGTGGAGACGCGGCTCAGTTGAGCTGCCAGATGGCGAAGTTCAGTGAGGCCGCGTACGTCACCCAGAGCAGGTAGGGCACCAGCAGCCAGGCGGCCGGGCGGCTGATCCGCCGGAACAGGACGATGGTGAGCACGATCGCGAGCCAGAGGACGACGATCTCGGCGAACGCCAGGCCGTACTGTCCGGCGCCGAAGAACAGCGGCGTCCAGGCCGCGTTGAGGACCAGCTGGACCGCGTAGACGCCGAGTGCCGGGGTGAGGTCGCGCGCCGACCAGGCGAGCCAGCCGGACACGGCGATCATGACGTACAGGACCGTCCAGGCCGGGCCGAACAGCCACTGCGGCGGAGCCCAGGGCGGTCGCTCCAGTGACAGGTACTCACCACGGGCGTTGACGGCCGCCAGCGATCCCACCACCGCCACCAGCACGAGCGCGACGGCGAATACCGGCAACCCGGCCCAGCGTTTCGGTTGTTGCGCGATGACCATGAAACCTCCCTGCCCCCTTCTTCGTACGTCTACCGCGCGGCGGTTTCCTCGTACGGGGGAGCGGGCGTCCTAGGCGGACGGGGCGGCGATGGCCCGGGTGGTGACGGGGTCGTAGTGCAGGCGGCGCAGCATCCGGCGGAAGGCGTACAGGGAGAAGGCCACCGCCAGGCCGCTGATCGCGGCCACGGCCGCGGTGCGGACCAGCAGGTAGGTGCCGATCGACTCGTGCAGCAGGAGCCAGATGCTCACCGCGGAGTTGGCCAGCAGCACGAAGGCCCACAGCAGGGTGATGCGGGCGAAGAACCGGCGGACCCGCTCGTGTTTCAGCACGGCCGAGGGCAGGTGGATGTAGTCGAGGGTCAGCTTCTGCACCAGCGGGCGGTTGAACCGCACCGAGGCGAGGAAGACCACGCTGATGCAGATCGTCCCGAGCTCCGGCTGGAGGAAGTAGATCACCGCGCTCCCGGTCCAGAACCCCAGCAGCGCCCTCACGGTGATCGCGATGACGGCGAGGATCATCGTCCCGGGCACCGGGATCCGCCGGACCAGCCGCCACCCCACTCCCGCGTACACCCAGGTGACCGCCGCGATCAGCGCGCCCTTCAGGCCGAGGAGCGCCAGCGCGGCGTAGAAGACGGCGAGGGGGGCGACGACGCCCTCCAGGAGCTTCGGCGCCGCCTGCCTGGCGAGAGCTGCGAGGCGGGGGAGGACGATGGGCTGGTGGCTCATGACACTCCACGGACTGGTGCGGTGGCAGGCGCTGGGCGTTCACGCCTACCCCGGCATGACATGAGCATGTCAGGCCGTCGCAGGGGGTTGCTGGAGAGGGCTGTTCCCGGTGTTCGCCCGGGCACTCACGGTACCTGACCCCGTCCCGTGCTCTCGTGAAAACAACTCAATAACACTGCAATAACGGATGAGACAGGTGCGGATCATTACGATTCACAAAAAGGATCACTATGCCGGTAACGGTTGAGAAACGGGAGCTTTCCTGATCGGGTCCGGTCCACGACGATGAGAGACATGGCAGTGCTGCGCACGCACGCGTCCCGCCGTTCCACCGAGGGTGTCGAGAATGTGGCGGCCCAGCTCGTCCGCTGGCCGGACCTGGCGCTGAAGCGCACCAGGAAAGGGCTGGGGTTCCGGGCCGGCGGCCGGGAGATCGTCAGGATGTCCGGCGACCACACCGCGGAGCTCCTCCTCACCAAACCCGTGATCGACCGGTGGGCCCGGGTGCTCACCGACTGCCACCGGGTCACCCCCGGCGCCGACGCCGGGTGGGTGGCCATGTCCATCGAGGGCCGGGCCGACGCCGAGCTGTTCCTCTCGCTCGTCAGCGTCGCGATCAAGGCCAACCAGGGCTCGCGGTAGCCGGCGCCGACCGGGGGCCGCGGCGGCCGGTGTCGCCCGAGGGGGCGCGGTGGCCGGCGCCCCCAGGGGCCGGGGTGGCCGGCGTCAGCCGATGGTCGCGGTGGCCAGCCTCGCGCCGAAGCCGATGAACAGCGCGCCCACGCCCGTCCGCAGCGCGGCCGACAGCCCGCGGCGGGCCCGGAACTGGCCGGCCAGGAACGTCCCGCCGAAGATCAGCGCCGACAGGTAGAGCACGCTGAACAGCTGGCAGATCGCGCCCAGGATCAGGAACGACAGCGCGGGGGTGCCGTAGGCCGGGTCCACGAACTGGATGAAGAACGAGATGAAGAACAGGATCGCCTTCGGGTTCATCAGGCTGACGATCAGGGCCTTGCGGAAGGCGCTCTCCGCGCCCCGCTCCCGCGCGGGAACCGTCCCCGCGGCCTCGGCTCCGGTCCCGGCCTCTGTCCCGGGAGAGCGCCGCGAGCGCCAGGCCGACCGGAGCATCTGGAACCCGATCCACGCGAGGTAGCCCGCGCCGGCGTACTTGACGACGTTGAACAGGATCGGCGTCGACTTCAGCAGGGAGGCGACCCCCGCCGCCGCCAGCACCATCAGGACGGTGTCGCCGACGAAGACCCCCATCGCCCCCCGGTAGCCCTGCCTCACCCCGCGTGACGCGGCGGTGCTGAGCACGTACAGCGAGTTCGGGCCGGGCAACAGGATGATGAAGAAGGCGCCGACCACGTAGGTCCAGATGTCGGTGATGCCAAAGAACACGGCGATACTCCAGAGGGCGTTACGGATGCACCAGTACCGTACCGCCTAAAGGTATATATACCCCTTATCCGGTTTTCCGGACGCGATGATCCGGGTTAATCGGACAGGGCAGACCGCGTCGTCCGGGGGCGACGGGATCGTGCCCCGGGGCCGTCGCCGGGCCGTCGCGGGAGTGGCGGACGGGGAGGGCGGCGAGCGAGGGGTCGCCGTGCCGTTCCTCCGGGTGGCCGGGGGCGACCGGTGGAACGTGTCCTGACACGGCGTCGGCGATGGACATTTTTGGGCCTTGTGGGAGGAGTCTGTCAAGGCTACGATCGCGACAACTCTTAGGAAACTTTCCTAAAAGAAATGCCGACTGGGGGTGCCCATGGCCCGTGCGTCCCCTCCGACCGATTTCTAGCTGCGAAAACGCGACGGCGGCAGCCGTCGCCGCTGAAGGTCCGACCGTCCGGACGCCTCACCCCCCAGGTTCCACGTCCATGGGAGCGATCATGCGGCGCACCTTTCCCTTACTTGTCCTGACTCCGGCTGCAAGCCTTCACCCCGGCCTGCCAGCGCCCGGCATCACCGCCGCCACCGCCGTCTCCGGCGTCACGGCCGTCCCCGCCATCGCGGCCATCGCCGCGCCCGCCACCGGCACGGCCGCCGCGGCCACCATCGGCGCCGCCGTCGCCGCCGCCCGTCCCGAGGCCTCAGGCCGGGGCCCGCGAGCCACGGGCGAGCACCGGCGCCCGGGAGCCACGAGCGAGCGCGCCACCACGGACGCCCCCGCCGGATCCCTGATCCTCCCCAAGGCCGGGCGCGGCCTGTCCTCGGAGCACCGACGCCGGATGCCGGCGGCGCCACCCGCCGGTCGGCGACGTCCAGAGCGCGTGACGGCGACCCGCTGACGACTCGCCGATCCCGGCGGCCCCCGGCGTCCCGCATCGATCGACGGAACGGTCCCGCCCCCGGGCGGAACCGTGCCCACCCCGCCGTACGGCTCGCGCCCACGTTCGCGCCCGCGCACCCCCCACGTGGCGCGGGTCGTACGGTCACCCCCCACCGAATGCATGAGGTAAACGTGAAATTACGCGCCATCGCTCGTTCTCTCGTCGCCCTGGCGGCCCTCGTCCTGGCGATGACGGTCGCACTCCCCGCCCAGGCAGCCTCGGCCACCGCCGTCTTCACCAAGACCTCGGACTGGGGCACCGGTTTCGAGGGCAAGTACACGATCACCAACGGTGGTACGACCACGATCAACGGCTGGTCGGTCGCCTTCGATCTGCCCTCGGGTGCCAACATCGGGTCCTTCTGGGACGCGTCGCTGAGCCGTAGCGGGCAGCGGTTCACCTTCACCAACGTCGGCTGGAACGGCACCCTGGCTCCCGGGGCCACCGCGAGCTTCGGCTTCAACGGCTCTCCGGGTAGCGCGACCCCGTCCAACTGCACCCTCAACGGCGCGTCCTGCGCCGGCGGCACCAACCCCGGAACCCCGGGGACGCCCGGCACCCCGTCGGTGACCGGGACGACCAACTCCTCGATCTCCCTGTCGTGGGGTGCCTCCAGCGGCACCGTCACCGGCTACCGCGTCTACGAGGGCGCCACGCAGCGGGCTCAGGTGACCGGCACCAGCGCGACCATCGGTTCGCTGGGCACCTGCACCTCGCACACCTACACGGTCAAGGCCTACAACGCCCAGGGCGAGTCGGCCGCCAGCGGCGCGGTGAGCGCCACCACCACCGGCTGCACCAGCGGCGCCCCCGGCAAGCCGGGCGCGGTGTCGGCGACGGGCGGCGCGAACAGCGTGGCGCTGTCGTGGGGCGCGTCGTCGGGGACGGTGACGGGCTATCGGGTGTACGAGGGATCGACGGTCAGGGCGACCGTGACCGGGACGAGCACGACGGTCTCCGGGCTCGGCGTGTGTGAGGCGCACACCTACACGGTGGCGGCGTACAACTCCGCGGGCGAGGGTCCGAAGAGCGACCCGGCCAGTGCGACCACGACCGGCTGCACCGGCGGCGGCCCGCTGCCCAAGCACTTCCTCACCGGCTACTGGCACAACTTCGACAACCCGGCCGTCGAGCTGCGGCTGTCGGCGGTACCCAACGAGTACGACCTGGTCGCTGTCTCCTTCGGCGAGGCCACCGCCACCCCCGGTGAGGTCGTCTTCGGCGTGGACCCGGGTCTGTCCGCCTCCCTCGGCGGCTACACCGACGCCCAGTTCAGGGCCGACGTGCAGACCCTGCACTCCCGCGGCAAGAAGGTCATCCTCTCGGTCGGCGGCGAGGCGGGCCGCGTGCAGGTGGCCAGCGCCGCCGCCGCGACCAAGTTCGCCGACACCGTTTACGCCCTGATGCAGAGCTACGGCTTCGACGGCGTCGACATCGACCTGGAGAACGGGCTCAACTCCACCTACATGGGCCAGGCGCTCCGGTCGCTGCGGGCCAAGGCGGGGGCGAACCTGATCATCACGATGGCGCCGCAGACCATCGACATGCAGTCCACCGGCGGCGAGTACTTCAAGCTGGCGCTGAACATCAAGGACATCCTCACCGTCGTCCACACCCAGTTCTACAACTCCGGTTCCATGCTCGGCTGCGACCAGATGGCCGCCTACTCGCAGGGCACGGTCAACTTCATGACCGCGCTGGCCTGCATCCAGCTGGAGAACGGCCTCCGCCCCGACCAGGTGGCGCTCGGCCTGCCCGCCGGACCCGGCGCGGCGGGCGGCGGGATCGTCGCCCCCGCCCTGGTGAACCAGGCCCTGACCTGCCTGGCCACCAGGACCAACTGCGGAAGCTTCGTGCCGCCGCGCGCCTACCCCGGGATCCGTGGCGCGATGACCTGGTCCATCAACTGGGACGCCAGCAACAACTGGAACTTCTCCCGGACCGTCAAGCCGCACCTCGCGACCCTGCCCTAGCCTCCCGCCTCCCGGACCTGCCCGGCCTCCCACGACTCACGACCCGGCCGGGCAGGCCCCGGATCCCGCACCTCGAACACCCCGCATCCCCAACGCCCCCAACACCTCGCACCCCCCAACCGAGGAAGAGCCATGAGATTTCGACGAACACTGACTGCGGTCCTGGCCGCGCTCGGCATGTCACTCGGCCTGTCGATGGTCGCGACCCCCGCCTTCGCGGCGCCCCCCACCGCCGTCTTCACCAAGGTCTCCAACTGGGGCACCGGTTTCGAGGGCAAGTACACGATCACCAACGGTGGTACGACCACGATCAACGGCTGGTCGGTCGCCTTCGATCTGCCCTCGGGTGCCAACATCGGGTCCTTCTGGGACGCGTCGCTGAGCCGTAGCGGGCAGCGGTTCACCTTCACCAACGTCGGCTGGAACGGCACCCTGGCTCCCGGGGCCACCGCGAGCTTCGGCTTCAACGGCTCTCCGGGTAGCGCGACCCCGTCCAACTGCACCCTCAACGGCGCGTCCTGCGCCGGCGGCACCAACCCCGGAACCCCGGGGACGCCCGGCACCCCGTCGGTGACCGGGACGACCAACTCCTCGATCTCCCTGTCGTGGGGTGCCTCCAGCGGCACCGTCACCGGCTACCGCGTCTACGAGGGCGCCACGCAGCGGGCTCAGGTGACCGGCACCAGCGCGACCATCGGTTCGCTGGGCACCTGCACCTCGCACACCTACACGGTCAAGGCCTACAACGCCCAGGGCGAGTCGGCCGCCAGCGGCGCGGTGAGCGCCACCACCACCGGCTGCACCAACCCCGACCCGGGCGGCAAGATGCCCGGAGCCCCGTACCTCTACATGGGCTGGGGCAACCCGCCCAACCCCGCGACCGTCATGAGCGCCACCGGTGTGAAGTCCTTCACCATGGCGTTCATCCTGTCCAGCGGTGGCTGCAACCCCGCCTGGGACGGCTCCAGGCCGCTGACCGGCGGCACCGACCAGACCGCGATCAACCAGATCAAGGCCGCGGGCGGCAGCGTGCAGATCTCCTTCGGCGGCTGGTCGGGCAACAAGCTCGGCCCGAACTGCTCCACCCCGGCCGCCTTCGCCGGAGCCGTGCAGCAGGTCATCAACGCCGTCGGCCCCGCGGTCGTCGACTTCGACATCGAGAACACCGACGAGTTCGAGAACTACACCGTCCAGGACCGCATCCTGAACGGCCTGAAGATCGTCAAGCAGAACAACCCGAACGTCAAGATCGCCGTCACCTTCGGCACCTCGACCACCGGCCCGACCTCCCACGGCATCCGCCTGATCAACCAGGCCAAGGCGCTGGCCGTGCCGATCGACAACTACACGATCATGCCGTTCGACTTCGGCGCCTCGAACATCTACAACGACACCGTCAACGCCTCCGAGGGCCTGAAGAACGCCCTCAAGGCCGCCAACGGCTGGACCGACGCGCAGGCGTACGCCCGGATGGGCATCTCCGGCATGAACGGCCTGTCCGACCAGCAGGAGCTGACCACGGTGGCGGCCTGGACCCAGATCCGCGACTGGGCCAAGTCCAAGGGCCTGACCCGCTTCGCCTACTGGGCGGTCAACCGCGACCGTCCCTGCCCGGGCGGCGGCGTGACCTCCAACTGCAGCGGGATCGCCCAGAACGACTGGGACTTCACCCGCGTCACCGCCGGCTTCTGACCCGCACCGTGCGGGCCCGCTCCGAGCGGAGACGCCCGGCGCGAGCCCGCACGACCGGAACGACCGGACCCGTACCACCGGCACGACCCGTACGGCCCGCATGACCCGTACGGCCGGCACGACCCGTACGGCCGGCACGACCCGCACCCCCTACCCGGGGTGCGGGTCGTGCCCCCACGACACCCTCCTAAAGATCTTTGCGGGGTACATCGGATGCATCTCAGGAAACTCGCCGCGGCCGCCGTGCTGGCGCTCGGCGGGACGATGCTGGTCGCGACACCGGCCCACGCGGCCAACATCGCGACGAACCCGGGCTTCGAGAACGGGCTGAGCGGGTGGACCTGCTCCGCCTCCTCGGGCGCCACGACCGTCTCCTCGCCCGTACACGGCGGGACCAGGGCCCTGCAGGCCACCCCCCAGGGCTCGGACCAGGCCCGCTGCCAGCAGACGGTCAGCGTCAGGCCGTCCTCGTCCTACTCGCTGTCGGCCTGGGTGCGCGGCGGATACGTCTTCCTGGGGGTGAGCGGCACCGGCACCACCGACACCAGCACGTGGGCCTCCTCCCCGTCGGCCTACACACAGCTGGCGCGCACCTTCACCACCGGCGCCTCGACCACCACCGTGACGATCTACACCAGCGGCTGGTACGGCCAGGGCGCCTACCAGGCCGACGACGTCGTCCTCGACGGCCCGCCCGGCACCGGCATTCCCGGCGACACGACCCCGCCGACCGTACCGGGCAACCTCACCGTGGGCGGCCCGACCGCCACCTCGCTGACCCTCGGCTGGACGGCCTCCACCGACGACTCCGGAAGCGTGGCCCGCTACGAGGTCTCCCGCGACAACGGCGCGGCGGTCGCCACGGGCTCCGGCACCGGCCACACCGCGACCGGGCTGAACCCCGACACGGCCTACGGCTTCCGCGTCCGGGCCTGCGACGCCGCGGGCAACTGCTCCGCCTACACCGCCTCCGTCAGCGGCCGTACGAGCCGCGACACCGGCCCGCCCCCCGGCGGCGAGATCCGGTACGCCCCCTACATCGACATCACGATGCCCACGCCCTCCCTGGTGAGCGCGGCGGCGGCGACCGGGGTGAGGAACTACACCCTCGCCTTCGCCCTCGGCGACAGCAGCGGCTGCAACCCGGCCTGGGGCGGCACCATCCCGATCAACGACTCGCGGATCGTCAACGACGTCAGGGCGCTCCAGGCCCAGGGCGGCCAGGTCATCGTGGCCACCGGCGGCGCGATGGGGCCGTACCTGGAGCACGTCTGCGGCACCTCCGCGGCGCTGGTCACCGCCTACAAGAAGGTCCTCGACACGGTCGGCACCAACCACCTCGACATCGACGTCGAGGCCGCGATCGACGCGGCCAAGGTCAACACCGCCCTCAAGCAGCTCCAGGCCGAGCGCGGCACCGTGATCAGCTACACCCTGCGCATCCAGGGCCAGGACTACGGCGTCGACCCCTTCTCGCTGTCGATCCTCCAGGACGCCGCGGCCAAGGGCCTCAACGTCATGGTCAACCCGATGCTGATGAACTTCGGCTACACCGGCAACTGGGGCGACGCCATGATCGCCGCCGCCCAGGCGACCCTCGCCCAGATGAGAACCGTCTGGCCCGCCAAGACCGACGCCCAGCTCAAGAAGCTGCTGGGCCTCACCCCGATGATCGGCAGAAACGACACCGGGATGACCACCACCCAGGCCGACGCCCGCAAGCTGCTCGCCTGGGCCAACACCAACCACGTCGGCTTCGTCGGTTTCTGGTCCAGCGCCAGGGACAACGGCGGCTGCCCGAGCGGTCAGGTCTCACCGACCTGCAGCGGCATCTCCCAGTCGGCCTGGGAGTTCACCAACATCTTCAAGGGGTTCACCGGATGAGGTTCAGGAAACTCGCGGCGATCGCCGTACTGGCGCTGGGCGGGACGATGCTCGCCGCGTCACCCGCCCACGCCGCCAACATCGCGGTCAACCCCGGCTTCGAGAGCGGGCTGACCGGCTGGACCTGCACGGCCGCCTCCGGTGCCACGGCGGTCTCCTCGCCGGTGCACGGCGGGACCAGGGCCCTGCAGGCCACCCCGGCGGGGAACGACACCGCCCGGTGCCAGCAGACGGTCAGCGTCAGGCCGTCCTCGGCCTACACCCTGTCGGCCTGGGTAAGGGGCGGCTACGTCTTCCTCGGCGCCACCGGCACCGGCGGGACCGACCCCAGCACGTGGACGTCCTCGCCGTCGTCCTACGCCCAGCTGTCGACCTCGTTCACCACCGGCGCCTCGACCACCTCGGTGACGATCTACGTCAACGGCTGGTACGGCCAGGGCGTCTACCAGGCCGACGACGTCGTCCTCGACGGAGCGCCGGGGCAGGGACAGCCTCCCGCGGCGCCCACCGGGCTCACCGGCACCGGCAACGCGACCACCGCCTCGCTGAGCTGGAGCGCCTCCTCGGGCGCGACCGGCTACAACGTCTACCGCAACGGGACGAAGGTCGGCACCGCCACCGGGACCACCTTCTCCGAGACCCCCGGCGCGGGCAGCCACTCGTACCAGGTGAGCGCGACCAACGCCTCGGGAGAGTCGGCGAAGTCGGGCGCGGTCTCCGTGACGGTCGGCAACGACCAGCCGCCGCCACCGTCCGTACCGTCGGGACTGGCCGCCACCGTCAGCGGCGCGAGCGTCTCGCTGAGGTGGAACGCCTCCTCGGGCGCGACCGCCTACAACGTCTACCGAAACGGCACCAAGGTCGGTACGCCCACCGCGACCTCCTACACCGACAGCCCGGGTACGGGGACGCACAGCTACCAGGTGAGCGCCTCCAACCCCACCGGTGAGTCGGCGAGGTCCGGCGCGGTCTCCGCGACCGTCACCACCACGCCGCCCGGCAACCTGCCCAAGCGGGTGCTGGTCGGCTACCTGCACGCCTCCTTCGCCAACGGCTCCGGCTACATCCGGATGGCGGACGTGCCCAACGAGTGGAACGTCATCAACCTGTCCTTCGGCGAGCCCACCTCGGTGACCTCCGGAGACATCCGCTTCACCCAGTGCCCGGTCGCCGAGTGCCCCAACGTCGAGTCCGAGGCCGAGTTCATCGCCGGGATCCGGGCCAAGCAGGCACTCGGCAAGAAGGTGCTGATCTCGATCGGCGGCCAGAACGGCCAGGTCCAGCTCGGCACCACGGCCGCGCGCGACAAGTTCGTCCAGTCGGTGGGCGCCATCATCGACAAGTACGGCCTCGACGGGCTGGACATCGACTTCGAGGGCCACTCGCTCTATCTCGACAACGGCGACACCAACCTGTCGGCCCCCACCACCCCGGTCATCGTCAACCTGATCTCCGCGCTCAAGACCCTCAAGGCCAGGTACGGCACCAGGTTCGTGCTGACCATGGCCCCCGAGACGTTCTTCGTCCAGCTGGGCTACCAGTTCTACGGCCCGGGCCCCAACGGCTCCGCCGACCGGCGGGCCGCCTCGTATCTCCCCGTCATCCACGCGATGCGCAACGACCTGACCCTGCTGCACGTCCAGGACTACAACTCCGGGCCGATCATGGGGCTGGACAACCAGTACCACACCATGGGCGGCCACGACTTCCACGTCGCCATGACCGACATGCTGCTCGCCGGCTTCCCCATCGCGGGCAACCCGAACAACGTCTTCCCCGCCCTGCGCCAGGACCAGGTCGCCATCGGCCTGCCCGCCGCCCCCTTCGCGGGTAACGGTTTCACCACGGTCGCCGAGGTCCAGAAGGCCTTCGACTGCCTGGCGAAGGGGACCAACTGCGGTTCGTACCGGCCGAGAGGGGTCTACCCGAACCTCCGCGGCCTGATGACCTGGTCGATCAACTGGGACAGGTACAACGCCTTCGAGTTCTCCCGCAGCCACCGGGCCTATCTCGACGGCCTGGGCTGAAAGCCCCTCGCCGCCGGGGGAGACGGACTTCCGGCGGCGAGGTTTCACCCCGCACCCCTCCGGGGGTGTCCGGGGTACGCGCCCGCGTCCCGAGGCGGTCGCCCGCCGTGACGGCCCGGATTCCGAAGGTCGGGAAAACTGGCAGAGTGGTCTCGGTTTGGAGATCCGGGTGGCTGGTTGGTCGCCAGGTCCGGCAGGCTAGGGGCCGTCATGGACTACGCAATTCTCACGGGGTTCGTCCTCGTTCTCGGTGTCGTGCTCGCCCTGGTCGCGCAGTGGAAGGGCTGGAGACCCTCCCTCCTGGTCGTGTTGGGGGTCGGAATCGCCTTCCGGGTGCTCATCATGACCACCTCCGCGATCGACACCTGGCAACCGGTCGACTTCATCAACAGCTTCAAGCCCGCCGGCGAGGCGGTCCTGAACCGTGAGGACCCCGTTCTGGGCAGTTCGGGAGGCTGGCACTTCCTGCCGACCATCCCCTACGTCTACGGCCTCCTGCTCTGGCTGGGCATCCCCTGGGAGATCGGCGGACGCCTGGTCACCGTGGTCGCGGACATCGTGCTGATCCCCCTGGTCGGCAAGCTCGCCGGGGGCCCCAAGGCGTCGCTGCGCGCCTTCCAGTACGCCTGCAACCCGCTGGCCATCCTCGTCGCCTCCGTCCACGGCCAGGTCGAGCCGGTCGCCCTGGTCTTCGGCGTCGCCGCCTTCGTCGTCGCCCGAGGTCCCGGCGACCCCCACCGGCCGGGCATGACCACCAACCCGCTCGCGCTGGCACGGCAGAGCGTCGCCCTTCACGGCCTCGCCGGTGCCGTACGGCACGCCTTCGGTCCCGAAGGGATGCTCCGCGGGGCGCTCACCCCGCGCCAGGGTGACCGGCAGTCCCTGCGCCGGGCCCTGTTCGCGGGACTGCTGATGGGGTTGGCGCTGTGCGCCAAGAGCTGGCCGATCTGGCTCATCCCCGGCCTGCTCCTGCTGCTGCCCACCTTCCGCGCCCGCGCCGTGGCGTTCGTGGCCACGGGCATCGCGCCGGTCTTCTTCCTGGTCACCCTGCCGATCTTCGCCGGCACCTCGCTGAGCCAGATCCCCGAGGTCATCAGGGTGATCCAGGACGTCCGCCCGATCGTCGGGCAGTGGAGCTGGAGCGCCATCCTCATGCACGGCGTCAACGACCTGAACCAGGGGATCGCCACCTTCGGCACCCGCCTGATCTACGTCACCCTGCTGGTGACGGCCTTCCTGTGGCGCCGCGCCGACCCGATCGACCTGACCACGGCGCTGCTGATCGCCTTCATGGTCGCCACCCCCAGGCTCGGCGCGCAGTATCTCCTGTGGTTCATGCCGTTCCTGATCGCCCGTCCCACCCGCTTCGCGTGGCCCGCGATCATCGGTGTCTCCCTCTGGGCGGGGTACGGCTACCTCTACATGACCCAGTTCGACTCCGCCACCTGGCGAAGTCTCCACGTCGTCTGGTCGCAGGCCTCCATCGTGCTGTTGCCGATCCTGGCGCTCGCCATGCCGTGGGGACGCCGGATCTCCCGCCCGCCCGCCGCGTCTCCGGAGGGATCGCCGCCCCCGGCGCCCGTTCCCGCCTCCGCCTGAACAGGCGGGTCGTTCCCGCCCGTCCCTGGCGGCCCGCCCGTTGTCGCCCGCCCCTGTGGCCCGTCCGTGTCGCCCGCCCCGTCACCGCAGTGTGACGGGGCACCGGCGGGGCCTGGAGGGACGGGGGAGGGGGCTGATAAATTCCGGTGCTGTGACGAGCACCGTGGAAATCCTCCGCTACACCGCTTTCACCCACGATCCCGAGGGGGGCAACCCCGCCGGGGTCGTCCTCGACGCGGCCGGGCTCTCCGACGTGGAGATGCTGGCCGTCGCCGCGGAGGTCGGATACTCCGAGACGGCTTTCGTGACCGTCCGCGACGACGAGCGACGCGCCTTCCGGGTCCGGTATTTCGCCCCTTCGGCGGAGGTGGCGTTCTGCGGGCACGCCACGATCGCCACCTCGGTGGTGCTGGCCGAACGCCTCGGGACCGGGCGTCTGGCCTTCGACACCAACGCGGGCGAGATCATCGTCGACACCGAGATCGTCGACGACGCGCTCCACGCCACGATCACCAGCGTCCCCACGCACTCCAGGCCCGTCGCGGAGGACGCGCTGGAGGAGGCCCTCGCCGCCCTCGGCTGGTCCCGCGACGAGCTCGACCCGGCCTTCCCGCCGCACGTCGCGTTCGGCGGTGTCGAACACCTCATGGTCGCCGCGGTCTCGCGCGACCGCCTGGCCGCTCTCGACTACGACTACGAGCGGCTGAAGGCGGTGATGACCCGCGAAGGCTGGACGACGGCGAACCTGTTCTGGCGGGAGAGCGACGAGCGGTTCCACGCCCGCAACCCGTTCCCGGTCGGTGGCGTCGTGGAGGACCCCGCCACCGGGGCCGCCGCCGCGGCCTTCGGCGGTTACCTGCGGGTCCTCGGGACCGGCTCCTCGGAGTTCACGGTCATCCAGGGGGTCGACATGGGACGGCCCAGCACGCTCAAGGTCTCGATCGCCTCCCCTGACGGCCGGACCCGGGTGAGCGGCGGAGCGGTCGGGCTGGAGACCGCCTGATCCCCGGCCTGAGGGACGGAGACGGCTCGACGTCCTGGTGCGACGACCCGCGCGGGGACCTGGTCAGGCGGTTCCGTCGCCCGGCCGGTCGAGCAGCCGGCTCAGGGGCACCCCCGCCAGCCGCCGTACCTCGTTCGCCATGTGGGCCTGGTCGGCGTACCCGCTGAGCGCGGCGACCTCGGCCGCCGCGACCCCGCGTCTGGCCAGCCGCAGCGCCCGCTGGAACCTGATCACCCGCTGCAGCACCTTCGGGCCGTACCCGAAGGCCCGCAGGGACCGGCGCAGAAGCTGCCGCTCGCCGACCCCCAGATCCCAGGCGACCTCCCTGACGCTCCGTCCCGTCCGCAGCGCCTCGGCGATCGCGGACGCGGCCGGGTCGGGCTCGGGCGCCGCGCGCAGTCGTACGGCCAGAGCCCGCCGCAGGGCGTCGGAGATCGGCTCCGGCGGCCGGACCCCGGCCGGTCCGGTGGGCGGCTCCGGCGCGGGCGGTGTGGTGAGCGGCTCCCGTGGCGGTGCGGTGGACGATTCCCGTGCGAGTGACGTGGTGAGCGGTCCCGGTGTGAGCGACGCGGTGAGCGGTTCCAAATCGGACAGTGGCACGAGCGGTTCAAGATCGGACAGCGGCACCCGCAGGTCGCGCAGGCTGTCGAGGCGCACGCCGAACAGCTCGCCCGCCGCGCCGGGCCTGAACCGGATCCCGACGTAGCGGTCACCCGGCGCCATCCGGACGGGCTTCGGGCCCGTGTCGGGCCCGGCGACCTGTGCTCCCCCCGGCCCCCAGATCAGATCCACGCAGCCGTCAGGCACGACCGGTTGCGTCGTGGCGGAGGTCGCCTCGTTGATCCACAGGCAGGCCACCCACCCGGCGATGCGGGAGCCCGGCGCCCACTCGCGATACATGACCTCAGGGTACGGGCGGTGGTCTCTTCCCCTGGTCCGCGTCCGGTTTCCTTCCCGACGCGGGTTGCCCTTCGCCGGGAACGTCCCCGGAGACGAGGGCGGCGGCCCAATCACCGTCGGGGTCGCTGTCGATCAGCAGCGCACGGGTCAGCAGGCTGAGCGGGATGGCCAGCAGCGCGCCCAGCGGGCCGAGGATGAACGTCCACAGGATGAGCGAGAGGAAGGTCACGGTGGTGGACAGGCCGACCGCGTCACCGAGGAACTTCGGCTGGATCAGCGACTGCACCACGAAGTTGATCAGTATGTAGGAGACGATCACGAGGATCATGGTTTTGGGCCCGCCCTCCAGGAGGCCGAGCAGGGCGGGCGGGATCAACCCCAGGACGAAGCCGATGTTGGGGATGTAGTTCGTGATCAGTGCCAGTACGCCCCAGAGGAGGGGGAGCGGCACGCCGAGAATCCAGAGGGCGGTCACGTCCAGTACGGAGCAGACCAGCCCGAACCCCGTCGAGACCAGGAGATAGCGGCGGGTCTTGTGGGCGAAGTTGTTGAGCGCCCCGATGAGCAGGGGCCTGCGCGCCGCCCCCAGGGCAAGGATTTTGGAGAAGGCCTGGGTGTCCAGGCACATGGCCAGGAGCAGGACGATGATGAGGACCAGGCCGGAGAACACGCCCAGCAGTCCTGAGACGAATCCCTGCGCGAGCGCGAAGATCTTGCCGGGGTCGAAGGAGTTGATCGCCTCGTTCATCTGCCGGGTGCCGATGCCGAGCTTGGCCGCCTGCCGCTGCGCCTCCACGATCAGCTGGTTGAACTGCGCGTCGTAGGTGGGCGCGAGGGCCGCCATCTGCGCGACCGCCACGGTCAGGATCGCCACCATGCCCAGGAGCACCAGCAGCACGATCACCAGAGGGACCGCCACCAGCGTCCACCCGGGAGCGCCACGCTCGCGAAGCCAGGTTCTGACCGGGGACACCGCCAGGACCAGAACCAAGGCCAGCAACAACGGCCCGACGATCGATCCGATCTCCCTGATTCCTCCCAGGGTGACCACGGCGCCCGCGGCGCAGAGAAGCACGACGAGCGCCCTGGGCAACACTCTGTGGTCCGTCATGACGGACCTCTACCCAAGGGGTGAAAAACACGTCATGGCAGGGGACGCACTTCGATTTGACGGGGCTGGGCGCCGAACATAGAGTTCACCAGGCCCGAGGGGGTCGGCGGAGATCGCTGGAGCCTCGGGACCCTCCTTCTGATGAACTCCCTTCGACGGGGCGCATGCGTCACGCCGAAGTCTGGTTGGACAACAACCGGATGTGGGAGTAAGTTAGAGGGGTTGCCCTGGAAACGGGGTGGTCGCAATCCTAGCGGGTTCGGCGGGTTCGAGTCGATGGTCGAAAATCCGACAGTTTGACACGAAACCGGCACTCCTGATAAGATAGTGACACGAAAATGGAACGCCCCGGAGTTCGGGTCGGCCGATCTGGCCGGTCAGGGTGATGGTGTACGCGTCCGTTTCTTGAGAACTCAACAGTGTGTTAAAAGCCAGTGCATGATGCACAACCCCGTTCAACCTGCCCTTTGGGGTGGGGGACGGATTCCTTTGGTTGAACATCCACTGCGTTCCTTTTTCCGCCTTGTGTGGTGGTGGGGGATG